>JAFWYZ010000091.1 GCA_017517465.1 Clostridia bacterium | reverse complement strand
TTCCATGCTGCAGGACCTGAAGAACAAAAAGCCCTGCGAGGTGGATGCCATCAACGGTGTGGTGTGTTCCTGCGGCAAAAAGAAGAATATCCCCACCCCCATCAATGACCGCATTGTGGACGTGATCAAGAAAATCCAAAGCGGCGCATTGGAAGCCAAATTCGAAAACATCCGCCTGTTTGACGATCTTCTGAAATAAGAAAGGGCTGTCCCCATGAACGAAAAGAAAAACTGGCTGCAGATGCTGAAATTCACCCTCTTCTCTGCTTCCGCCGGGCTGATCCAGATTGCCTCCTTTTCGCTGCTGGAATTGTTCATCAAAAATTACTGGGTGTGTTATCTGCCTTCCCTTTTGCTCTCCATCCTGTGGAACTTCACCCTGAACCGCCGCTATACCTTCAAATCCGCCGCCAATATCAAGGTGGCCATGCTGAAGGTGCTGGGATTCTATGCGGTGTTCACCCCCCTGTCCACCTGGCTGGGCCATCTGGCAGAACAAGCCGGCTGGAACGATTTTCTGATCCTGGCCCTTACCATGATCGCCAATTTCGTGCTGGAATTTCTGTTCTGCAAGTTCGTGGTATACCGCGGGCAGGAAGATACCCTTGTGACTGAAACAAAAAATCAATAAGAATTTTCATCCCAAAGTTTTCATGCTTTGGGATTTTTTTCATTAGCTCCTTCGTTCTATCAGTGAATCACATGGAAAGGAATACAAACCGATGAAGAAATTTGTGATCACGCTGTTATTGCTTCTTTGCTGCGCTGCCTCAGCCCTTGCTGATATCCTGCCCGCCACCGGTGTGGATGAAGATTTCAAGGCATGGACGGGTCTTGAATGTACCCCTGCGGTGGTGCTGTGCGAAAGCCTGTCCATTTTGGATAACCGTGGGGATCAGGGCGGAAAAAAGGTAGGTACCCTGCTTTATGGGAATACCCCTCCGGTGATCGAAAGCTGGGACGGCTATGCAAAAATCTATTATGCAGACGGCAGCAAAACCGGCTGGGTGCGCAATGATTACCTGATGATGGACCCTGCATGGTATGTGTGCGATGACAGCACACAGGTGTATGCCTATCCAGATGTGATGTCCCCCAGAGTGGCTCTGCTGGATCAGGGCACAAAGCTGCCCATCCTCACCGAATACCAGGATGATACCATCAGCGGCTGGGTATGCGTCAGTCTGCGCGGTGCTGCCGGATGGATCCGCAAAACCCCGAAGGACACACAAGGCAGCACCTCTTTCCGTCCCGAAAGCCTGAACGGCATCACAAAAGCCCAGCTCTGCCTGGAAAACTATTCCCCCATCACCTGCACAGACGCCTCTCTTCTTGCCGAACTTTCTCCCCTTCTCACCAATGCAGAAGACAAGGGTGGGCCTGTGGCCGGCTGTCCTTTCACCGCAACCCTGAAACTGTGGCTGAATGACGGCACCCAGACAGATCTTCTGCTGGCCACCGATTCCTGCTGCACATATCGGGTAGATAACCGCGATTACAGCTATGCCCGTCATCTGTGGAGTGATGAAGAAGGCAGCCCCACCAATGATGTATTGTTCGGTTTTTTCAATATCGACATCCAGGCTTTCTATAACCGCAAATAATGAACCCCCCGGAACCGCATTGTTCCGGGGGATTTTCTGTATGCCTTCCCTTATTCAATGACCGTATAGGAAAACATTTCGTAATGCAGCCGGGTCCCCACATCCACCTGGGCAGGAAGCAGTGCCATGGCCACAAAAAGCGCTTCATCTGCAGGCGCGTGATCAGGCTGGAGATAAGCGTATTCCCCTTCGATTCTGATAACGGTATAGTCCTTCGGTTCCATAGGCAGCATCTAAACCTTTCACAAAGAATTTTTCTTTATCATATCATACCATCCCCAGGATGACAAGCACTGCATCTGTCCCGGCAGCACAGCCCCTTCAAAAAAATAAAAAGCCCGAAGGATTTCTCCTCCGGGCATTTTTGCTATTTGGCAAGCAGAAATTACTTGATTTCCACCTTGGCGCCGATTTCGGCGAAAGCAGCCTTGACCTTTTCGGCTTCTTCCTTGGACACGCCTTCCTTGATGGCCTTCGGAACGGCTTCCACGAATTCCTTGGCTTCCTTCAGGCCCAGGCCAGCCACGTATTCACGCACAGCCTTGATGACCTTGATCTTTTCGGAGCCGGCATCAACCAGAACCACGTCGAATTCGGTCTTTTCTTCTTCAGCAGCAGCAGCGGCAGCGGGAGCAGCACCGCCGGCAACGGCGATAGCGCCGGTCACGCCGAATTCTTCCTTCATGGCGTCAACCAGTTCTTTGATTTCAAGCAGGGACATTGCCTTGATGGCGTCCAGAATTTCCTGATGAGTCATTGTACTCTTCCTCCATTATTTGTAGGTTAAATTTTTGTTTGGTTCGCATGTATCATGCGGCATTGAGAATTAGGCAGCTTCCTTCTTTTCGGCAATTTCGTCCAGAACGGCCACCAGAGAGGAAATGGGAGATACCAGGCAGCCCACCAGAGTGGCCAGCAGTTCTTCCCGGCCGGGCAGGGCAGCGATCGCCTTGACGCCCTTGGCATCCAGCACTTCTTCGCCCATCAGACCGCCCTTGATTTCCAGAGACTGCAGCTTGTTCTTTTCGATGAACTGATTGATCACCTTGGGAGCGTCAGTCACGTCACCGGTACCGAACACGAAAGCGTTGGGGCCTTCCATCAGGTTTTCCAGGCCAGTGATGCCCAGTTCCTGCATGGCGCGCAGCACCAGACGGTTCTTCAGCACGCAATACTGCACGTTCTTTTCACGGCACAACTTACGCAGCTCGGTCACCTTTTCCACATTGAGGCCATTGAAGGAACATACAACCATGGACTGGGCGCTCTTGAACTTTTCAACGATTTCAGCAACAGCTACCTTCTTGATTTCAAGATTCTTGCTCATTTTCTTTTTCACCTTCCGTCCGGCCAGGAATAAAAGAAACCCCTGTGCATGGGCACAAGGGCATAAATAATCTTAACGAAATCATGCTTCCTCGCACCTCGGCTGGCGGTGTTACCCTTTAAGCACTCCGTACAATCCCTGCTGTAAGGCTTCACCTTATACAGGACCCGGGTGCACCGGCTGTCTTTGGCACAGGCTCTTTCAAGCCGTAGATTATATTACCACAATTCTTATTCTCTGTCAACGCTTTTTCATATGTTTTTCAAACTTTTTCTTTTGACTTTGGGACATGATTCTGGTATCATGAGGACAGAAAAATCCAGGATTGGAGAAGTACATACATGGATACATTGATGCTTCACGGCAAGTGGCAATTCCGCTGCACGCAGGACCCTCTCTGGCATCCTGCCACCGTTCCCGGTTCTGTACTGAATGACCTGCTCCAAAACGGTATGACGGAAGACCCCTTTTACCGGGAAAATGAATATGCAGCCCGGGATCTGTTTGAAAATGACTATGAATATCAATTCGATTTCGAAGCTGACGCCACCCTTTTGCAGCATGAACGGCTCACCCTGGTCTGTGAAGGGCTGGATACCCTGGCGACGGTCACCCTGAACGGTCAGGTAATTTTGCAGGCGGATAATATGCACCGCACCTGGGAAGCGGATGTGAAGCCCTATCTGAAAAAAGGCTGCAACCGCATCCATGTGCTGTTTGCCTCCCCCATCCGTTTTATCAATGAACGCTATGCCACAATCCCCGGCAATTTTGTGTCCACCGGCTGTATGCCCGGTAACGAACACCTGCGCAAGGCCCATTACATGTTCGGCTGGGACTGGGGCCCTCAGCTGCCCGATGCAGGCATCTGGAAGCCCATTTACATCAAGGCCTGCGACGGTGCTGAGCTTTGGGATGTGTATCCCATTCAGCACCACGAAGAGGGTAAAGTGACCCTGAAAATCCAAAGTGCTGTAGCGCATCTGGCAGAGGGCAGCGATGTCACCCTCACAGCCCTCCTCACCACCCCTGCCGGTGATACTCTTTCTGTCACCCAAAAAGCCGAGGAGAACACCGTGCTTTCCCTGGCGGTGGAAAATCCTCTGCTTTGGTGGCCCAACGGACTGGGGGAACAACCGCTGTATCAGCTGAATGTTATTCTCACCGAAAATGGCACACAGCGTAATGCTGTCCAAAAGACCCTAGGCCTTCGTACCGTCACCATGTCCGACGGCATGGATGAAAACGGCCGCGAATTCGCCATCACCGTCAACGGCGTCAAGTTTTTCGCAATGGGTGCCAACTACATTCCGGAAGACAATATCCTCTCCCGTATTACCAGTGAACGTACCGAAAAGCTGATCCACAGCTGCAAAATGGCCAATTACAACACCCTCCGTGTCTGGGGCGGCGGATTTTATCCCTCCGACGATTTTTATGACCTGTGTGACCGGTATGGCATCATGGTGTGGCAGGACTGCATGTTCGCCTGCAATGCCTATGATTTCAATGCACATTTTGAAGAAAACATCACCGCGGAGCTGACAGACAACATCCGCCGGCTGCGCCATCACGCATCCCTGGCCCTGTGGTGCGGAAACAACGAATTGGAAAGCGCCTGGGTGGGCTGGAGCGGCTTTCTGAAGCTACCCCCCAAGATGAAAAACGATTATGTGCATCAGTTTGAATATGTAATGCCCCGGCTCATCAAACAGCTGGATCCCCAGACCTACTTCTGGCCCTCCTCCCCCTCCTCCTTTGGCAATTTTGACCGTACCAGTGATGATCAGTACGGTGATGTGCACGACTGGAGCGTGTGGCACGGCAGACGTCCCTTCACCGATTACCGCAAGCATCTGTACCGCTTCTGCTCCGAATTCGGCTTTGAATCCTTCCCCTGCCTGAAAACCGTGGAAGCCTTCACCGCCGAAGAAGACCGGAACATCTTCAGCCCTGTCATGGAAAGCCACCAGAAAAACGGCTCCGCAAACGGCATCATCCTCTATTACCTGTCCGACACCTACCGCTATCCCAAGGATTTTTCTTCCCTGCTCTATGTATCCCAGCTGCTGCAGGCCCAGGCCATTCAATACGGTGTAGAGCACTGGCGCAGGAACCGGCCCATCTGCATGGGCGCCACCTATTGGCAGGTAAATGACTGCTGGCCGGTGGCCAGTTGGTCCTCCATTGACAGCTTTGGCCGCTGGAAGGCCCTGCATTATGCGGCCAAGCGTTTCTTCTCCCCCTGCACCGCCTCCATTCTGGATGACGGCACTGCGATGGGGCTGTATGTGCTCAACGAACAGCGCATCTCCCAGCCTTACCGCATCAAGGCCTTTGTGAAGGACATGCAGGGGCATATCCTGTGGCAGAACGAAAAGGACGGTATCCTCGATCCCTTCACCACCGAATGCGTTGTGCAGCAGGATTTTGCGGATCTGGTGAAAGACAAGGAACGTCAAACCTATTTTGAATATCAGCTGTTCCTCAACGGTGTTTTTCTCCACAGTGACGTGGCATTCTTCGTAAAACCCAAGCAGCTGAACCTGCCCCATTCCACCCTCTCCTGCACCGTGGAAGAAAGGGAGAATGCATTTCTTCTGCACCTGAATGCATCTCATTTTGCCCATCGGGTGGAATTGGATCTGACGGAAGCGGATGCCGTTTTCTCCGATAATTATTTCAGTCTCACCGGTGAACAGCGCACCGTGGTACTGGAAAAGCAAAACCTGTCCATCCCCCTCACCAGACAGGAACTGGAAAAGCAGCTTACCCTTCGTTCCCTTCGGGATACCTACTGAAATAAAAAAATTCGGGAAGAGTGATTCTTCCCGGATTTCTTTATACTGTTTTTTTGTTTATTCAGCGCTCATTTCTTCCATGATATCGTAGCACAGATCCTCTGCCCGTTCACGGTCAAAATACATTTCGCGGCTTTCGTTATAGGCATTCAGCGCCGCCTGAATGACCCCCTGATACCGATGATGCATATTCTTCAGCGCCCATTCGCCGCCCGTTTTCTTGGTCAGCACCAGGTTTTCCCTAAAGTAAGCCAGCGCCCGGCACAGCGTCAATACCACATACACCGGATTTTTATCCAGCGATTCTGCAGCATCGGAAAGATCGCTGCGGATGGCTTCCATGGCATCTTCCTTTTTGATGCTGCCAAACACCCGGTTCACCCCCGGCCCCAGCACCGTTTCGCCATAGGCATGCAGGGAGAGGATATGGGTGGTCAGGTCCGGGTCATTGCCATGCATTTTTTCGCAGTATCCCCGGGGATCCTTTTCATATTCTTCTGTCCAGCGGTTGGAATAATGCAGCACATAGGGCATGGGCGGCTGAGGCTGTTTGCAGTCCGCAGCCAGCATCACGCTCATCTCGAACCCCGCAGGGGGCGCATCTTTCTTCAGCGCATACAGCGTTTCTACCAGCGCAATTTTCTTTTCCACCGCCGGCTCCTCATTCACCGCCACCAGGAAATCAATATCACTGGTTTCCCAGTGGAAGCAGTCCGCCGCAAGTGAACCGTGCAGGTAAATGCCCACCAGATTTTCTTTCAGTATCTCCTGGTACTTTTCTTTGATATACTGCACAATCTTGTCGGCATCGCTCATGTCCTTGGGCGGTGCCAGGCCTTCCTCCAGGGCCAGGCGCAGCGCTTCAGCGGCGGCCTCTTCATCTTCCCCTTCCACCGTCAGGATCACTTCATCCATGCCCGTCACGCCCATGGAAAGCAGGCCCAGCATGGATTTGCCGTTGATCATACGGTTTTTGTGCTCATACAGCACACGGGAGGAATACCTTCCTGCCAGGCGCACCAGCCTTTCAATCTGCAGCCGGTTCAGGGGTGTTACCTTTGATAAATCCAAAGAGCAGCGGACCATTTCTTTTCACCTTCGCTATGCTTTTTCATCCGCATCAATGATTTGCATCAGTTTTCGCATTTTATGATTGGCGCCGGATTTTCCCACCGGCTCAGATAACATTTTTCCCAGTTCTTCCAAAGACACATCCGGGTTCAGCATCCGCAGCCGCCCAATTTCCTGCAAATCTTTGGGAAGCCCCCCCAGGCTGTGCCTGAGAGAATAGGCGGTAATGGCTGCAGCCTGTCTGGCCCCGGCGGATAACTGCTTGTTCAGGTTGGCCTGGTCGCAGTTGGTAGCCCGGTTGGCCTGATTGCGGGAAGCGCGCAGAATGCGCACGTTTTCCATTTCCATCAGCGCCTGATGGGCACCCATCAACGCCAGGCAGCTGACCACGTCATCCCCTTTTCGGATATACACCAGCTTGCTGCCCCGCCTGTCCGTCATCCCCCAGGAAAGATTGCTCTTTTCCAGAATGCCGGTCAAAATCTCCGCCTTGCTCTGGGATGTGACAAACTCCAGATGATACCCGTGCTCCGGATCCTGTACCGATCCGGCTCCCAGGAAAGCCGCTCTCACAAAGGCGGCCCTGCAGCAGCGCCGGGTCATGGCAGCACGGGGAACCCCCTTGAACACAGAACCCGATTCTTCTTCCCTCAGCATGCGCAAGGATACCAGCAAGTGCCGGCTGTCCTGCTCATTGACCGTCAGAATACATCCTCTTCTTCCCCCAAGCCTTGCATACCGGGTAAAGGAGAGGGAGGCGGTGATTTCCAGCCTTTTTTTCAATAACAGAAAAATACGTTTGGCCAGGGCAGAGTTTTCCGTTTCATAAACCACCTTTACCCGGCCGCCCCCGGCAAGCCGCAGGGATGCAATACTCTGGGTATAGGCGCTGATTTCGCTGAGCATGCAGCACCCTTTTTCAGGCAGTGCTCGCAGCAATTCTTCCTTCACTGTGGATGAAAAGCTCATGGATCATTCCCCACAATGCGCACTTCGTTTTCCATCTGCACACCGAATTTTTCCATCACCGTGTCCTGCACCAGCTTCATCAGCTGCAGAAAATCGGAGGCAGTGGCATTGCCGGTATTGATCAGAAAACCTGCGTGCTTTTCGCTCACCTGGGCACCGCCCACAGATACGCCCTTCAATTGGCTCTGTTCGATCAGTGCCCCGGCAAAATATCCGGTGGGCCGTTTGAAAAAGGAGCCTGCGCTGGGGTATTCCAAAGGCTGCTTATCCCTGCGCCGCTTGGCAAAATCCCGCATTTTTTCTTCAATTTCGGCCTGATCGCCCTTTTCCAGACGGAACGCCGCACCAAGGA
>JAFWYZ010000090.1 GCA_017517465.1 Clostridia bacterium | reverse complement strand
CCTCACACCGTCAGTTCGTTTTCTTCCTTCATTTCCGCGCTTTCCTTCACCAGCCCGCTCATGGCAAAGCAGGCAAAGCCAAAGGCACACAATCCCAGCAACAGCATCGGCGCCACCGCAAACCACAGCGGCCCGCTGCCCACGCCATTGGCCCCCATAATAATCAGCCCGGCCAGGAAAATGAACGCACTGGCCCAGCTGCAAAACGCAATCAGGCGGAAACGGCGGCTGTTTTCACTGCAAAAAGCCTTTCCCTTCTCCTTCAGGGTATCAAAAATCTGCCACGCAGGCACCGCTGCCCCAAACACCGGCACAGCAAACAGCCATGCCCAGATCAGACAGGGCCAGTACGCCCAGGCCAGATCCTTTTCCAGCTCCATCAGCAATCTCCCCTCCATGGGCAGCAATCCAAAGAAAAACAGCGCACACAGCACTACCAAAGTCACCACAATGCCTTTCAGACAGGCTACCATTGCTTTTCTGTTCATGTTCATCAAGCCTCCTTTTCCCCTTCAGTGTATCATGTTTTTCTCTGCTTGTCAATATATTTTTATTGTTTATCGATAATTTTTATTTGTAAAACAAGTCCTCCGGAAAGGAGGACTTCCTATTTACGGCTCATACAAATAGCTAAGGGACAGATTGCCGCCGTCATTGTCCGTATAGCTCAGGCACAGGGAAGCATGGCCCCTTTCCCAGCGGCACAGGCCATTCATATCCCAGGAGGGCTTTCCGTAGGTTTACCGCTCACTCCATCTCATCATCAGCATCTTCTCCGCTCAGCATTTCACCGGCCCCAAACAGGCTGTCGTAGATTTCCCTGGCCTTTTCCAGATGGCAGTAATTCACATACACGCTTTCCAGATCCAGAAAATGTCCGATGGTCATCATCATACCCGCGCCAAGGGAACCCCGGCGCAGGGAAGGAATGCCCTCCTGCCGCAGCACATCGCACAGCATATCGCTCCAGGGATGGCCCCTTTCCGCCAGGAACACTTCATCCATGTCCCGGGGTTCTCTGCCCATCCGTTCACATTCCGGACAGACAGTATTTTCAATCATTTTCATGCAGTTTTCGCAATACAAGGCCATCTGATCCTCCTCCTGTTCTTTGTTCCTTCCGTCAGTATACATCCGGTTTTCCCTGCCGCTCATAGCATTCCCACAGGTCAAAGAAATACCAGCTTTGGTCATTCCAGTTGGTGTGGAAACAGTTCAGATATTCCTCATAGGCCATGGCCGCCGCATACAGCTTCCGGGCAATGGCATCCCGGTTCTTGTCCCCGGTCAGGAAAGGGCATTCCTCCAGATACTCTTCATAGCCCCTTTTTTCCGCATAGCCGTAGCGGTGATGATTGGTGCCGTAGCGGATATCCCGCATCACCATCTGCTGCTCCAGCGTTTCATTGAGCCCCATGTGCGCCAGATGATCGGCAATCAGATAATCGTTGCGGAACAGCTTGCCCAGTGCCTGCACCTGCACAAACCAGAACGCATCTGCCCTTTTCATGGGCCAGACAAGCTCGCCAACCGGTCCGTCTTCGTCTTCCTCCACCTGAGGAAAAGCAGCCAGCTTTTCCCCTTCCGGGCTCCATTCCACAGAAAAACCCACGTCAAACCGTACACCGTTTTTCAATGCCAGCCGCCACATACTTTTCTGCGGAATAAAGCTGCGGCCAAAGCAGGTTTCCCGATCAAAGCCAAAGCGCTCAATCCCGGCTGTATATTCTTCCTGTGTCACACCGCTGTCCGGATGCAGCTGCACCTCAATGCGCAGATCCACATCGCTCAGATAATCGTGCCAGCTTTTTTCCACCGCTTCACAAATACGGTCTGCCTTTTCTCTTCCCCGGCAGATCACTGTATCCCGCACCCGGATACATTTCACCTCAGGCAAGGAAAAAGCGCGGTTTACCAGCGCCGTCAATTCGGCTTTCATCATTTCCTGATCAAGATGCATTCCGTTCATTCCCTTTGTTTTTTCGTTAAGGTTATTCTATCATTTCTTTCATGCAGGGTCAAGAAATCAATTTCCATCAATTGACACGAGGAAGAAATTGGGATATACTATAATCAATAAAAGCTTGATACAAAAGCATGGGAGGAATGATTTATGAAAAGGGCTTTCTCTGTCTTTTTGGTGTTCATCTGTTTGTTCTCACTGGCCATTCCGTCCGCTCATGCCGGCACATACGCATCCCAGATCAGCTCCGTCATGTCTGATTTCAGCTATAACAACATCTTCTGTGATAGTGCCCCTCAGCAGCAGGTCAACGGTTCTTACCGCACCGTGGAAATGCTGGAGATCATCGCCAAAGAATACGGCTGCGCATCTTCCTCCATATCCTCTGTCATGTCCGACTTCAGCTATAACAACATTTTCTGCGACAGCGCACCCCAGCAGTTTGTCAACGGCACCTACCGCACCGTGGAAATGCTGGAGCTGATTGCCCTGAAAATCGGCTGCTCCTCTTCCTCCGTTTCCGCTGTCATGTCGGACTTCAGCTACAACAACATCTTCTGTGACAGCGCACCCCAGCAGGCTGTCAACGGCACCTACCGCACCGTGGAATTGCTGGAATTGATTGCCCTGAAGCTTGGCTGCTCCTCTTCCTCCGTTTCCGCTGTCATGTCGGACTTCAGCTACAACAACATCTTCTGCGACAGCGCACCTCAGCAGCAGGTCAACGGCACATACCGCACTGTGGAATTGCTGGAGCTGATTGCCCTGAAAATCGGCTGCTCCTCCTCTTCCGTTTCTGCTGTCATGTCGGACTTCAGCTACAACAACATCTTCTGTGACAGCGCACCCCAGCAAGTTGTCAACGGCACCTACCGCACCGTGGAATTGCTGGAGCTGATTGCCCTGAAGCTGGACAACAGCTTCATTTCCTTCTGAGCCGCGCTTTCCTCATCCGCTGCATCCTCCGATGCAGCTTTTTTGATACAACAAAAAACACGAAGATCAGTGATCTTCGTGCTTCTGGTGGAGCATAGGAGACTCGAACTCCTGACCCCAACACTGCCAGTGTTGTGCGCTACCAACTGCGCTAATGCCCCGCGAACGAGACTTAGTATAGCACAACGAAAAGGGTTTGTAAAGGGGTTTTTTGAAATTTTTTTCGATTTTTTCAAATTTCTTTTTTCTCTCCATTTTGCCTGAAAATCCGCCCGAAAAAACGCCGGCACAACAGCCGTCACTGCGGATTACAGTTGTGTCTTTACAGCCGGAGGTCAGTCCCGTCCCTTCTGGAATTCATATATCCGGTACAGCCGATCCGAAAGCTTTCCGGCATACAGCTTCCTAAAAAGCATCCGCTCCAGGCCCTGCAATTCATTCACCAGTACGTCGGGGGTCATATCATGCTGCTTGAAATAGCCCATGCCGGTGCCCCTTATTTCTTCATTGGGGTCATCCATACCATGCACCTGCCCCACCCCCACAGCATGCACAGGGTTTTTCATCCGGGACATTTTCACCGCCAGACCGGTGTAGAAATCTTCCATCACCTGTACGCTTCGGAATTTGCGGCACAGGGCCTGCATCAGCTGCCTGCGTTCCTCCTGGGTCAGGTACATGCTGATGCCCTCCAGCACCACAACCGCATCCTTCCCATCCGGCAGGGCCTCCAGCCAGTTTGTCTGCCTGGCATCTCCGGCCAGCATGGCATAGCCGTTTCCTTCCGGAAAATAGCGCTTCCGCTCCTCGATCACTTCGGCAAAATCCACGTCAAACCACGCTGCTGCCTGCTCTTTCACACGCAGCACGCGGCTGTCCATGCCGCAGCCAATGTGCAGCACCACCACATCCGGATTGTACTGCAGCTGCTGTTCCGTCCACCGGTCAAACACCCGGGCACGCATGGCCATGTAATAAGCCAGCCACCGGGATTTCGCCTTGCCCTTCAGCGGAAAGCCCTCCGCCTGCCAGATTTCCTCTGCTTTCCGATCCTGCAAAATGATGCCCTTGCGGCTCACATACGCCTTCCCGTACAGAGGGATATACAGGGTTTTGTTCACACCGTTCATCGAATTTCCCCTTCGTACCATTCAATGGCTCTTTCCGGCCAGCCTTCCATGCACATACCCGTGCCGTCAGCAAAGCCATGTCCGCCGGTTTCGCCGATTTCCATACGGCAGGGGATCCCGGCTGCCTGCAGGGCCCTTGCCACTTTTTTCGAGTGCTCCGGGGGCACCAGCTCGTCTCCTGCTGCCAGAAAGAGCGCCGTGGGCGGAAAACCTTCCACATGCTCGGGAATTTCAAAACAGCTGTTGCGGGCTTCTTCCATGGTGCAGCCAACCCCTGCCATGGCAAATTCATCCGGATTTTCCCCTTCGCCCCATTCTTCCGCCTCCATCAGCCGATAACTGGTCACCGGATAGATGGGGAAGCAGGCCTGGGGCTTGGGCAAATCAAAGGCACGATAGCCCTTTTCCGTGTTCCACAGACACACAATATACCCACCGGCAGAAAAGCCGCAGGTGATGTATTTGTCAGGATCCACATGGAACTGATCCTTCTTTGCCCGGATGATCTCCATAGCCCGTGCCATATCGCCCATGGCCTGCACAGCCGTTGCATGCACCCGCACCTGATACGTGAGGATAAACACATGGTAGCCCTTCGCATTAAAATGCTGGGCCACCGGCCATCCTTCCGTCAGGTTCCACACATTCACAAAGCCGCCGCCGGGCACCAGGAAAATGAAAGGCCGCTGATCCGCTTCCTTGTCATCGGAGGGGAACCACACCAGGCTGGCCCGTTTTTTCGCCGGAGCATCTGCACATTCCGCCTCGGAATACAACGGATGATAATAATCCCCCCGGGCTGCTTCAAACAAGCGGGTAAAGCCTCTTTCCAGATTGCCCCAGCCCATTTTGTCCTTCATTTCCTGCAGGGTATAATGATAAAATTCTTCCTTGGAAAGATCCCAGGTGCTGATGGCCTCCGGTGCAATCCGGGCAATGGCCTTATCTTCCAGCAACGCTTTCATCGTTTTATTCATCAACATATAATTTCCTCCCGGTGAAATAATCTATTTTCACTTTCGTATATTTTACCACATTTCTTTTCGCAAAACAAGAATCCGGCAGGACGATCCGCCCTGCACCCTTCCTGCGATGATGGAAACGGATCGTTCTATCGGGTTTCCGCATGAAGCTTCAGGAACCGGCCGGCGGTGTTCCGCCGCCCAGCCCATGGTGTAGTGGCGATGACACACCCAACTCGCAAAAACACGATCTTCCTCTGCGAAGGGGGTCCTGCGTGGTACTGGTAACACCGGCACATTGTTTGTCAGATCAATGTTGCCGTTTCCGGAGAATGGGTGCAGGGACAAAGCCCCGCAGGTCTCCCCACACAAAAAGAAGCCGCGCACATGCACGGCTTCTTTTACATCAGAATTATTCTTCTTCCTTCTTGCGGTTGCCCACTTTATCCATGATCACCAGCACCAGAATGATCATGCCGGTCACCAGGAAGATGCCCACCATGCCCTTGAGCATGTACAGGGCTGCTTCACCGATGGAAAGGGGCTTTTCTTCCTTGGTTTCTTCCTTGGTTTCTTCCTTGGTTTCTTCCTTGGTTTCTTCCTTGGTTTCTTCCGCTTCGGTCACCACGATGGCAGTGGGTTCGTCAGCACCGCCGATCACCGTTTCCTCAGCAGCGGAAGTCATCTCTTCCGCCATGGCCACAGGCATCACAGCCGTGAACAGCATTACCAGAAGGAACAGAACAGACAAAATCTTTTTCATTTTCAATTCCCTCCTTACATAAAGAAGCTGAGGATCAGGCCGCCGGCGATCACGGAAGCGATCTGGCCGGAAACGTTGACGCCCACAGTGTGCATGAGCAGGAAATTCTGGGGATCTTCCTTCAGGCCCATCTTATGCACCACACGGCTGCTCATGGGGAACGCACTGATGCCGCAGGCACCGATCATGGGGTTGATCTTCTTCTTGCTGAAGATATTCATCACCTTGGCAAACATCACACCGCCGGCGGTGTCCACAATGAAAGCCACCAGACCCAGACCCATGATCAGCAGGGTGTCGGGGCTGAGGAATTCGTGGGCCTGCATACGGAAGGCAATGGTGAGGCCCAGGAACAGGGTGATCAGGTTTGCCAGCACCTTCTGGGCGGTTTCGGAAAGGGAGTTCAGCACACCGCATTCACGCAGCAGGTTGCCGAACATCAAAAAACCGATCAGCGCCACGGCACCGGGGGCAATAATGCCCACCAGCATGGTGACAATGATGGGGAACAGAATGCGGGTGGTCTTGGTCACGTTCTTCTGTTCATAGGGCATACGGATGAGACGTTCCTGCTTGGTGGTGAGCAGCTTGATCACCGGAGGCTGTACGATGGGCACCAGGGCCATGTAGGAATAGGCGGCCACCATGATGGCACCCAGATACTTGCTGCCCAGCGCCTGGGCCACAACGATGGACGTGGGGCCGTCGGCAGCACCGATGACAGCGATGGAAGCAGCGTCATTGGGCAGGAAGCCGCATACGCTGGCCATCATCAGGGTAAAGAAAATACCAAACTGCGCAGCAGCGCCAAAGAGCATGAGCTTGGGGTTATTGAGCACCGGGCCAAAGTCGATCATGGCACCGATACCAATGAACAGAAGCAAAGGGAACAGTTCGTTGTCGATACCGGCCATGAACAGGGTTTCCAGCGTTTCAATGGCGCCGGAGTTGGGCAGGTTCACAAGAATTGCACCAAAGCCCATGGGAAGCAGCAGGCTGGGTTCCATGTCCTTTTTGATGGCCAGGTAAATCAGCACCGCGCCGATCAGCCACATGATGGGCTGCTGCCAGGTAAAATAGGCTACATTCCCCAGCAAACTTTCGAAAAATTCACCCATGATGAGATAACCTCCTCAATAATCGTACATCTTATATCATAACAGATTTACCCTTTCCGTGCAAGAGAAAATCTAATCGCCTTTACCCTTTCTTTACCGGCCAGATGACCCGGAACTGTTCAAACACCACCGGCATCTTTTCATGAAAACACAATCCGCTTTGTGCCATGTCCTGCCGGAAGAAACGTTCATGCACCTGCCGCCAGTATGCCAGGCTCCTGTCCCCTTCCCCTTCCATGGCCGCCATTTCCTGCGTCACTTCGTCATAGGGAAGCACAGAAACAGCTGTATTTTCAATGATGCACACCGCTTCATCACGGCTATTGAGGATCACGCTTTTCTCCCCTTTTTCCGGGATATTTTCTCCCTCCAGTGCGTACAGATCATACGCAGATGATGTGGCCTGCTTTTTTCCTGCCAGCACCAGCGCTGCCAGCAGATCCGGATCATCGCCAAAGGGCCATGCTTCATATTCCGTTTCTTCGGTTCCCGTCGCCATGCAATAGGCCTTCCACATTTCCTGTGCCGTCATTTTCCTCTCCCCTTTCATACAGTAAAATCCTTTCGGCAAACCCCTGGTTTTTCCTGCCGGGGCTTGTGAAACAGGGGGCTTTTGTGATAGAATATGTAGAATGCTGAAAGCAAAGGGAGTGTTCCTATGGCACAGAAACTGCAGGGAAAAACTGTGGGCATGATCGCCCTTGGCTGTGTGAAAAACCGGGTGGATTCCGAACAGATGCTGGGCATGCTGAAAAATGCCGGCTGTATCCTGACGGATGACCCTGCCCAGGCGGAAATCATCATCGTCAATACCTGCGGCTTTATTGCCCCTGCCAAGGAAGAGGCCATTGATACCATCCTGGAGATGGCGGAATATAAAGAAAACGGCCGTTGCCGGGTGCTTTGTGCCACCGGCTGTCTTACCCAGCGCTACGGCGAGACACTACTGGATGAAATCCCCGAAATCGATGTGATGCTGGGTGTGAACCAGTATGACAAGCTGCTGCCCATGCTGGAAAAGGCGCTGGACGGCGAAAAGGGGAACAACATCACCGTCAGCCATCACTTCAT
The DNA here is from genome assembly GCA_017517465.1 of Clostridia bacterium. Classification (GTDB taxonomy): domain Bacteria; phylum Bacillota; class Clostridia; order Christensenellales; family Aristaeellaceae; genus RUG563. The sequence continues at coordinate 8,313 of JAFWYZ010000090.1, read as the reverse complement.
GGAATGCGGCCGGGTGCTGACCACGCCGCCTTATTCTGCCTATATCAAAACCGGCGACGGCTGTGATAACCGCTGTGCCTATTGCGCCATTCCCCTCATCCGCGGGCCTTACCGCTCCAGAAGCCGGGAAGCTATCCTGGCTGAAATGAACCTGCTGGCAAAGCAGGGGGTGAAGGAGCACATCCTCATCGCCCAGGATACCACCCGCTACGGCATTGATACCAGCGACAGCCTCTCTTCCCTGCTGGAAGCCGCCGCCAAGGTGGAAGGCGTGGAATGGCTGCGTGCACTGTATATGTATCCCGATGAGCTGGATGAAAAAACCCTGGACGTGATGGCCAAATACAAAAACATCTGCAAATACCTGGATCTGCCCCTCCAGCATGCCTCCCCTGCCATGCTCCAAAGCATGAACCGCAGAGGTACGCTGGCGCATATCCGCAGCATGCTTCGCGGGGCCCGGGAGCGGGGCTTCTGCCTGCGCACCACCTTCATCGTGGGCTTCCCCGGCGAAACGGAAGACGATTTCAAACAGCTGATGGACTTCACCGAAGAAATGCAGTTTGACCGCATGGGCGCCTTCACCTTCTCCCCCGAAGACGATACCCCTGCCTTCGATATGCCGGGCCAGCTGCCAGAGGAAATCAAGGAAGAGCGGCTGGAAATGCTGATGGCCCTGCAGGCAAAAATCAGCAAGGCCCGCAACAGCCTGCGCATCGGCAAGGAAGAAAAAATGCTGGTCACCGGCTGGCAGGATGGCACCTACACCGCCCGTTCCCAGTGGGAAGCCCCGGATGCCGACGGCGAAATCCTGCTGCTGTGCAACCGGGAGCTGCAGCCCGGCACCTTCGTCAACGGCCGCATCATCGCCGCCGATGTCTATGATCTTACCGCACAGGCGGAATAAACCGCCGCAGAAGTTTTCCGGCACTGTTTGCGCATTTTTGTCACCTGTTTAGCCTTTTTCTGTACTGAATCCCCGCGCTTTTTGCCGATTTTCACTTGCATTTCATACGCTGTAGGGATATAATGTAGTTATGAAAGATTGCGAAAATTTTGCATAACCGTTCCTGCCGAGGCACCAAGGAGAAAGGGAGTGCACCCTATGTTGAAGGAGCCGTATGAAAGAGACAGCCTGACCGGGCTTCTTTCCTATACCTCTTTCCAGAAAGCAGTCGCTTTGTATGCGGATATCGATCCCAAGGGCATGGAAAACGGCAAATATGCCATGCTCTGCTTCAACCTGCAGCGGTTTAAGGTAATCAATGATCTGTTTGGCTCTGACGGCGGTGATAAGCTGCTTTTGTTCGTAGCCGGTCAGATTGAAAAGCTGGGCGGCGAAGGCAGCCTTGCCACCCGCACCCATTCCGACCATTTCTGTCTCTTCGTTCCCATCAGGGACGATTCCCTGCCCCGCAGGCTGGATGAGTTTTCCCGTATCATTGAAAACTGTGCCCCTGATTTTGAAGTGATCTGCCACATCGGCGTCTATGTGACCAACCGTTCCGACATCCGCCCCGATGGAATGATCGCCCGTGCGCTGCTTGCCTGCTCCTTTGTAAAGGAGTCCGTGGATAAGCGGTATATTTACTATCACACCTCCATGCGCACCCAGCTGCTGCTGGAACAGGAAATTATCAATAACATGGGCAAGGCCCTGGAAGAAGAGCATTTCAAGGTCTATTATCAGTCCCAGTATAATCATACCACCGGTCAGCTGGTGGGCGCAGAAGCGCTGGTGCGCTGGCTGCATCCCACCCGCGGCATTATTTCCCCCGGTGTCTTTATTCCCGTATTGGAAAAGAACAATTTCATCGTGAAGCTGGATTTGTTTGTCTTTGAAAAGACCTGCGCCCTGCTTCGCCGCATGATGGACGAAAAGGTACAGCCTGTGCCCCTTTCGGTCAACGTCAGCCGGCTGGATATCCTCTACCCCGATATGCCGGAGCAGATGGAAGCTATCCGCAGGAAATACGATGTGCCGGTGGAATGGCTGCGGGTGGAGATCACCGAGTCCGCCATGCTGGATGGCATCGAAAAGCTGACCTATTTCATCGAAAAGATGCACAAGCTGGGCTTCAACGTGGAAATGGACGATTTCGGCAGCGGTTATTCTTCCCTGAACATGCTGAAAAACCTGGATCTGGATACGCTGAAGCTGGATATGCGCCTGCTTTCCGATGAGGGCAGCAACAAAAACAACGGCGCCGTGATCCTCACCGGCCTTGTGCGCATGGCCAAATGGCTGGGCCTGCCCATTATCGGCGAAGGTGTGGAGCATAAAGAACAGGCCGATTTCCTGGCCTCCATCGGCTGCAGCTATGTGCAGGGCTTCCTTTATTCCCGGCCCATCCCCGAGGAAGAATTCTTTGAGCTGGTCAAGCGTCAGCGCGTGGGGGAAATCAAGCCTCCCATGCAGTTGATCGAAAAGATGAACTCCGCCCAGTTCTGGAATCCCATGAGCATCGAAACCCTGATTTTCAACAACTATGTGGGCGGCGCTGCCGTCATGGAATACCGCAACCGCCGTCTGGATCTGGTGCGCATCAATAAAAAGTTCATTCAGGAGTTGGGAGAAAACCTGACGGAAGAAGATGTGCTCAAGTGGCAGCCCTTCGACAACATGGATGAACAGAACAAGAATATCCTGCTGGAAACGGCAGAGCGTGCCATCAGAACCGATTCCGAACAGGAATGCGAAACCTGGAGCCTTTCCCCTGTGAACAAGGAGCCCATCTGCGTCCGCATTTCCATGCGCATGATCGCCAACAGCTCCGACAATGTGATGTTCTATATCCTCATCCGCAACATCACCAAAGAAAAGAACAGCCAGCTGGAGGCCCTTCAGAACGAAAAGCTGTTCCGTGCCGCCAGTGAGCAGGTGAACATCTACTACTGGGAATACGATATCCGGACCAAGGAAATGAAGCCCTGCTTCCGCTGCATGCGGGATTTGGGCCTGCCCAAGCTGGTGTGCAATTATCCGGAATCCGCCATCGAAAGCCACGTCATTTCCCCCAAGGGGGCTGAGCGTTACCGTGTGCTGATGCAAAGCATCGATGCGGGCCTTGCCAGTGCGGAAGCGGTTATTCCCCTGACGGACGACCATATTCCCTTCCGCATCCGCTATACCACCGAATTTGACAAGGACGGCAATCCCATCAGGGCATACGGTTCCGCCGTGCCGGCTGAATAATTTTATTGCCTTTTCGCCCTGCCTTTCATCAGTGCAGGGCTCTTTTTTACGAAAGGAGTACTCATCATGAACTGGAAAGATTTATTCTCCCTGATCCTGGCCTGCACGCTGCTGTGCGGCATTGCCCTGCCCGGCGCCGCTGCTGAAGACAGCCTGTTCACCGAAGAAATGGTACAGCGTTCCCTGCTGAGTGTCGGCAACACTGCGCGTATCCATGCTGCCATGGAAAAAGCCCGGCAGGGGCAGGATGTGACGCTGGTGTACCTTGGCGGTTCCATCACCGAAGGCGCCTCTGCCTCTCCCCAGAAGACCCACTGCTACGCTGCCCTTTCCGCCAAGGCATTTGCCGAAAAATTTGCTGCCGATCCGGAAAAGGTGCATTATGTGAATGCCGGCATCTCCGGCACCCCCTCCCGCCTTGGCATCACCAGGCTGGAGCAGGATGTGCTTTCCAAATCCCCGGATGTGGTGTTCATCGAATTTGCCGTCAACGATGCCAACGATAAGCAGAGCCAGATGGTGTACGAAAGCCTGGTGCGGAGGCTTTTGCAAAGCGAAACCCAGCCTGCTGTGGTGCTCATTTTTACCCTGCTCAATTCCGGCTATTCCTGCCAGCCCCATATGAGCCAGATCGGCGCTTATTATGACCTGGGCATGATCAGTGTCAAGAATGCCCTGCAGCCGGAATTCACCGCCGGACGTATGCAGTTTTCCGATTATTCCAAGGACTATGCCCACCCCACCACCGAAGGCCATGCCTTCATTGCCGATATGGTGGCCTACTACTTTGATCAGGCTGCAGCTTCCCCTGCTGCCCCCTATACCATGCCCGAAACCCCCGTTATCGGCAATTTCTGTGAAAACCTGACAAACATCCGCCCCGGTGACCCCATCATCAAAACCGAAGGCAGCTTCCCCCAGGCAGTGGTTGCCTGCTATTCCTATCTGAAGGGCTGGAAGCACACCATGTTCACCAAAGCCGATCCCATGGTGCTGGAAATTCAGGGCGGCCCCATGTTCATTGTTTTCAAGCAGGAAAACAATGCAAAATGCGGCAATATGGAAATCTGGGTGGACGGTGTGCTGAAAAAGACCCTCAGCGGCAATTCCTCCTCCGCCTGGGGAAACCCTGTCACGGAAATCATCGGCATCGGTGATGTGACAAAAACCCACACCGTGGAACTGCGCATGGCTGAAGGGGATCAGATGAAGGATTTCTCCATTCTGGATCTTGCCTACGTGGTCCACTGATCATCCATTTCCCAAAGCAAAACCGGCAGGAATACCCACTCCTGGCGGTTTTTTCATTCGATTTTTTATTTCAGCAATCCGCCGTGGAAAAAGCATTCATACACTTTTTCCCCGCGGCAAAAGATTTCCTCATATCCCTGAAACCACTGCACATCGCCGTTCACCCGGCACTTGTACACATATTCCCCTTGCTGATAATATGCCGGTCCCCGGTAAGGCATTTGCTCATCCGCAGCCCGCAGGGCTTCCTTCAGAAAATGACCGCTGAACGTTTCCCCCAGCACCCTGCCCGTATAATTCATGGCATACACGGCCCGGCCGGCTTTCCATACCGCTTCTTCCCCGGCAAACTGCTCGCCGCCCACATAGGTATCATGGTACGCCCATTCACCCTCTTCATAGCGGAAATCATGGGAATCCAGCCTGGTGGAGGGCACTTCGTTCATGTAGGCTGCATAGGTGCTGCAATTGGCCTTCAGCCGGAAACGGATCAATGCCTTTATGTCATTTTCTGCAGCCCGCACAGGCATCATTTCGCATGCCTGCTGCCGCACCAGATAATCCACCGTCACATGCAACAGATCGCTGATCCGCAGCAGATTCTCAATGTCCGGATATGCCATGCCGCTTTCCCATTTGGCAACAGCCTGGCGGGATACGTTCAATTCCTCCGCCAGTTTTTCCTGGGTATAGCCCTTGCTTTTGCGCAGCAGCTGCAGCTTCTCACATAAATTCATTTTCCTCGCCTCCTGCCCTACTGTACCACAGAGATTTCCATTTATCCATGCATCTGCAGGTACATTTGCGCTACCGTTGGTTGCGAAAACCGGAGCATCTTCCTGCCCCGGCAAAAAAAGTATTACTTTTTAGTGGCGGCAAATGCAGCTGCTTCTGCCAGCCAGTTCATCAGCTCTTCATCCGCATCCTCTGTTCCTGTGAGCATTATGTGGTGGGTATAGCGGCCCGGATAAGGCTCCGTCATCTGATCCACCCGTGGGTGCCCCAGCGCATATCCCAGCCCGAAGGTCAAGGTCAGAAAGCATTCCGGGCGCTGCTTTCTTACCGGTAGAAAAGAAACACAGCCAAACAAATGCTTCCTGTAGAAACTGATCTGTGTCTTCTGCACCCTGATTTCCACTTCCGGCACATATATTTTCAGCTTCTTCAACAGCACCTCATACAGCGGAAGCGCCGCCGGATGTCCGTCAAAAAACAGAATCGTTTCCGTATCCATGCCTGCTCCTTATAGCTTGATTTCCACATGCCCGCCGGTATGGGTATCCACTTCCACCATGACCCATTCCGGATGATTTTTGATGTATTCCCGCAGCTCCTGCACCGCTTTGCGCAGCTGCTCCCCAGTATAGCGGGTACCATCCTCTGCCTTCATGAAAACAGGGGCAATGGTAGCCGAAAACGGGTTCAGCAGCAGCCCGGTAGGCAGATGCAGATTCACCTTGGTTTCCCCATTTTCTGTCACAAAAATCCTCATGGCTTCACTCCACATAAATGTACACCGTAGTGCCGTCATTGGTTTCCACTTCCATCAGATTGCCCATCACGCCTTTTTCCACCATGGACAAAATCTGCGCAAAATCGATCTGCTGCAAAGCCGGATTGCCGCTCACCTGGGGCATAGCCATCCCTGTTTCCGCGGCCACCTGTACCAGCGCCATGGGCACGGAAATGCGTACCCGGTCTCCATCCCCGGTATCCACCTTCATGCGCAGCATCATGTCCTTGATGTCCTTGCGCTGCGCTTGGGGCACCAGCTGCACTTCAGGTTCTGCCTTGCCGCAGAGCAATTCATCCACCGTCACTCCAAACAGCTTCGCCAATTGAGGCAAAAGCGTCACATCTGGGCACGTCTGATCGTTTTCCCATTTGCTCACCGCCTGAGCACTGACCCCCATTTTCTCTGCCAGCTGATCCTGGGTCATACCACGTTCTTTCCGGGCATTGGCGATGCGTCTGCCTAAAGTTTCATTCATTGTCGTTCGACTCCTTTCTTTTTCATGGCTTTACTGTACCATTCATCGAACCGATTTTGAACAGACCATTGGTTGAAATCCGCGCTTTTTTCTCTACTTCCGGTTGATTTTTCACTCAACCTTCGGTTGTTTCCACTATTTCGTACACTTTTTTGCTCCATGACCATATATCCGGACAATCATTTTCCACAAAAACAATTTTCGACAGCAAATTTTTCGGAATATGCATCAGCATCTCATCCTGCATTTCTTTGGGGATTACAATAAGCTCCACCCAGTCTTCCAGCACAATTTCATCCCGAATTTTTACCGGCAGCATGCCATCAAAAACAGCATTGGGGTGCCTGGTCAGGCGATCAAAGTTGAAATAAAACCGCACCCCAGGTGTGAAGCGTTCGCTCAGATCTTTTTCTTCCGGAAATCTGCCCAACTTTCTTTCCATCACCAGCCGATCTCCTGCCTGACAATTCCCCCAGCTGAGCATCACATAATGAAAATAATCCGCCGGATCATGCGCAGCATTCCTTGCTTCCAGCATCAGTTGCTCTGCAGGCAGGTTCCGGGCTCCCACAGCGGAGAGCAATTTTCCGCTGTCAAGAATTTTCTTCGCATTTTCCGGCGATGCCGTATGGCACACCCATTTTGTCAAACACCCATGATGCAGGCAAGCCGTACATTCCTGGATCAATGCCGGCGTTTCAGCGGAAAGATATTTTTCAGGATGCAGCATAACATCCTCCGCCTTTTTTCGGATGCCGTTATGTTCGCAGATCAATGTGCATTCCCGTCCATGCTGCTTCTCATACAGTACAAACTGAGCAATACTCTTTAATTCCCACTGGGAAATGAAAGGATAGTCTTTCAGCTTCTTATACAGCACGCCGTCCCAGACTTCGGAAAATTCAAATTCCCCGATCCGAATTTCCATCACTATCCCTCCTTCGCTTCATTATAGCATAATCCGCCTAAAACTGCACACAAAAAAGCCGCTGTGCTTTCGCACAGCGGCCCTTTTTATTTAGCTATTGCTGATCTCTCAGCGCCAATCTTACTTAGCGTTGAAGGTGTCGCAAGCAGCCTGCCAAGCGGGCATGCCAGCTTCGATCAGAGCAGCGACGTCACCGCCGGCCAGGTTCCACAGCAGGGAGCCGCCGAGGATGTCGTTCTGGGTGCCCAGGTACACGACCTTGTTGTCCACAGCGTGGGAACCGTCACGCAGCATGGCGTAGGTTTCGTCCACAGCGCGTTCGTCGGTGTAGTTGTACTTGTTGCCGATCCAAGCGTCTTCATCATCGTAGCCAGGAGTGGGGTTGGTCCACAGGTCGATGAAGAAAGCGATCTTCTGGACTTCTTCAGCAGTGTACACGTTGGGGATCAGAGTGGTGTTTTCAGAAGCAACGTGCAGGTAGTTGCCGCCTTCCACGGGCACGGGGAAAGCAACGCAGCCCCATTCGTCTTCCATGTCAGCCATTTCGGAATTGTCGTTGTAGCCGCCGTAGGTCTGGTATACGTAGAAAGCAAACTGGCCTTCCTTCCAAGCCTGCTTGTACCAATCCCAGTTAGCGCCTTCGGGAGTGTGCATCCAGTAGTTGGCCTGGATGGTCTTGCCCCAGTTCAGAGCTTCAACGGTTTCGTTGCTGTTCATAACGGGCTGCAGCTTGCCTTCGGCATCATAGTCGAAGAAAGCGCCGCCGTTGGCAAAGGTGGCCAGGACGTACATATCGTCGCCAGAGCCGGAAACGCCCCACTTGTCAACGATACCGTCGTTATCGGTGTCCTGAGTGCACTGCTTCAGCAGTTCTTCCCAAGCAGCCCAGGTCCAGGTGCCATTGGCCTGCATGTCATAGATGGTGTTCCAATCGATGTTGGCTTCTT
>JAFWYZ010000089.1 GCA_017517465.1 Clostridia bacterium | reverse complement strand
ACCAATGAACAGGCAAGGCTGCTGAAAAGGTATGCTCCCCAAGTATGGATCGCCTATGACGGTGACGAAGCAGGACAGCATGCCATCGAACGTGCAATATCCATTTTCGAAGCAGAGGGCGTTCCGGTCAAAGTGCTCAGCTTTCCCGATGGCCTGGATCCGGATGAAATGATCCGGCAACGGGGGGCAGATGCGTTCCTTGCAGTACGTCCCATCGGCTCTGTCACGTTCCAAATGCAGCGTATCCGCAAAAATTTTGATCTTGAAACCCAGGAGGGTCGTACCGAGTATGCCAAGCGCTGTGCTCAGGTGCTGAAAAAGGTAAAAGAACCTGTGGAAATGGAAAACCATCTGGAAGCGCTCAGCGTGCAGACCGGTTTTTCAAAAGAAGTGCTGATGGCACAGATTGGGATCAAGCCTGAAGACATGGGGCAGCATAAGCCTGCAGAAACCAGGAAAGACTATCCAGTGCGTAAAAACCGCCTTCCGGAAACCTATAAGACCGAGCAAACCCTATTGGCGCTTCTGTCCATGAACAAGCTGCCACAAGGAACTGTGAAGGCGGAAGACTTTTCACATCCCGTATTCAGAACCATCGCCGAAGAAATTCTCACCGGAAAAAAATCGGCGCAAATCATGGCCGAAGCAGAGCAGGATGAAGTGCGGCAGGCAGCAGGGGAAGTATTTACTGTACTGTCTGACGAAGAAAAAAAGAATCCTGCTTCCGTGGCCCAGGACTGCCTGCGGCGATTACAGATACAACGTTTACAGCAACACATTTACGAACTGACCGACTTCATGCGCACGGCTGAAGACGAAGCCGCAAAGACAAAAGCATTGAAAGAGGTTATGCAACTTTCCAAAGAACTGGCTCAGTTAAAACAACAGGGTCACTGAAGGCAGGAAGGAGAATGAGAGCCATGAGTGCGCATGTGGATGCAAAACAGGCAAAGCTGAATGAACTGTACGAATTGGGCAAGAGCAAGGGTGTGCTCACCTATGATGAAGTGATCAACAAATTGTCTGCCTATGAAATCGATCCGGAACAGTTTGACATGATTCTGGAAACCTTTGAAGGCATGGGAATCGTGGTAACACGTGACGGCGAAATGCCCGTACAGCAAACTGAGCCTGAACCAGAAGATTTGGATCTTTCCGTTCCTGAAGGTGTCAGCATTGATGACCCTGTCCGGATGTATCTGAAGGAAATCGGCCGGGTGCCCCTTCTGACGGCTGAGGAAGAAATTGAAATTGCCATGAAGATGGAGCAGGGGGACGAGGAAGCCAAGAAAAAGCTGGCTGAAGCGAACCTGCGTCTGGTGGTTTCCATTGCAAAGCGCTATGTAGGCCGCGGTATGCTGTTCCTGGATTTGATTCAGGAAGGCAATCTGGGCCTGATCAAAGCCGTGGAAAAATTTGATTATCGCAAGGGTTATAAGTTCTCCACCTATGCCACCTGGTGGATCCGCCAGGCTATCACCCGTGCCATTGCGGATCAGGCCCGCACCATCCGCATTCCGGTACATATGGTGGAAACCATCAACAAGCTGATCCGTGTTTCCCGTCAGCTGCTCCAGGAATACGGCCGTGAACCCTCTCCTGAGGAAATTGCAAAGGCCATGGGCATCAGCGAAGGGAAAGTGCGCGAAATTATCAAAATTGCACAGGAGCCTGTTTCTTTGGAAACCCCCATCGGTGAAGAAGAAGACAGCCACCTGGGTGATTTTATTGAGGATGACAATGCACCTGCGCCTGCCGAAGCTGCTTCTCATGCTCTGATGAAGGAGCAGCTGTGGGATGTGCTTGAAACCCTGACCCCCCGCGAAGAAAAGGTGCTGCGTCTGCGGTTTGGCCTGGATGACGGCCATCAGCGTACACTGGAAGAAGTGGGCAAGGAATTCAAGGTGACCCGCGAACGTATTCGCCAGATCGAGGCGAAGGCGCTGCGCAAACTGCGTCACCCCAGCCGCAGCAAGAAACTGAAGGATTATCTGGACTGATGAGATTACCGCTCTTGGATGAACGCCTGCAAAAGGCTGCAAATATGTTTCCCGCCTGTGCATACGGTGCCGATATCGGCGCCGATCACGGGCGGTTATCATGTTATTTATTGGCACATAACCGCTGCAAACGGATGTGTGTCAGTGATTTGAGTGCCCCTTCGCTTGAAAAAGCAAAAAGGCTGATCAGCATGCACGGTATGGCAGAACGTGCTGATTTCTGCGTAGGAGACGGTTTGCTGGTGCTGCATGAAAAGGCGGATGCTATTGCCGTGCTTGGGATGGGCGGAAAAACAATTGCGACCATTCTTCAGCAGGGAAAAGACAAACTGCAGGGAGCCCGTTTGATCGTTTCCGCTCATACAGAAGTACCGCTTCTGAGAAAAGCGCTGGTTTCGGTCGGATACACGATTGAAGACGAAGAGATTGCCCATGCCGGCGGTCGATTCTACATTTTGATCAATGCCGTTCCCGGCGATGGAAGCTATAGCGAAGAGGAACTGCTGATCGGGCCAAAGTTGATGCAACAAAAGAAAGAACATTACATACCCTATTTGGAATGGCGAAGGGGTGTTTTGTCCTGTGAAAACTCTGACGAGGGCAAAAAACAGCTTGTCATGATCGAGGAGGCGCTGAAGAATGCAGCTGACAGTCAATGATATTCTTGTGAAGCTTCAGGAAATAGCTCCGTTTGAAAATGCTGAACCCTACGATAACGTGGGGCTTATCATCGGACACGGAAATAATCCGGTGACGAAGGTGCTGGTGGCGCTTGATGCCACGGAAGAAGTGGTGGATGAAGCCATTGAAATGAATGCTGAGCTGATCATCACTCATCATCCCTTGTTTTTCCATGCTAGAAAAAATCTGGTGGAGGATGATCCTGAAGCCCGGATTGTATGCAAGATGATTCGGAATCATCTGAACCTGATCAGTGCCCATACCAACCTGGATAAATCCGAATTCAGCGGCAGCATGGCCTGTGCAAGGCTGTTGGGCTTGCAGAATATCCGCCAGGAAGGGTTATTGTTCGTCGGGGAATTGGCTGAAAATAAGACTGCTGAATTGCTTTTTGATGAAATCAAAGAAAAGATCGATGAAAATGCCAGGGCATTTGGCAACATGGAAAAGAATATCCTTACTGTGGCCGTGTGCGGCGGCGCATATGATGAAGGCTGGACCCAGGCCAAGGCTTTGGGTGCCCATGCCTATCTGACAGGCGAAGTGCGCCATCATAATGCTATTGCTGCTGTAATGGAAGACATGGTGATGTTTGATGCCGGTCATTTTGGCACAGAAGTCACTTTGATTCCTGCGCTGGTATGCTATTTACAAAAATGGCTGAATGATGTAGAATATAATGTGATAGTTAATTCGTCCAATAAGAACCCTTATGGACGATTGGGATAAAGGAGGTTCATCTTTATGGATCAGATTCAACTTTTGTGGGCATATCAGCAGGCTGATGTGGAAGTGAGCCGGATGGAAAATGCCATCAAGCGTTCTCCCAACCGCCAGAAGCTGGTCAAATACCGTGATTATCTGGTCACCCAGCAGAACGTGATGAAGCGCATCGAAGGCGAAGTGAGCGCCATGGCGGACCGTCTTGAAGTGCTGAAGGATGCTGTTTCCATGACGGAAGACCAGTACCGTGCCCTGAAGCAGAAGATGGAGAACGAACCTGCCACCAATGCTGAAATGGTGCAGCAGTATATGAATGAAGCCAAGCGCTTCCTGAATAATCTGACAGCCTACGAACAGGAAATCAAGCGTATTCGCAAGGAAGCGGCGGACCGTGAACGGCTGCAGCACGATGTGAAGGTGCGCGCTGCCAAGGCAAAGGCTGAATTTGATAAGCTGAAGGTAGCTTATGATGCCGAATTCAAAGAAAAGTCCGTGGAGCTGGAAGAACTGAAGAAAAAGGCAGCTGAGCTGGCTAAGCCCATTGAGGCTTCCTACATGGAAAAGTATGAAGCAATCAAGCGCCACAGCTTCCCGCCGCTGGCCAAGCTGAATAACGACCAGTGCACCGGCTGCAATATGAGCCTGCCTTCCGCTGTGACCAGAAAGATCAAGGCCGGCGAAATGATCGAATGTGAAACCTGTGGCAGATTGCTGATCATTCTGTAAAGCTGCTCCTTGGGTTTTCATAATAAAGGTTGAAAGGGGATATGTGATATGAAAAAAATGATGGAATCGGTGGTTGTAAACCGGTAAAACTGCATATCCGGCATGGGGGAGTACAGAATTGCCTGTTCTTTACATGCCAATTTCCGCAAACCTGAACATGAAAACATACCACAATCAACAGCTGTGTGTATGCCGTTTGAGGCTGCATTCAGCTGTTTTTTTGTGGCAAATCAAAGGAGAAAAGAAAAATGAACTCAAACGAATCTATTGCCCGTATCATTGCTGTCCACAAAGAACGTTATGCCCTGCGGGATGAGGAACACGGAGAATATTACGGCAAGCTGAAAGCCAGTCATTTTTATCACAATTCCCGTTTTCCGTATCCTGTGACCGGGGACTTGGTCAAGTGTCAGTATGTAGAAACAGGGGATAGTGTGATTACAGAAACTTTGCCCAGAAAAACCTACATTCAGCGCTTTGATGCATGGTCTGCTTCCAATGCACAGGCCATTGCAGCCAATGTGGACGAAGTTTTCATTCTGACATCCGCCAATCATGATTTTAACCTGAAGCGGCTGCACCGATATCTGGCCGTATGCAGACAAGGGAAGGCCCAATGCACGGTGGTTATCACAAAGGCTGATGTGAATCCGTTTGCAGAAGACCTGCTGCAGGTAGCGAAAGCGGATCTTCCCGATACCGACGTTCTGCTGATCAGTGCGATGACCGGCCAGGGCATCGATGAAATTGAATCGCGGATGCCTGCAGGCAGCATCAGCGTCTTCCTTGGTTCTTCCGGTGTGGGTAAATCCACCTTGGTGAATTATCTGGCCGGACGTGAAGTGATGGATGTGAACGGTATCCGGGAAGACGACAGCAAAGGCCGCCATACCACCACCCATCGGCAAATGATCTTTCTTGACAATGGCGCCATGGTGATTGATGTGCCCGGCATGCGTGAACTGGCACTGCTGGACGCTGAAGAAGGGCTGCAGCAGACCTTCAAAACAGTTGCTGACTTTGAAGGGCAATGCCGCTTTTCTGATTGCACACATGAAAATGAACCGGGCTGTGCCGTGCGTGCGGCTATTGAGCGCGGCGAATTGACAGAAAAAACACTGAGAGAATATAAAAGCCTTCAGACCGAAGCAAAGCGCAAGCGGCGTGACTGGGCGATTGCCGTTTCAAAGCATCGGAAGGAACTGCAGAATTCTCCCAAGCGCAAGCGTTGACGAAAGAATGCTTTTGTGATAAAATCCAACTTGTGCTTCAAAGGCAGCTGGATGGCCGCGTGCCGCAAGGTATGAGGAAAGTCCGGGCACCACAGGGCAGGATGCCAGCTAACGGCTGGTGGAGGCGACTCCAAGGCAAGTGCAACAGAGAGATACCGCCGTGATAAACGGTAAGGGTGGAAAGGTGCGGTAAGAGCGCACCGGCGGCCTGGCGACTGTGCCGTCATGTAAACCCCATCCGGTGCAAGATCCGGGGACATATAGGGCTGCCCGTCCTGTTCCCACAGTATCGCTAGAGCGCATTGGCGACTTTGCGCCTGGATAGATGGCCATTCTCGACAGAACCCGGCTTACAGGCTGCGCTTTGAACACTAAAAAAGCCAGGGTATTTCTACCCTGGCTTTTTCTTTGCCGTTTATTTCTGATAGGAACGGATGACAGCCGTTACTTTGCCCAGGATGGTGACATCGTCAACAATGATAGGGGCCATGGTGGGGTTTTCCGGCTGCAGACGGAAATGGTTTTCTTCTTTAAAGAAGCGTTTGCAGGTGGCATCGCCGTCCATCATGGCAATGACGATATCACCGTTATTGGCCGTTTCCTGCTTTTTGACAACAACGTAATCGCCATTGAGAATACCGGCGGTGATCATACTGTCACCACGGATCTCCAGCATAAAGTGATCGCCGCGGCCGACAATTTCTTCCGGCAGTGTCATGAATTCGCCGGCGGTTTCTTCGGCAAGAATGGGGGAGCCGGCGGCCACTTTACCAAGCAAAGGCAGCTTTTTGACCGTAGGTTTATCCTCTTTATGCAAATCAATGGTGCGGGGCTTCATGGCTTCACGTCGCAAAAGCCCCTTCTTTTCCAGACGGCTCAGATGCCCATGGACGGTGGAGGTGGAACGCAAATCAACCGCCTGACCAATTTCGCGGACAGAAGGTGCATAACCATTGACTTCTACGTATTCTTGGATATAATGGAGTATGCGCTGCTGTGTATCTCCGTGGGGGCGTCTGGGCATATGAACACATCCTTACGTCAGTTTTACACGAAAGTATTATAACATGCAAACAAATGTTTGTAAAGCGTTTTGCAAACATTTGTTCTAAAAAGGAGATGCGGAAATGAAAAAGGAATGCCTGCTTTACGACCGGGAATGCATTGATTGTGGTGAATGTGACCGGTGTGATTTGGATCCGGAAAAGATTTGCGATAATTGCATGAAATGCGTCACGGGTGATGATGAATACCGTACCATCAAAATTGATGGGATCATTACGGAAGAATGATGGGGGAAACCGTCATTCTTCTTTTTTTGTGGGCAAGGTAATGCGTCTTGCAGCCTCACGCTTATGTTGATCGGTCATGGCCGCGTAATGCTTTCTGGTAGTATTGACATCCGTGTGTCCCAAAACATCGGCAACCAGATATATATCACCGGTTTCTTCGTACAGATTGGTACCGAAAGTGCTGCGAAGCTTGTGCGGGCTGATGCGTTTTTTCAGCGGTGCAGCAATCAGGGCGTATTTCTTGACCAGGTTCTGCACTGCACGCTGCGTGATCCGTTTTCTTTGGAGGGATAAGAAAAGCGCATTTTCATGGCCTTCCACAGGTTCGATCTTTATGCGTTCATCCAGATACGTTTCCAGAGCCTCCGCCACGGAATCGGGCATATAAAGCATGGATTGATCGCCGCCTTTGCGGGTAACCACAAAAGCCTTGTTTTCCATATCAATGTCATCCAGGTTGATGCCCACACATTCGCTGACGCGGATACCCGTACCAAGAAAGAGCAAAATGATGGCCAGATCACGCTTTTTTGTGTTTTCCGATACCTTTTTCTGATGTTCAGACAAGCCGTTACCGGAATAGACCGCATCCAGCATCTTTTGCATTTCGTCCACTTCAAGCCGCAGAATCGGCTTTTCATGGCTCTTGGGGAGGGAAACGAGGGTAGCGATATTGGCTTCCACAATGCCATTTTTAAACATGTATTCAAACAGAGATCGAAGGGAACAAAGCTTACGCATAATGCCCAGCTCATGGTTCTGCACAACATGACTTTCGCCGGTTTCTTCGTCATTTACGTAGTATTGAGTCAGGTAATCCTGAAAGACCTCAATATCCCGTACTTTTACTTTTGCGAAGTCTTCTTCTGCGAAGAGGCGAGGCTCCTTTTCGGCAAACAAAGGATTCTCTTTGATCAGAAACTGAATGAACAGCCGGAAATCGTAGGCATAAGCAAGGCGGGTCAGGGTACTGGTGGTTTGGGAAATGGAGCGGAAAAAATCGCTGCAGACGATGGGCAGTTCTTTTTCAAGAGCACGCAGCTTTTCCAATCTGGCAATATCCGATTGCTTTTTATAAGATTCCTGTACAGCCATATATGAAGCCTCCAAACGGTAATGTGTGCCATTCTAAGCCATTTTCAAATTTTCAGTAAGGTATTTTCCTGTTTGAAAATAGAAAATGCGTTAGAATAAAATGAATCAGAAAGTAAATCTTTGTGCATGATCAAATAAACAGAAGCCATCAGATAACAGGACATAAAGCGGACAGGATCGACAAATCATCTGATGAAGAAACATAATTCGGTCTGTTTTTATAAAAGCACATAGATATCATACCATACCCCTCTTCAATATGTCAATAATATTCGCAAAAGATTTCTTTTGCGAATAAATGAAAAGAGAATGATGGCAGGCAATGATTTCTCCCCCATCAGGTATGCCCGGAAAAGACGGCAGTGCACAAAGGAGTAATTTTTCGTTATCGGCAGCTTTTTCAGGCAATTTTTCACTTCATTTGGTTCCACGAACAATCAAAGCGATGGAAACATATGTATTCCATTGTTTTTCACCGGCAAGATAAAGAGAAATTCTGCGGTCATACTTTTCATTGATCATGGCCGTCATTTTCTCAGCCTCTTCCCTGCTGATATGCTCTGGCAAAGACTTGAGCGCTGAATGCACCGCATCAAGATCATTCCCTCTTCCCGATTCGATCATATCAAGTGCCATTTCCTTGGAATACTTTGGATCATCAGGTGTCAGGTCGACAAGCGCATAGCCGGTAGTAATATTGCGAAAACCGTGTGCCGCCATTGCCTTTGGATGTTCCATCTCATTGAGCGGATATTGGCACACATGATAGGTCTCCATGGAATGATCATGCTGCTGCACTTTTTTCCAGAATGCCTGTTCATACTCATTTTCATCCAGACATGGCGCCATATGATGATAGCCCCTGCGTCCGGAAATAACAATGCATATGCCGTCTGGCTTCAGCACACGCATTTGTTCGCCGTAAAAAGCCTTTGGCTCAATGTGTTCGCTGACGGTATTGGAAATGGTAACGTCAAATGTGCCGTCTGCAAAAGGAAGCTGCGTTGCGTCACCTTCCAGAAAGCAGACACCGGGAACATGTCCCCTTGCATATTCAATGAATGCGGTATCCCGGTCAATCCCCACGATTTCAGCTTGCGGATACCATCTTTTCAATGCCTGTGCCAGCGCACCGGGGCCGCAGCCGATTTCAAGGATTCGGAGAGGCTGATCCTTGGGTAAATTGAAAATGGGAAGGTAACGCTCCTTGAATAAATCGTTGAAGCGTAATTTCCGGCTGGTGTACAGTGTATTGATCCCTTGCACATGGTCAGACCAATCGGTATTCATGGTGCCTCCTCATTTGCGCTGATAGCGGATGCTGACTGAAACAGAAGGGGCTTCTTCGCCGTTTTTTGTGAAACTGAGGGTTTCGCCGTTTAAGTGGATGAAACCGCTGGAGCCCTTGACCTGATGATCGTT
>JAFWYZ010000088.1 GCA_017517465.1 Clostridia bacterium | reverse complement strand
GCATCCAGCTCGCAAAGAAACAATCTACCTCTGCAAAGGGGTTTCTGCGTGCAGCTGTGCCGCACCCAATTCGCAAAAACACATTCGTTCTCGGCAAAAATATGTGTGTGTGGTGCTCTGCTTCACCGGGAAACTGTTTGTGTGAAACAGATTGCCAATTCTGGCTTTGGGTCAAGGGGCGATGCCCCTTGTGGGGGTGGAGGGGGCAAAGCCCCTCCATGGTCTCCCCAAGTACCACCGGGAAACTGTTTGTGTGAAACAGATTGCTATTTCCGGAAACGGGTCCAGGGCACTGCCCTGGTCCGGAAATGGGTGCAGGGTCAATGACCCTGCTGGCCCTGGTTATTTTTTCACAAAACGGATCATGTGCCAGGACAGGGGTTCCAGCACCGCTTCAGCGCAGCCCTTGTCCAGGGGTTTGATTTCCTTGTGGCGGGGGCAGATGGCAAAGGGATGGTCGAAATCGTTGAAGGCATTGGCATCTTCGGTGTACATTGCCTGATGTTCCGCCATTTCCCAGCCCTCAAAGGCCCGCATATCCATTTTCAGCAGATGGCTTTCCTTGTCATCCGCATTCACCACGAACACAGCCAGTTCATTCTTATCTTCCTGCAGGGCAGCAGCAGCCTGCACATAGGCCACATTTTCAAACCCGGCATACTGGTTCATGTCGTCAATGGCATAGCCGTCCACCTGATAGGTTTCGCATTCCACCACCGGCTGCAGGGAAACACCTTTTGCATAGCGCAGCAGATGGGTGAAGGGATAGTAAGCCGCGCCCTTCCATACATGCTCACGGTCGGTGGCGCACAGCTGAGCCAGCCCGCTGGTGGAGCAGCCGATCCTGATACGGTCCGCATGGCGCAGCAGCGTCAGCATAATGGAGGCCGTGGCCAGGGTCCGGGGCATTTCCCCCTGCTTGGGGAACATGCGCCGGGTGCTCCAATCGTCCGGATCATGGAACACATAGCGCCGTTCCGGATCGAAGGAATAGAAGTTCATATCGTGCTGCCGTCCGCCGTTGCCCAGGGAAGCACCGTTGGCCGGGCGGTAGGATGCGGCATATTCATCCAGAGACAGCATCATCTTTTTCTTCACCCGCTGCCTTGTGCCAATGTAATCGCACAGGGCAATTTCGGTGCGGATATAGTCTTCAAATGCCTGATACCCGGCCATCAGCGCAGGAATATTGCCCACCGGTGCGCTGTGGTAATGATGCATGGAAATATAGTCCACCGTTTCATAGCACTGTTCCAGCACCTGCCGGTCCCAATCCGGATAATGATTGAGGAAAGGCGAAGAAGAGGCGCAGGCCACCGTTTCAATGCTGCCGTCGATCCACTTCATGGCTTTGGTGGTTTCATGGGCCAGCACACCGTAGGCCCGGGGATCCTTCTGATAAGAGGCAATCTGCCAGGGGCCGTCCATTTCATTGCCCAGATACCAGGTTTTCACCTTGTAGGGCTTTTCCCGGCCGTTTTTCCGGCGCAGATCGGACCAATAGGTGCCCTTTTCAAAATTGGTGTATTCCACAATATCCATGGCATCCTGCAGATTGCCGGTGCCCAGGTTCACCGTATACAGGCTTTCGGCACCGCATTTTTCCGCCCACTGCAGGTATTCATCGTGGCCCACATCGTTAGGAATAAACTGGAACCAGGCCGGATCCAGCCGCACCTTCCGCTCCTTCATGGGGCCAATGGAATCTTTCCAATTCCAGCCGGACACAAAATTACCGCCGGGCAGGCGCACACAGGGCAGCCCGGCTTCCTTCAGCCCGTCGATCATATCCTTGCGGAAGCCCTGTTCATCCGCCGTGGGGTGCTTGGGATTGAACATGCTGCCGTTTACCATGGAACCGATGGGCTCCAGAAAAGCGCCGAACAGCCGGTGGGAAATATCGCCGATTTTGAAATCGGGATGCAGGGTCAGGGTCGCTTTTTTCATCAGAAACACCCTTTCACTTGTTTTAAATTCTCTCTGTTTTCTATTGTATCTGTTTTTCCATACCGCCGCAAGTGATATTTCTGCATCTTTTCCGGACAAAAAAACAGCCGGGCCATTGCCGCCGGCAAAGGGCAGCCCCGCCGGCACTCCGCCTGACCGTGCCATGACAGCCACCTGCACAAATTTCTCATTTGAGCCCTTGCAACAAAGCCTTTATTCTATTATAATATAAGCTGTGTTAATATGGGCGTTTGAAACGCCGGTCAGGAGATAAAAAGCTATGGATAAGAAAATGACAGCTCTCATCATCATGGACGGTTTCGGTATCAATCCCGCCACCGAAGGCAATGCCATCTATACTGCCGGCACCCCCGAATTGGATAAACTGATGCAGAAATTCCCCACCTGCCAACTGGGTGCCAGCGGCATGGACGTAGGTCTGCCGGACGGCCAGATGGGCAACAGCGAAGTGGGCCATCTGAATATCGGCGCCGGCCGCATTGTGTACCAGGAACTCACCCGCATCACCAAGGACATCCAGGACGGTACCTTCTTTGAAAAGGAACCCCTCATCTGGGCCATGGATGCCGTGAAGGAAAACGGCGGCAACCTGCACCTGATGGGCCTGCTGTCCGACGGCGGCGTGCACAGCCATAACACCCACCTGTATGCGCTGGTGGAAATGGCCAAAAAGCGCGGTGTGAAAAACGTGTTCATCCACTGCCTGCTGGACGGCCGTGACGTGCCCCCCACCTCCGCTGCCGAATACATGAAGCAGCTGGTGGAAAAGCTGCAGGAAATCGGTGTAGGCCGTGTGGCTTCCATCCAGGGCCGCTTCTGGGGCATGGATCGCGACAACATCTGGGAACGCGTGGAAAAGGGCTACAATGCCATCGTGCTGGGCGAAGGCGTGGAAGAAACCTGCCCCGTGCAGGCCGTGCTCAACAGCTATGACAACGGCAAGACCGACGAATTCATGCTGCCCACCGTGATCGTGGAAGACGGCAAGGCCATTGCCACCGTCAACGAAAATGACTCCGTCATCTTCTTCAATTTCCGGCCCGACCGTGCCCGTCAGCTGACCCGCACCTTCATCATGCCCGATTTCAACGGATTCGTTCGCAAGAAGGGCTTCATCCCCGTGCAGTTCGTTTCCATGACCCAGTACGATGCCACCTTCACCGGCCTGAAGGTTGTCAATCCCCCCGCTTCCATGGACAACACCCTGGGCCAGTACCTGGCTAAGCTGAACCTCACCCAGGCTCACATTGCCGAAACCCAGAAGTATGCCCACGTCACCTTCTTCTTCAACGGCGGCGTGGAAGCCCCCAACGAAGGTGAAGAACGTTTCCTCATCGACAGCCCCAAGATTGCCACCTTCGACATGAAGCCCGAAATGAGCGCCCCCGAAGTGACCGAAAAGGCGCTGGAGCTCATCGACAGCGGCAAGTATGACGTCATGATCCTCAACTTCGCCAACTGCGACATGGTGGGCCACACCGGTGTGATGGATGCTGCCGTTGCCGCCGTGAAGGAAGTGGATCAGGATGTGGGCAAGCTGGTCAGCCGTATTCTGGAAAAGGGCGGCCGTGCCTTCGTCACCGCCGACCATGGCAATGCCGACCAGATGGTGGACCCCGCCACCGGCGAAATCTTCACCGCCCACACCACCAACCCCGTTCCCTTCATTGCCTGTGATCCCGCTCTGGTGGGCAAGCAGCTGCGCAGCGGCGGCCGTCTGGCCGATATCGCCCCCACCATGCTGGACAGCATGGGCCTTGAAATTCCTGCCGAAATGACCGGCGAAAGCCTGATTGTGAAATGATCTATTCCTATTGCAAACATTGTAAAACCGAATCCCCCGGTGACGTTTGCCGCATCTGCGGCAAGCGCGCCGCAGCGGGGTCCCAACGCAACATGTGGAATATCCCCTTCCTGCCGCTGACGGACAGCCGCACCTGGAAAAGCATTCTGCTGGCGCTGCTGCTGGTGTGTGCGCTGTGTTTTTTGCTGCTGATCGGCCTGGATGCGCTGCTGCTGGGGCCTTCCGGGGCCACCCGGGTGCTGCAGGGCAATCTGCCCGCCCTGATTTTCGCCGTCTTTCCCCTGGGGCTGCTGATCTCCTTCCTGTTTCTTTATCTGCAGGGGAAGGAACTGCACGTTTATGTGGTAGACCCCCATGGTGCTCATCTGCAAACCTGGCATGAGCCCATGAGACGGAAAAGCTGGGCCCGGCTGCAGACCGCTTCCCCTGCCCATGACCAGCTCAACCCCGCCGGCCAGATGATGCGCATGGCCCAGGAAAGGCACATGCTCTGGCAGGATGTACAATCCGTACAGTACAAACCCCATCAGTCCCAGATTCTTCTCTACCACACCCCCCGCTGTGCCCCCATGGTGCTGCGGGTGATTCCGGAAGAATTTGAAATGACCGCCGCTTACGTGAGCAAATACTGCAAAGGCAAATAAAAGGAGGATGCACACCATGGCCATCACCCTGCATGAAATCGCAAAACTGCTGGATCATTCCACCCTGCAGCCCTTCCTCACCGAAGAAGACATCATCAAGGGCTGTGACATTGCCCTTCAGTACAATACCGCCACGGTCTGTGCCCGCCCCGGGGACATGCCCCTGGTGGTCAAACGACTGGCCGGAAGCGACGTGCTGCCCTGCACGGTGATCGGCTTCCCCCACGGTGCCCATCATATGAGCGTGAAGTGCTTCGAAGCCGAAAAGGCGCTGGATGACGGCTGCCGGGAGTTGGACATGGTGCTCAACATCGGCAAAATGCTCCATGGGGAAGAAAGCTATGTGGAAGAAGAGATCCGCAAGCTGGCTGAAATCGCCCATCACCGGGATGCCATCCTGAAGGTGATTCTGGAAACCTGCTATCTCAGCGATGAACAGAAAAAAACAGCCTGCCGCCTCAGCGAAGCTGCCGGTGCCGATTTTGTGAAAACTTCCACCGGTTACGGTTCTGCCGGCGCCACGGTGGCCGACGTGCAGCTCATGCGCGCCGCCGTTTCCCAGAAGGTCCGAGTGAAGGCTTCCGGCGGTATCCGCACGCTGGACATGGTGCTTGCCTGCCGCAATGCCGGCGCTGTGCGCTGCGGTGTATCCGCCACGGTGAAAATCATGGAGGAAGCCAAAGAACGTCTGGAAAAGGGTATCCTGACCGACCTTCCCCTCAATGCCCCGGAAATCACCGCCGGCGGTTCCTATTAATACGCGCTGGAGTACAAGAATGAAAAAACTGCTTGCCCTTATTTTGCTGGCCGCACTTGTGATCCCCTGCTGCCTGGCGGAAGATGTATACCACCTGCCGGTGGATTTTTCCGCCGGTCCCAAGGCCAACCCCGACTGCTACACCTCCAGGGAAACCTACGAAGATGAAAGCCTGTCCGTCCGTATGGAAACCCGGGATATTGACCGGGTGCGCTACTCCATCGCCTGGATCAAGGTGAAAAGCCCCACCCAGCTGCGTACCCATACCGCCGGCAAGCCCAACGAAATCACGGCAGACCGACCCAGCCGTATGGCCCGCCGCCAGAATGCCGTGGTGGCCATCAACGGGGATTTCTATGTGCAGCGCAAAGACGGCCTGATCTACCGTCAGGGGGTGCCCTTCCGGTATGAGCTGAACGAAGAAAAAGATGCGCTGGTCATTGACGAAAACGGCGATCTGCACAACTTCGTGGGCACCAAGGCGGAAGAGCTGGTGGCCTTCCTGAAAGAAGGGCATCAGATCATCAATGCCTTCACCTTCGGCCCCACCCTCATCAAAAACGGCGAGATCATGCCCATGCCCGAAACCTACCGCACCCGCTTTGACAGCACCGTCCGTGCCCCCCGCATGGTCATTGCCCAGATGGGCCCGCTGGAATATGTGTTTGTGGAAGCCCAGGGCCGCAATGATGAAAGCATCGGTGTCACCACCGACCAGATGGCCGTTTTCATGAAGGAACTGGGCGTCAGGGAAGCCTACTGCCTGGATGGCGGCAATTCCTGCGTGATGACCTTCAACGGCCGTTATTACGATTCCAACTATTCCGAATCCGAACGGGAACAGAGCGATATCATCTACGTCGTTTCCGCCGTGCCGGAAGATACCTGGCAATAACCCTTCCAGACGGTGTGTTTGCAAACACGCCGTCTTTTCTTGCACCAAGGAGGCAATCTGCATATGAAAAAATATGGCTTGTGTCTGTTAGCCGGGCTGATGGCGGTTGCAGCCGTTTTGGCCGTACTGTTTTTGTGTACCCACGGCTCCATGCTGCCGGAAAAGCGGACAGAATATTATGAACAAAAGGCAAAAACGGAGGCAGAAACGGCCACCGGCGCGGAAGCGGAACTGATGGCCCTGCTGCTGGGTGCCGCCCCTGCCGCTCCGGCAGAAGAAACCGAAGAAGCCGCTTCTGCCCTTCAGCCCAGCCCCTTCAGCCGTCAGCTGGCGCTGTACACGGCTGTGCTGTCCCTGATCATTCTGTATGTATGCCTGAAAAAACCGGCTGAACACAAAGGGGTTCTCTGGGCATTTATTCTTTCTGTCCCGCTGGGGCTGGCCGGTGCCCGGCTGCTTTATTGCCTGACAGACATTGCCTTCTACCTGAAGGATATCCAGGCCCCTGCGGCCATGCTGAACCTTTGGGAAGGCGGCTTTTCCCTGATGGGCGCACTGGCGGGCATCACGCTGGCCGGTGTGCTGGGTGCCAGAATAGCCGGAGAAAAACCGCTCCATGTGCTCAACCGGATGACGTGGATGATGCTTGTTTTTGCCGCTGCGGTTTTCTGTGCCAATGCAAAAAGCAACAACGGCTGGGGCCCCGAAATGTCCCTGCCGCTGCTGTGTACAACCGTCAATGATCAAAATCGCCTTCATACTGCTGCGCTGGCCATTCCTGTTTTTGTTGCTGCCTATGCGGTGCTGGACTGTCTTTTCCGCAAAAACAAGCTGCCCCAAAGCCGCCGCTTCCTCTGCACCGCTTTCCTCTTCGGTGTCCTGATGGTGCTGATGGAAAGCCTGCGCCGGGACGGGCATATGGTATGGGGCTTTGTGCATGCGGAAATGCTCTATGCCATGCTGATCTTCTTCCCCGCCTCCCTGGCCCTGGTGCGCAAAAACCGCCGCATTCCCCAGGTGGGCATCACGGCCTTGCTTGCCGGTGCGGTGATCGGCCTGGAATTCATGCTGGACCGTTCCGCCATCAACGACTGGCTTTTGTACATTGTATACATTCTCTGCCTGGCTGCGTACATTTTTGTAACCCTGAAATGGGCAAACAGGTCTTGCGAAGCGGCGGAAAATAACGTATAATGGTGTTATCAACAGGTTACATATTATTAAGGGAGGGCTTTTCCTATGGGCTATATGGAAGAATACAAACGCTGGCTGGAACTTTTTGCCGCGGATGAAGAAACTGTTTCCGAACTGAAATCCATCGAAAACGACGAAAAAGAAATTGAAGACCGCTTCTATACCAACCTGGCCTTCGGCACCGGCGGCCTGCGCGGTGTGCTGGGCATGGGCACCAACCGGATGAACATCTATAACGTGCGCCGTGCCACCATGGGCCTGGCCCGTTACATCAAGGCCCACGGCACCGAAAACAAGGGTGTGGTGGTGGCCTTTGACAGCCGCATCAAGAGCGACGTGTTCGCCAAGGAAACCGCTCTTACCCTGGCTGCCTGCGGTATCAAGGCTTATCTGTTTGAATCCCTGCGTCCCGTGCCGATCCTGTCCTATTCCGTGCGTCACCTGGGCACCGCTGCCGGCGTCATCATCACCGCCAGCCACAATCCGCCCCAGTACAACGGCTACAAGGCCTACGGCGAAGACGGCGCTCAGATCGGTCCCGACGTTGCCGATGAAATCATCGCCAACATCAATGCCATCAACTATGAAGACTGCATCCCCATGGATGAAAAGGAAGCCCTGGAAAAGGGCCTGCTGCAGATCATCGGCAACAAGGAAGTGGACGATGATTATATCGAAATGGTGAAGACCCTGTCCCTGCGCCCCGAGCTGCTGGAAAAGCGCGGCGCAGACCTGAACATCGTCTACACCCCCCTGCACGGCTCCGGCAATGTGCCGGTGCGCCGTTTGCTTAAGGAACTGGGCATCACCAAGGTTACCGTGGTCAGGGAACAGGAAGCCCCCGACGGCCGCTTCCCCACCGTCACCGCCCCCAACCCCGAAGATCCCGCCGCTTTCAAGCTGGCCATCCCGCTGGCTGAAGAAGTGGGCGCCACCACCGTCTTCGGCACCGACCCCGACTGTGACCGTCTGGGCTGCGCCGTGAAGGACAAGGACGGCATCTGGCGTACCCTCACCGGCAACCAGATCGCCTGCCTCATGCTCAGCCACATTCTGGAAAGCCGCAAGGCAAACGGCACCCTGCCCCAGAATGCCGCTGCCGTGAAGTCCGTTGTGTCCACCAACCTTGCCAAGGCCATCTGCGACGACTTTGGCATTGCCATTTACGATGTGCTCACCGGCTTCAAGTTCATCGGTGAAAAGATCCAGCAGTTCGAAGAAACCGGCAGCAACACCTTCGTCTTCGGTTTCGAAGAAAGCTTCGGCTACCTCTCCGGCACTCAGGTGCGCGACAAGGACGGCGTCAACGCTTCCCTGCTGCTGTGTGAAACCACCTGCGCCTGCATGGACCGTGGCGAAACCCTCTACGATGCCCTGCAGAAGCTGTACCAGAAGTATGGCTACTACAAGGAAACCGGCCATTCCGTGGTGCTGCCCGGCAAGGACGGCGTGGAAAAGATGAAGGGCATCATGGATAACCTGCGCAATAACCCCCCCGCTGAACTGGCTGGCCTGAAGGTCACCGGCATCCGGGACTTCGGCCGTTCCGTGCGTATTGCCGACGGCAAGGAAGAAAAGCTGGATTATCCCAAGTCCAATGTGCTCTACTTCGAACTGGAAAACAACAACTGGCTGTGCATCCGTCCCAGCGGCACCGAGCCCAAGATCAAGCTCTACGTGGCCACCAAGGCGGATACCCAGGAAGCCACCGATGCCCTGAACGCTTCCCTCACCGAAGCTGCCCAGGCAATCATGAAATAATTCAGAATGAAGAATGAAGAATTCAGAATTGCTGGTTTACAATCACAGAGAGGGGTTCGCCCCTCTCTTTTCTTTTGCTTTCCAGGAAATGACGGAGCAGGGGCTTATGCAGCCCCTGTACCCCGCAGCAGGGCCATCGGCCCTGCACCCTTTCTGCGATGAAGAGCGCGGTTAATCCATTCGGGTTTCCGCATGTTACTTGGGAAACGGAAAGAGAGCCCACGGGCGCTATGAAAATGTAGAAAAAAGCCGGTCAGGAAAGTACACTTTCCTGCCGGTTTTTTCTCATTTTCCCCGGATGCAAAGCATCCGGCAGGCGGTGTTCCACCGCCCAGCCCGTGGGCGGCAGTGCCGCAACCAGCTCGCAAAGAAACAATCTTCATCTGCGAAAATCTTTGTGCGTGATACTCTGTACCGCCGGGACATTGTTTGTGTGATATGAATTGCTGTTTCCGGAAAAAGGGTCAAGGGCCAATGGCCCTTGTGGGGTGTGGGGTGAAACCCCACACGTTTCCCCAACAAACACCAGGAAACTGTATGAAAGATACAGCCTTTCATCACCAACAAACCCCAATTCTGAATTCTTCATTCTGAATTCTGAATTTTGTTGACATCTTGGTTTTTTCCTTTTATAATAAGAAAACACCGGCAATGATGGGAAGAAATCCGGCCAGATGCAATCAAAGAGAGTGCTGCCCCGGCTGAAAGCAGCGCATTGCAAAGCGGATGGGACACCCCGGAGCCTCCTGCGAGAGCAGGCGCATTTCAGCGTTACGGAAAAGAAAGCGGAAAGGCATTGCCTTTCAAGCTGGGTGGCACCGCGAAGTGAACTTCGTCCCATGCACAAGGCATGGGCGTATTTTTTTATCAGGAGGGTTTACAACTTATGCTCACACAGGCACCCAAAGGCACAAAGGATATGCTGCCCCAGGACGCATATCAGTGGCAATATGTAGAAGCAAAAATGCGCTCCCTGGCCGCCCGCTGGGGCTACCGGGAAGTGCGCACCCCCGTCTTTGAGCACACAGAGCTTTTCCAGCGCGGTGTGGGTGATACCAGCGACATCGTCACCAAGGAAATGTACACCTTCCTGGACAAGGGCGAACGCTCCATCACCCTCAAGCCCGAAGGCACTGCCGGCGCCGTGCGCGCCTTCATCGAAGGCAAGCTGTATAACGAAGCGCTGCCCTGCAAAATGTATTATCTGGCCGCCCCCATTTTCCGCTATGAAAAGCCCCAGGCCGGAAGGCTGCGTGAGCACCACCAGTTCGGCATGGAATGCTTTGGCGGCAAGGAACCCACCGTGGAAGCAGAGCTGATCTGCGCCCTGTTTGAGCTGCTGGGCGGTCTGGGCCTGAAGAACCTGTCCGTGCACATCAACTCCATCGGCTGCCCCGAATGCCGTCCCCGGTACCACCAGAAGCTGAAGGAATACCTGGGCGAAAGGCTGTCCGACATGTGCCCCACCTGCCAGGAACGCTTTGCCAAGAACCCCCTGCGCATCCTGGATTGCAAGGAAGAAAAGTGCAAGGCCATCGTGAAGGACGCACCTTCCATTCTGGATTGCCTGTGCGATGACTGCGGCAGCCACTTCGAAAAGCTGCAGACGCTTCTGACGGCGGCAAACATCCCCTTCGCGCTGGATCCCCGCATTGTGCGCGGTCTGGATTATTACACCAAGACGGTGTTTGAAAT
>JAFWYZ010000087.1 GCA_017517465.1 Clostridia bacterium | reverse complement strand
GCGCCGCTGCAAAGCGTGGATACCACCATCTGCATGGGTGCCTCCGTATCCGCTGCCCTTGGCATGGCCAAAGTGCGGGGCCAGGAATTCAATAAAAAGCTGGTGTCCGTCATTGGCGACTCCACCTTCATCCATTCCGGCATCACCGGGCTGATTGATATTGTGTACAATAAGGGCGCCAATACCGTCATCATTCTGGATAACTCCATCACCGGCATGACCGGCCATCAGGATAACCCCACCACCGGAAAAACCATCCGGGGGGAAGCAACCAAGCAGGTGGATTTGGAAAAGCTGTGCTACGCCATCGGCGTGGAGCATGTGGTGATCGCCGATCCCTTCGATGTGAAGAACTTCGAAAAGGTGGTCAAGGAAGAAGTGGAGCGGGAAGAACCCTCCGTTATCATTGCCCAGCGGCCCTGCGCTTTGCTTAAAACCGTGAAGTATGCCGGTAGCTGTGTGATTACTGATAAATGCCGCAACTGCAAAATGTGCATGAAGCTGGGCTGCCCCGCCATTTCCGTGAAGGATAACAAAGTGGTCATCGACAAGAACCAGTGCAACGGCTGCGGCCTTTGCGTGAATGTGTGCCCCTTCGGCGCCATTGAAAAGGAGGCGTAAGAAATGAGCACGAAAAACATTATGATCGTGGGTGTGGGCGGCCAGGGCACTTTGCTTGCCAGCCGCATCCTGGGCAATGCCGTCATCAGCCAGGGCTATGACGTGAAGGTCAGCGAGGTCCACGGCATGAGCCAGCGCGGTGGCAGCGTGGTCACCTATGTGAAGTACGGTGAACAGGTGCACTCCCCCATCATCGGCAAGGGCGAAGCGGATATCATCCTGGCCTTCGAAACCCTGGAGGCCTACCGTGCCCTGCCCTTCCTGAAGGAAGATGGCAAGCTGATCATGAACACCCAGCAGATGGACCCCATGCCCGTCATCACCGGCGCCGCCCAGTACCCCGCTGACGTGGTGGAAAAGCTCTCCGCCAAGGCCTCTGTCACCGCCCTGGATGCCCTGTCCCTGGCCCGGGAAGCCGGCAACATCAAGGCCGTCAACGTGGTGCTCATCGGCCTCATGGCCAAAAACACCGATATCCCCTACGAAGTTTGGGTGGACACCCTGAAAACCACCGTGCCCCCCAAGTTCCTGGACGTGAACCTGAAGGCCTTCGACCTGGGCTACAACCGGGGCTGATCAAAAAAATACAAAACAAAAGCCTGCCTTTCGGCAGGCTTATTTCTTGTGCCAAGTATCTTTACGGAACGATTTTCACCTTCGGCCTGTCCTTGCCGGAAAAAGGATGGAAGAGGTCAAACCTTTTCTTCACAGTGCCAAAGTATCCTTCTCTCTCCAGGGCACGATGGGTAGCAGTGTTTTCCCGCACCACCAGTTCCAATTCCGGCGAGCAATGGACAAACGCTGTGCCGTGGACATACTCCAGCCCATCCGGCAGCATTACCTGACGCAATTTGGTACATTCGGCAAAAGCATCATCCTGTATTCTTTTCAGCCCATCCGGCAATATCACTTCCGTCAATTGAAGACAATTCACAAAACAATAGCTTGTCATCACAGTAACATTGGGCGGAATTTCAATTTTTTTCAGTTTTTGGCAGCAGGAAAAAACATGCGTCCCCATCTTTCTCAAAGAAGAAGGAAGATTAATTTCTACCAGCTCGTCGCATAAATAGAAACAACCACTTCCAATTTCCGTAACCCCTTCCGGGATTTCCAGTTCTCTGAGACAGTGGCACTCTCTAAATGCGTCGTCTTCCAGCAACCGTAGGGAAGCGGGCAGCTTTACATATTTTACTTTGTTCCTGTCCTTAAATGCATTTTTGCCAATGGCCACCACAGGCAGACCATTTATACTTTCTGAAATCGCGAATCTTTCCATGTCCGGTACACCGGTTACCGTATAGCCGCCGTTTCTCAGTTCATAAGTGATGATCTTTTGCACGTCTGGCTGCGTTGCCAGCTGGGTTTCCTGTATGGCAGGTGCCATAGGAGCAAGCTTGCTTTCGGCAGGAACGGCGGCAGGCTGCAGCTGACCGGGCTGTGCAGGGGCGCCCTTTGTTCCCTTCAGTTTCTTGGCAATATCATCCGCCAGATCGGCAATGCAGTCAGAAAAGCTTTTGCCATAGCCCTTGGTCTGCTGCACACCGGTCAGATCATAGCGAAGGGAAGGCGTGAAGGGGGTTGTATCCAAAAGAAAAGGAATGACATGCTTGCGCTCCTCCAGCGCAATGCCAATCTCTCTGGGAATATCCAAAGACGCAGCAGCATTTTTGCTCCACAAAAGCACCGTCAATTTGGAGGCCATAATAGCGTTCACAATATCTTGTTTGTAAGAAGATCCGCCGTCGAT
>JAFWYZ010000086.1 GCA_017517465.1 Clostridia bacterium | reverse complement strand
CCGTACCAGGTGGTCAGCTGTACAACGTTGGCGATACCGATCATGTTGTCATTGCCGTCCCAGTCGGGCCACAGAACGAAGGGATAAGCGGGGTCGCCGGCTTCGTTGGTGGGGAACTTATCATGGATCAGCTTCAGGCAGTCCAGCAGGCCCTGCAGGTCCTTCAGTTCGGGCTTGCCAACGGCGGAATACTGGTCCCAGCGGAGCATGGGGGAGGAGTAGATTTCAACGTCGGTCAGGGTGACGGGGGAGGTGTCGGCCATTTCACTGGGAATGCCGTAGTACACGCCTTCACCGTAGCCCAGGCCCTGGTTCAGGGAATCCAGCTGGACCTTGTACTGCATGAGGTTGTCATACTTGACAATTTCAGCGGAGATGTCCTTGATCAGGCCGGCAGCCAGGCAGTCCTGGAAGCGGGTCTTATCGAGAATGAGGATGTCGCCCAGGTTGCCTTCTTCAGAGCGGGTGGCATACACGGAGTTGCCAATGACCTGAGGAGCGATGATGTTGAGTTCGAGATTGAAGCGATCCTTCACGATCTTGCCGAACCAACCGGTCTGGACGCCGTTGTAGTTAGCGGCATCGTTGTAGATTTCGATGGTGAGAAGCTCTTTGTCTTCCGCCACCGCGCTGATGCCCATGGTGCAGAGCATGACCAGGGTCAGCATGAGAGCCAGAAACCGTTTCATGGATATTTCCTCCTTTGATATATGATGCAAGGCGATCTCGCCTTCATCTCTGAGAAAAGTGATTAGCCCTTCACGGCACCGATCATGATACCGGAAGTGAAGAAGCGCTGGAAGAACGGATAGATGAGGATGACGGGCAGCACAACCACGATGGTAACCGTCATGCGGATGGAAGTGGCTGTGGCAGCATGGGCCAGGGAAGCGGCCAGCTGGGCAGAGTTGGTGGAGTTGGACACCAGGGACTTGAGGGAGCTGGCCTGGCTGATGTAGCGGTAGAGCACATACTGCAGGGTGTAAAGTTCGTCCTTGGTGACCAGCAGCAGCGTATCCTGGAAGGAGTTCCACTGGTTCACGGCAGCGAACACAGCGATGGTGGCCAGGATGGGCTTGATGACCGGCAGCATGATGCGGAAGAAAATGGTGAGCGTGCCGGCACCGTCAATATCTGCTGCTTCCTGCAAAGCCTCCGGCACTGATTCGCAGAAGGTTTTGCAGAGGATGATGTAGAAGGGCTGGATCATCATGGGGAAGATGTAGCCCCAGAAGTTATTGGTGAGGCCCATCATTTTCATGGTGAGGTACCAGGGAATAACACCGGCATTGAAGTACATGGTGGCCGCCACAAAGCGGTACCAGAACTTACGCTTCCACAGGGTTTTGCGAGTGAACATATACCCAAGGAATGCTGCCACCAGCACGGTGAACAGGGTGCCCACCACCGTACGCAGCACAGAGATGACGGCGGCATCCATCAGACCCGGGATTTTGAACACGGAAGAATAATTCTTCAGGTGCACTTCCATGGGATAGAAGATGACCTTGCCGCGTTCGCTCAGGTTATTGGCGCTGATGGAGTTGATGAAGATGTAGTAAAAGGGGTACACGCATACGAATGCGAAGATGGCATAGACGATGTAGGTGATCACGCTGATCAGCTTATCGGAAAAAGAGCGTTTGATGCCTCTTCTCCGGTTTTTCACGGCCTGATTCAGAATGGCTTTTTCAGTCATTTGGTTTTCCTCCTGTCGATTGAGTTCTGATCACAAGGGTTTGAGGGATGGATGGATCAGATAAACCCTTCGCCGCGGATCAGCTTGGATGCGGTGTTGGAAACAACAAGCAACACGACGCTGACCACGCTCTTGAGGATACTGATGGCCGTGGACAGGGGATACTGGCCGGTGGAGCTGGTGGCCATGTTGTACACGTACAGATCCAGCACTTCGATATAATCCATATTGAAGGCATTCTGGAAGACGTAGTACTGTTCCATGCCATTGGAGAGGAAGTTGGCCAGGTTCAGCATGACGATGACGAAGTAGGTGGGGAGGATGCTGGGGATGGTGATGTGCCAGATGACCTGCATGCGGGTGGCACCGTCCACCTTGGCAGCTTCAATCATCTGTTCATCAATGCCGGTGATGGCAGCCAGGTACATGATGGCAGCCCAGCCGGCGTTCTTCCAGGTGAGCCACAGCCACATCTTGAACCAGATGTTTTCGCTGGACTTGAGGAAGGCAATGGGCTTATCAATGAGCCCCAGATCCATCATGACTGTATTGACCGCACCGGTGGAGGAGAAGACGTTGAAGGCGATGGAGTACACCAGCACCCAGCTGATGAAGTTGGGCAGGGTGGTGACCGTCTGGACGAACTTCTTATAGGGGCGGCATTTGATTTCATTGAGGAAGATGGCAAACACCATGGGGAACCAGGAGAACAGAAGGCTGATGCCGCTCATGGCAAAGGTGTTGCGCAGCACACGCAGAATATCCGCGGTGCGGACAGGGTTATTCACAATGGTCAGGAACCATTTGAAGCCCACAAAGGTTTCTGCCGTGATGGGCTTTGGCGGACGGTAATCGTGGAAAGCATAGACCCAGCCGTAGAGCGGGAAATAAGAAAACAGCGCAACGACCGCAAGGAAGGGAAGAATCAGCAAAAATTCCTTGTAGGAGCGCATTTTCCTGGGGCTGATGCGTTTCAGTTGCATACGCATACCTCCTGTGTGTGGTGTGAAATATAGCCAAAACCGAGCATTTTGGTATACCGATAGACCAGACAAATATCCACTTGATGTTAAATCTATTATAAACAATCATAATTTAATTAAACAATGCTTTTAGTTTCATAAAAACGGACAAAATGATCCTTTTTTGACACAGTTCAGGTACAAAATGGCAATGTTGGAAAATGAAGGAAAATGTACAGGATATTGTATGCGACAGTATGAAAATAAATACGACAGGCAGCAGGAAAAATACAGAAAAACTGAAGATAATTTGCTGCAAGCGGATCAGAAATCGGTTTACCGGGACGGGGATATGTGCTATAATGGGCAAGGAAACAAATGCATATGAAAACGAAAAAAGCATTGAAAGGTTGAACACAATGGAGAGGATCTTATCGCTGATAGAGCGTTATGATGTGATTATTCTGCACCGGCACAAGAACCCTGACGGAGATGCGCTGGGCAGCCAGATTGGCCTGAAGCAGATCATCCTGGAGAATTATCCCGGGAAAAAGGTGTACATGGCAGGGGATGCGGCCGGAAGATACAGCTTTATGGAAGACAGCGTGATGGATGAGGTGCCGGATGAGGTATACGAAAATGCGCTGGCGGTGATCCTGGACTGTTCTGCAGAGCACCTGATCAGCGATGACCGATACAAAAAAGCCGGAGCAGTATGCCGGCTGGATCATCATTTGTTCTGCGGTGCGCTGGCACCGGTGGAATATGTGGACAGCAGTTTTGAAAGCTGCTGCGGGCTGATCACCCATCTGTGCATGGAAAAGGGATTGCAGGTGAATCGGGCTGCTGCTGCAGCGCTTTATACGGGCATGGTGACAGACTCCGGTCGGTTCCGTTATGATGCAACCAATGCACGTACCATGCGCTGCGCCGCTTTCCTCCTGGAAAAGGGCATTGATACAGAGAAAATGTACCGAAGTCTGTACGCCAATGATTTTGAGCAGATGCTGCTGCGGGCCAGATATACCATGAAGATACAGTTTACTGCCCATCATGTGGCCTATATTTACACAACGCTCCAGGAAATGCAGGAAAGCAGGGCAGATGAGTTTGCCATTTCCCGGGGCATGGTGAGTGTGATGAATGACATCCGCGGTGTGGACATCTGGGTGAATTTTACGGAGACAGAGCGAGGGGTGTTGTGTGAACTGAGGTCCGGGGCATACAACATCAATCCCATTGCGGTCAAGTATGGCGGCGGCGGTCACCAGAAGGCCAGCGGCGCTACCGTTCCCGACAAAGAAACGGCCATGCAGATGCTGAAGGATCTGGATAAGATGGTGGAGGAGAATGTATGTTGAAACCTGTCATGCAGCAGATTTTTGATAGGATTAAGGCTGCCGAAACCATTATGCTGTTCAGGCATCGGCGCATTGACGGGGATTGCCTTGGGGCAACCAAGGGCATGAAGGGCCTGATCAAATGCACATGGCCGGAGAAAAAAGTGTATCTGACCGATGAAGAGAAAAGCGGCTTTCTGGCCTTTATGGGTCCCGACGACGACGATGTGCCGGATGAAGTATACAAAAGCGCATTGGGCATTGTGATTGACGTGGGGAACAGCGAACGTATTTCAAACCAGAAATATGCGCTTTGCCGGGAATTGATCAAAATAGATCACCATATTGAGCGGGAGCCCTACGGTCAGATCAACTGGGTGGAGGATCAGCGGTCTTCTGCCTGTGAAATGATTGCCGCATTTTACGAAGCATTTCAAGACGTATTGAAGATCGATCAAGAAACAGCGACCCATATTTATACCGGCATGGTCACGGACTCCGGACGTTTTCAGTACGAAGGGGTGACGGGGGATACCATGCGGCTGGCTGGGCTGATGCTGGATCAGGGGGTGGACACGGAAACACTGTATGCCCATTTGTATCTGCGCAGCTTTGACCAGCTGAAATTCAAGGGCTGCATTTACGAGAACATGCAGGTGACCAAAAACGGTGTGGCCTGGATCCATGTGACAAAGGAAATGCAGCAGGCATTCGGCCTTGATTTTGAAACGGCATCCACGGCCATATCCAGCCTCAGTGATATCAAGGGCGTGTTGTGCTGGCTGGCCTTTATTGATACGGATACGGAGGAGATCCGGGTGCGGCTGCGCAGCCGGTTTGCGGCGATCAATGGCATTGCGGAAAAATACAATGGCGGCGGGCATGCCTGTGCCAGCGGTGCCACGGTGTATTCCGGGCAGGAAATGCAGGCCCTGATCCTGGATGCGGATCGGCATATTGGCAAGTACAAAGATACACATGAGGGATGGCTATGAAAATTTGTATTACCAACGATGACGGTGTCCATGCAAAAGGGCTGTGTGTATTGGCTCAGTGGGCAAAGAAACTGGGGGATGTGACCATTTTTGCCCCGGCCATCCAGCAAAGCGGCAAAAGCCACAGCATTGAGATCCACACACCCTATCGGGTGGAGAAGGTGCAGCACAGCACGGGCCTGAGGGCATATCAGGTGTATTCCACCCCGGCGGACTGTGTGCGTGTGGCCATGATGGCCATGGATGAGGAATTTGATCTGGTGTTTTCCGGTATCAATCATGGCTATAACCTGGGCCGGGAAATCACTTATTCCGGAACGGTGGGCGCAGCGCTGGAGGCAGGTGTGCAGGGGGCGAAGGCCATTGCACTTTCCACCAGGCGGGATGTATTTGACGGCATTGAAAAGCATCTGGATACCATGTGGGGCTGTTTTGAAGCCAGTGATCTGTTTGCGGCGGCACCGGTATGGAATGTGAATATTCCAGAGGAATCCACCGGCAAAATCGTGCTGGCAAGGCAGGGCGGGCCTTTCTATTCGGACACGTTTTTCCTGAAGGAAGGGAATGCGTCCGTGGAAGGGAAGCTGGTGTGGCAGCCGGGGAATGATATGACAGTGGACACAGATGCGGTGCTGCAATACGGGCATATTGCACTGACACCGCTAACCAATGACCGTACAAATTATGAAGCATTTGAAATGCTGAAAAAGTAAAAAAGCATCAGAAAAGCCGCATTCCGAAGAATGCGGCTCTTTTTTGATGGAAACAAAGGTTTATTCGGTGGGCAGCTTCACATCATACAGACCAGCGGGGAACTGAGACACACCGATCTTGGTGATATCGGAGATGTAGGAAACGCTGGAGGTGCTGATGGTGGTGTAGGTGTTGTAGGTGCCCATGTAGTACTGGCCCAGGTCGCCCAGATCGCCGATCAGGGTGCACCGTTCCGCATCCCAGGTGTAGGGAACGGAGGGAGCGTCTTCCAGCTTCTGGGTGTTCTTGAGAGAACCGTCGTCCTTGGTGTAGGTGGTGATGTTCACATACTTCTTCACGCCATCCTTCAGGCAGTACAGATAGTAGCCGCCTTCAGCCTGTTCCAGATAAACAGGAGCAGCGTCGGACAGGGAAGCGCTGGTGGCCAGATAGTTGCCGGACATTTCACCGGTGAGGAACAGCATGGCGGGGGTTTCCAGGCCATTCTGCTGCAGCGCGAACACATAGGCCTTGCCTACTTCGGGTTCTTCCACCTGTTCGGGGATCACGTTGGCAAAACCGGCGGGGAACTGAGACACACCGATCTTGGTCACGTCAGCGATGTAGGAAACGCTGGAGGTGCTCATGGTGTTATAGGTGTTGTAGGTGCCCAGGTAGTACTGGCCCAGTTCGCCAAGATCGGCCACCATGGTGCCACGTTCGGCATCCCAGGTGTAGGGAACGGAGGGAGCGTCTTCGATCTTCTGGGTGTTCTTGAGGGAACCGTCATCCTTGGTGTAGGTGGTGATGTTCACATACTTCTTGGCTTCGCCGGCATAGAAGTAGATGTAGTAGCCGCCTTCGGCTTCTTCCAGGTACACGTCAACGGCATCCAGCACGCTTGCGGTGGTGCCCAGGTAATTGCCGGACATTTCACCGTTGAGGAACAGGGTGGTGGGAGGGGTGAGGCCGTTCTGATCCAGAGCGAACTTGTAAGCCACACCCACTTCGGGAGTTTCCACATACATGACACCGGTGGTGGCAGCGGCGGGCACCTTGCGCTGGAAGGAAACGGTTTCCGCATTACCGGCGGCATCCTTCACGGTAGCGGTGAGGGTGTACACCAGTTCAACGGGGGACTTTTCGTTGATGTTGACATGCACGGAGCCGTCTTCATTGACGGAAAGTTTCACGGATTCGGTATCAACAGCCCATTCAACGGCATATTCCACACCGTCAACGGCCACTTTGCCCAGAATGTCAAAGTCGGTCAGGGTCACTTTGATATCCTTGCGGGTGGGGTTTTTGTACAGCTGGTAAATGTAGGCCTTGGCAGAAGCCAGATCGGAATCGGCTTCGGCAAAGCAAGCACAAGCCGTCAGGCACAGAACCAGAGCGGCGATCACAGCAAGAAACTTTTTCATTGCAGTTGCTCCTTTTCAATGATTTCAGGGATGAACAGTGATACGGGAGGGGGAGAACACCTTGATCTGATATTCTCCTTCAAATCGGTCCACAATGCCCTTGACATCGATGGTTTTGCCAAGATACCTGTCTTCGGTGATCAGCTTGCCGTTTTCACGAAGGGGTGCTGTGCGCACCTGAACGGTTTCACCGTCACACAGGCAGGTGAGGGTCATGGCACCGTGATTGGTGCTGTCGGTATCGAGGGTGGTGTAGACGGATTGGACCTGCAGGTTCTTCATTTCCACGGAGGTGGCAATGGAAAGCGCTGCAAAATCAAATTCCTGAGCGGATTCTTCATCACGGACGGTGACCTTGCCGTGAGCGAATTTCTTCGCATCGACGGGGGTATAGGCCGCTTTTACACCGCCGGAGAGTTTCTGGATATTGCCGGGATTGCGGGGATCCATCATATCGTAGGAAAGGCCGGATACCTGCCAGGAATCACCGGCTTCGTAATACTGGACGGTGCCCACGATGCGGGCTTCATTGCCCACGGAAAGGATATCCAGCCCCATGGGGCTCAGGCCAAAGCCGTAGTATACGGAAAGGCCGAAGTACATATCCAGTTCGGCATCGTAGGTTTCCACAAAGACGCTGTTGCCGCTGTTGAGGATGATGTTGCCGTTGAAGGCCACTTTCTTGCCCTCATAGGCTTCCAGGTTGCAGCGCAGCTCTTTCAGGGTCAGCTCAATGGCATCACCGTAGTAGAAATCAGGATCCGGCTGACCGGAATAGACAGACAGCTTTTGCTCCCTGGCCTGGCGGAGGGCCTCCGTGCACAGATCGCCGTAGCGGTTATTGGCGGAGGATTTTGCAACAGCCAGACCGTTTTGCAGCACTTCGATATTCAGGTTGCGGTAGGGCTGGTTTTCGGCAGGCTGATACCATACCCAGACCAGATACCGGTCCCCGGTGGAATCCTTGTCCCAGTTGGCGGTATCGGATTCAAGAATGATGGAAACGGCGCTTTCCAGCTTTTCTCTGGTGAAAGCGGCGGCACGCTTTCCGTATTCTTCGATTTTTCCGGTACATTCAGGGGTATCGATCCCCAGGTAGCGTGCCTTGAGAACACCGTTTTCAACAATCGTTTCAGGCACATGGAAGTGGGTGGTATCCCCATCAACATAGGTTTTTACCGTGACTTCCTGCTTGACCGTTTCGGAGGCAAAATTCAGGGAAACCTTCC
This sequence comes from Clostridia bacterium, assembly GCA_017517465.1. Taxonomy (GTDB): domain Bacteria; phylum Bacillota; class Clostridia; order Christensenellales; family Aristaeellaceae; genus RUG563. Next base: position 1,448 of record JAFWYZ010000086.1, on the reverse strand, counting down.
CTGCATAGTCCACCGTCTCCCCATCCGCCATGGCAGGAGAAAACCCTGCCAGGCAAACAAGGGTGGCAAACAGGAAACAAAGTTTACTGAGCTTCATGTTTTTTACTATGATTACTGACCGATGGAGTATTCGCATTCGGCGATGGCATCAGCGAAAGCGGCGTCGATTTCGGCATCCACATCAGCGGTATCGGGAATGTTGAAGCACTTGGTCAGCAGGGGGCCAACCTGGCTGCGGGCGGTGGAGGAGCCGTTGAAGGCGGGGGAGGTGTAGTAGGCATCCTTCTGTTCCAGACAAACCTTGGCAGACAGAGCAGCGATGTAGTTGCCGCCGTCAGCGTTCTTGAGGAATTCGGCATACACTTCGTTGTCTTCAACGGACTTGATGACGGGCACATAACCGGAATTCATGGAGAATTCAGCCTGGAAGGCCACGTCGGTGGTGAGGAACTTCACAAACAGCCAGCTGGCAGCCACTTCCTGAGGATTGGCCTTCTTGAAGATGCACAGGGAGGGACCCTGGGAGATAACCTTGCGGTTTTCGGCATCCAGCTGAGGAATGGTGGTGATGCCCACTTCGAAGGGATAGTTGCCCTCTTCGTCCTTGGCGGGACGCTGATGGGTGGCACCGGCGGAGGAGCCGATGGACATGTAGCTCTTGATTTCGCTGGTGGAAACAAAGAGGCTGGAGGTGTAGGTGCCCAGCAGGCTCTGGGTGTTCACATAGCCTTCCTGGTACCAGTCACGCAGACGCTTCACGAAAGCCTTGTTTTCGGCATTGTCAAACAGGAAGTGGGGAGCGGTAGCGCTGGTGTAGGGGCTCTTCTGCTGTTCGCACATGGTAATGAACCAGTTGCTTTCGCTGTCATAGCCCAGGGGGGTGCTCATGGGATCGATTTCAATGATCTTCTTGCAAACTTCTTCCAGCTCGTCCCAGGTGGTGGGAGGGGTGAGGCCGTTGGCATCGAAGAAGGTCTTGTTGTAGTAGAGCACTTCGGTGGATTTGCTCATGGGCAGGGTGTACATCAGGCCGTCGCCGAACTGCTTGCCTTCGTTGTAGTAGCCTTCGATGAAGTCAGCCTTCTGTTCGGGGGTGAGGCCGAAGGTGGCGGTGGTGCCGTCAGCCAGGGTAACGGTGGCAGTGCTGTCGATGTAGGCATCCAGGGTCTGCACGGCCTTGGCCAGGTTGTACAGAGCCACGTGGTCGGGATAGCAGTAAGCGACGTTGGGTTCGATGCCTTCGGGAATTTCCTTGGAGATCTGGTCGCGGACATCGTCATAGCCGCCCAGAGCGGAGTATTCCACTTTGATGTTGGGATAGATTTTGTTAAAATCTTCGATTGCAGTCTGCAGAATGGTCTGCAGAGCAGCGCCCATCTGATGGTAGAACTTGATGGTAACGGGCTTGCTGGTATCAAATCCACCTTCAGGCATGACAAAGTCCGGCT
>JAFWYZ010000085.1 GCA_017517465.1 Clostridia bacterium | reverse complement strand
GCCTACCGTGCCCTGCCCTTCCTGAAGGAAGATGGCAAGCTGATCATGAACACCCAGCAGATGGACCCCATGCCCGTCATCACCGGCGCCGCCCAGTACCCCGCTAATGTGGTGGAAAAGCTCTCCGCCAAGGCCTCTGTCACCGCACTGGATGCCCTGGCCCTGGCCCGGGAAGCCGGCAACATCAAGGCCGTCAACGTGGTGCTCATCGGCCTCATGGCCAAGAACACCGATATCCCCTACGAAGTTTGGGTGGACACCCTGAAAACCACCGTCCCCCCCAAGTTCCTGGACGTAAACCTGAAGGCCTTCGACCTGGGCTACAACCGGGGCTGATCAAAAAAAACAAAACAAAAGCCTGCCTTTCGGCAGGCTTATTTCTTGCGCCAAGTATCTTTATGGAATGATTTTCACCTTCGGCCTGTCCTTGCCGGTAAAAGGATGTAGCAGATCAAACTTTTTCTTCACAGTGCCAAAGTATCCTTCTCTTTCCAGCGCACGGTGGGTGGCAGTATTTTCCCGTACCACCAGCACCAATCCCGGCGAGCAATTGGCAAACGCTGTACCGTGGACATACTCCAGCCCATCCGGCAGCATTACCTGACGCAATTTGATGCATTTTCTAAAAGCACCATCACGTATTTTTTTCAGCCCATCCGGCAATATCACTTCCGTCAATTGATGACACGCATCAAAGCTGTGACTATCTATCTCATCAACATTGGGCGGAATTTCGATTTTTTTCAGTTTCTTACAGTCCTCAAAAGCAAGACACCCCACCTTTCTCAAGGAAGAAGGAAGCTTGATTTTTTTCATTTCTCCGCATAAGCTGAAACAAAAATCTCCTATTTCCGGAACCCCTTCCGGGATTTCCAGTTCCCTCAAACCATAACAATCGCTAAAAGCCCAATATTCCAGCCACCGCAGGGAGGCGGGCAGCTTTACATATTTTACTTTGTCCCTGCCCTTGAATGCATTTTTGCCAATGGCCACTACCGGCAGGCCCTTCACGCTTTCGGGGATAACAACCGTTTCAATATCCGGCACACCGGTCACCGTATAGCCGCCGTGTCTCAGTTCATAAGTGATGATCTTTTGCACGTCTGGCTGCGTTGCCGGCTGGGTTTCCTGTATGGCAGGTGCCATAGGAGCAAGCTTGCTTTCGGCAGGAACGGCGGCAGGCTGCTGCCCGGTTTGCTGTGGGGCGGTGCGGTTTGTTCCCTTCAGTTTCTTGGCAATATCATCCGCCAGATCGGCAATGCAGTCAGAAAAGCTTTTGCCATAGCCCTTGGTCTGCTGCACACCAGTCAGATCATAGCGAAGGGAAGGCGTGAAGGGGGTTGTATCCAAAAGGAAAGGAATGACATACTTGCGCTCCTCCAGCGCAATGCCAATCTCTCTGGGAATATCCAAAGACGCAGCAGCATTTTTGCTCCACAAAAGCACCGTCAATTTGGAGGCCATAATAGCGTTCACAATATCTTGTTTGTAAGAAGATCCGCCGTCGAT
>JAFWYZ010000084.1 GCA_017517465.1 Clostridia bacterium | reverse complement strand
TGTTTGCAATGGCCCCACCAGATGAGCACGTCGGTATCGGCCAGGATCTCTTCCGTCAGGCCTGCTTCCTCCTGGGAAAGCCAGGCTTTGCGCACCTGAAACTGTTCACCTTTGAACATATCGGCCACAGCGCCCACCAGGCCTTCAGGGTATACCTTCAATACATCAGCGCTGCTTTCCTGAACATTGTCTTCATTCCAGACAGTGATTCTGATTGCCATAGAATATTCGTCCTTTCGGTTTTTTCTTCATTATACAACGGCTCACAGACGAAAATCAAGGCTTTCCGTCATGTGCTGCTTTCAATTTGTCCAATTTTCAGGGATTTAGTACCTTGGCAGGAACAGACAAAAATGCTATAATACAGGCAACAAATGTGTTATGATAAGGGAGGATTATTCCTATGTCTAAAGGCGATGCCGTTTTGAATGAAACCATGCAGGCCATTGAAGAAAAAGAAATCGATGCCAGCCACAAGCTGCGGGTGGGCATTGTGGGCACCGGCTGGATTGCCGAAGCCCATGTGCCCCAGTATCTGAAGTTTGCCGATGTGGACCTGGTGGCCATGTGCGATATCGTACCCGGCCGCTGCGAAAAGTTCTGCAAGCGCCGGGGTGTGGATTACACCAACATCCGTTTCTATGAAGACCTGGATGAAATGCTGGCCAAGGAACAGCTGGATGCCGTCAGCGTCTGCACCTATAATGCCACCCATGCAGAGTGTGCCATCAAGTGCCTCAATGCCGGTGTGAACGTGCTGCTGGAAAAGCCCTTCACCGTCACCATCGAGGAAGCGGCGGAAGTGATCAAAGCCGAAAAGGCGTCCGGCAAGCTGCTTACCATCGGCTTCCAGCCCCGGATGGACCCCAACATGCAGCAGATCAAAAAGATCGTGGACAGCGGCGTGCTGGGTGACATCTATTACATCCAGACCGGCGGCGGCCGCCGCAGGGGCATTCCCAACTCCACCTTCATCGAAAAGAAAACCGCCGGCATCGGCGCTTTGGGCGATATCGGCTGCTACAGCCTGGACATGGTGCTCAATGCCATCGGCTATCCCAAGCCCCTGACCGTTTCCGGCTACACCAGCAATTTTTTCGGCACCAACCCCCTCTATCAGCGTGCTGACCAGGACCATACCGCCGAAGAAAACGCTGCCCGCTTCAATGTGGACGATTTTGCAGCGGCATTTGTGCGGCTGGAAGGCGGTATCATTCTGGACTTCCGCATTTCCTGGGCCATGCATCTGGATACCCCCGGTGATACCGTGATTCTGGGTAAGAAGGGCGCCCTGCGCATTCCTTCCACCGAATGCTGGAACGGCTCTGTGGGCGGCGAAATGACCCTCTATTCCGACGTGGCCGGCCTGCAGACCGAAACCAAGTTCCCCATCCTCAAGAGCGGCAAGGATCTGTTTGAGCTGAAGGTGCGCTCCTTCCTGGATGCCATCAAGGAAGGCACCCCCGCCCCCGTGCCCTCTGCCCAGATCTATTACAACCAGGCCATCATTGATGGCATTGGCAAGTCCGCTGCCCTGGGCCGTGAAATTGAACTGGAAATTCCCGAAGTTTAAAGAAAATTCTTGCAAGAAAAAAGATGCTGCTTTCGTTATATGGATGAAGGCGCAGGAAACGGCCCTTCATCCCATTATAACAAGCGCATCAGGAGGTAAATGACAATGATCCGGCGCATTCTTTCTCTGATGATGGTTTTGATTTTGTGTGCATGCTGTGTGCCCGCCATGGCGGATGACGGCTATGCGGGGCAGAGCTATTCCGGCAGCACCCTGCTGTCCAGCCTGACCCATAACTGCCCCAATACCGGCATTATGCTGCCCTCTGCCTTCAGCCCCTACCAGACCACCTATCTTCTGACGGTGGCAGACTGGGTATCCCGGCCCACCTTTACCCCTGTGGCCATGGACCCCAATGCCATCATCACCGTCAACGGCCGTCAGGTGCGCAGCGGTACCGCTTCTCAGGTGATCGAAATGTCCGATAAGCCTCAGGCGGTCACCATTCAGGTGCAGAGCGGCTCTGCCTCCACCACCTATACCATCTACCTGCAGCGCCGTCCCAGCGAAAAGCGCACCCGGGTGAGCGCAGGCTTCATCAACGACATCTACCTCAAGAGCACCACCTGGCGCATCGATGCCGACCTGGTGACTCTCAGCTACCTGGGGGATGACTATGAAAGCGGCAACCGCTCCACCTACAAAAACGGCGGTGTGGATCACTACGATTATGCCGTGGCGCCCAACTGCATTTTCTACTACGGCACCAAGCAAAACCCCATCCGGGCCAACAACATCAACGAATTCATGTCCTACTACCAGAGCTACGGCAGCAATTTCTACACCATCATCTACATCGAAAGCGAAATTGTGGCTGTGCTGCCCTACGGCGCGGACTACTAAAAAAGAAGAGAGGGTTTTTCCCCTCTCTTTTTTATTTTCGGGCAAGAGAAAAGGGAGCAGTTCGTCTGCTCCCTTTTTGATTCAGGACAACGGCCGGATCTCACTGTCCGGCATCACATCCGGCAGGGGCATTTCCTCCTTCAGGCAGGAAAGGCGGCTGATGGACACTTCATAGGCAATGCGGTTGATCACGTTGCCGTCGGGCATTTGTTTCTGGTATTCCCGGCTTTGGAAGCGGCCCTGGATGCGCAGCTTATCCCCCACCTGCAAGGTGGCGGCATACCGGGCGGTGCGGCCCCAGGCAATGCAGGGAATATAATCGCTTTTGCCGAAGGATCGGTTCACCGCCAGCATCAGGTCGGCTATTTCCCGGCCAAAGGGGGTGGTGCGGAAGGACGGGGGCTTGCAGATAGCGCCCACCAGCTGCACGGTGTTGGGGTTCTGGGTTTCGTCCGGGGTTTCCAGCTGCTGGGCAAATGCGGTCAGCAGCAGCCGTCCGCTGCCGCCGATCACCTTGTTGTAGGAGCGCAGCTGGCCTGAAATGCCGATCTGCATGCCGGGGGCCACTTCCCCCTCCATCAGCCGCTCGCTGACGGTGACGGGCAGAAGGTCATAGGTGCCGGACAGCCGGGGCACCTTCAGCTCCATCCGGTAAAACTGTTCGCCGAATACTTCGTGATCCAATACCGGTGCGCTTTCGATCACACCGCATAATTTCAATACATTGTTTTCCGTTTCCATCATGGCTTTTCTCCCTCCGGTACCGTTTCGGGCACGGCCTTTTGCCGGCCCTGTACGTCGATTTGAGTATGTCCGTCCAGCAGCAATTCGGAAATGGGGACGATTTCAAGCCCTGCTTTCTGCAATTTTTCCAATACGGTGGGAAGGGCTTGCAGGATGTACCTGGAATCGTTGTGGAAGAGAATGATGTCCCCGCTTTTTACGTTTTTTGTGGCACGGGAGACCAGGTCCTCCACCCCTTTGTTTTTCCAGTCCAGGCTGTCCACGCTCCACTGGATCACCTCGTACCCCCGGGCCCTGGCCGTTTGTACCACCAGGTTGTTGTAATCCCCGTAGGGTGGGCGGAACAGCTTGGAGCGCTTGCCGATCAGGCTTTCCAGCCGGTCATCCATTTTGGTCAGTTCATCCAGGATCTGCTGGCTGCCCAGCTTGCTCATCTGGGGATGGCTGGTGGAATGATTGCCGATCTCATGGCCGCGCCTGTCTATTTCTTTGACCAGCTCCGGGAACTTTTCCGACCAGATATCCACCAGAAAGAAGGTGGTCTTCACCCCGTATGCATCCAGGATGTTCAGGATTTCCATGGTCTGGTCCCCGCCCCATGCGGCATCGAAGCTGATGGCAATTTTATTGTCATCCCGCTCCACGCAGTAGATGGGCAATTCCCGCTTTCCGGCGGCCACCCGCATGCTGTCTGCCCCCAGGGCATATACCCCGCACAGGGCCAGCAGCATCAGCAGCGCACCGGTAGTGGGCCAGGCGATTTTGCTTCTTTCCTTGGTGCTTTCAACAGCGGTTTTTACCGGCTTGAGCATGTTTTTTTCACCCCTTCCGTCTTCACCTTATGCAGACGAAAAGAGGATTAGAAGCGGCGGTTGATATCGCTTTCCACCGATACGTTATATGAAAAATATGGCCAAATTATGATCAGATTGGAAACAAAATGAGGCTTTCGGCAAAACTAGTGGATTGTTTACAAATGCCGTCAGAATCCGCAGCCCGGGAAAGGGCAGGGAGGAAAATGAACCTCCCTGCCGGCGGTTTTTCAGGACGGCTGTGTATCGTTTCCGTCAATGCCGTCGTGGGCCGTATCCGGATGCATGATGCTGTCCGGCGCGCATTCCATGGGATGGATGCCTTCCAGCCGGGCCAGGGCATCGCTTTCCTCCGCCGTCATGGGCATGAAGGGCACAAGGCCGGTGCATTCGGTGGCGGAAGCGATCTTTTCCACATTGAAAAGCGCATCGTTATCGGGGGTGTGATGCAATGGCGAACGGCTCATTTGCAGTGATAGCTCTGGCACATGCTCTCATCGGCAGGGTCGCCGGAGTAGGCCATGGGGGTGGGGGCGATCTGCACGCTTTCCAGGCCGCAAAGCCCCATTTCCGGTTTCAGATGGCGGCAGGACTTGACGGAGCAGTGGATGCTCTGATGCTTGTTTTCGGTCATGTTTTTTTCTCCTTTCGGCAGGCGCTTTTTGTGTCTGCAAGGATAGCCTGCCCAGGGATGTGCCTTGCGATACCGGGGAAAATATGGTATGATTTGCAGGAGAAAAAACGAAAAGCCTGTTTGCCCGGCGTGCCGGGGATGGATATACGGAGGATGCACCATGGAAAAAAGATCCTACATTGCGTTTGTCAGTTATCGTCACACTCCTCAGGATGCGGCGGTAGCCAAGGCAGTGCACCGTCTGATTGAAGAATATGTGATTCCCAAACCGCTTCGCAAAAACGGAAAGAAGCATCTGGGGCTGGTATTTAGGGATGAGGAAGAATTGCCCGTCAGCAGCGACCTGACGGACAGCATCTGCCAGGCGCTGGACCGTTCCCGGTATCTGGTGGTGGTATGCTCCGAAGCTGCCCGGGAAAGCCAGTGGGTGGCGCGTGAGGTGCAGTATTTTTTGCAGCATCATGACCGGGAAAATGTGTTTGTGGTGCTGGTGCAGGGGGAACCGCAGAACGTGTTCCCGCCGGAAGTGACCCATATGGTGAACCCCGAAACCGGGGAAGTGGGGGACGTGGAACCCCTGGCCATCGATGCCCGGGGCAGCGACGGCCCTTCGTCGGTGAAAAAGCTGAAAAAGCAGATCAAGAAGCTGTATGCGGCCATGCTGGGCTGTGCCTATGACACCCTGGTGCAGCGGGATAAAAAGCGCCGTGCCCGGCAGCGGGCAGTGCTTTTGTCTGCGGCAGGGGCGGTGGTGCTTTTGTTTATGGGCATGCTGCTGTTGAAAAACGGCCAGCTGGAGGATAAAAACCGGCAGCTGCAGGAAACCAACAATGCGGTGCTGCTGCGGGAATCCCAGCTGCTTTCTGCCAATGCCTGGGAAGCTTTGCAGGAGCAGGATGTGCTGGAAGCGGTGAGGCTTTCTTTGAGCGCATTGCCCTCCCCGGAACAGGACAGGCCTTATTATGCTGCGGCAGAAGCGGTGCTGCATCAGACGGCGGGGCCCTTTGAAAAGGAGAATGCAAACGGCACCTATGCGGTCCGCCAGGTCCGCCAGGCGATGCCGATTGTGGATCTGTACCTGACGGAGGATGGCCGGCTGCTGACGCTTGACGAATACGGAAAGATGATCTGCTGCAGTGCGGAAAGCGGAGAAGTGCTCTGGAGCCGGGATCTGACAAAGCTGGAAGAAATGAAGGATGCATTTGGCGTTATCCCCGATCAATTCCTTGCGGTTGGGGAAGACGGGCTGGCTGTGGTGGTGTACAATGGCGCCCTGGCGGCTGTGCGGGTGGATTCCGGTGAAAAGGTGTGGGCGCATGTACCGGATGGGCAGATGGGACGCTACAGCGTTTCCGGGGACAAGCGGCATATTTCCTTCATGTCCTGTGACAATATGTATTACGGTCTGGATGATACGGACGGCAGCTTTTCTCTGGTCACCCTTTCAGCGGTGGATGGCCGGGAAATCAGCCGGGTGGAAATTGCCCATCTGGAGGGCGGCTCCGGTCTGGCGGTGTCTGCACCTCAGGGAATGCTGATGGGAAAAGCGCTCAGTCACTGTGCCTATTTGAAGGATGATATGGTGATCGGGGTCTATCTTCTTGAGAGTGGCACAGGAGCGGAAAAGCAGGAACAGTATGTATATTACCGGGTGAACACCGAAACGGGGGAAGCAAAAACGCTTTTCCAACGGGATCGCAAGGCGGTGTTTGAAGAGGATCAGCTGATTGATCTTGTGCCCGTTGATGAAGGGAAATTCCTCTCTGTTCATAATGAATTCATGAAAGATCGCGGCATCTTTGTACAGATGGTGGATGGAGAAAGCGGAAATAGCCTGTGGGAAACCAGGCTGGAGATCGATGATTCTGCTTATTTCACCAGGGAACTGTATGTTTTCCGGCAGGGGAATGAACTGATTCTGGGCATCCACCGGCATCTTTTCTCCCTGGACATGATGACCGGCGAAAAAACGTCATATCAGAAGCTGGATCAGGAACTGGCCGGCATGTTTTCCGCCGGAGATTTTTTCGCCTATGTACTCACGGACGGCACCTATTCCCTGGGCTGGCGGTCAAAGGCCGGTTTCAGTGCCGGCGGCACGGTGAAGCTGGGAGAAGCGGAGTGCATTGCGGTGTGCGGTCAGGGGTTTGTTCGGGCGGAGGTTGCTGATGGCATGGTGCAGCGGATATATGCCCTGTCTCCGTCGGAGGGGGCCGGTACAGTGGTTGCCATTTCCCCGGATGATCCCTATACCGTAAAGCTCTATACCGGGCTGGAGCGGCCCAGGTGGCCAAAAAGAGAGGTGGATCTTGGCACCGGAAAAATGTCGTATTATACGACAGTGTTCGGTATGCTCAATGAAGACACCCTGTGTCTGGGGCCGGTTTCCTTTAGCGGGGAAGATTCTTCTTCGGGATACGGCATGCTGATGCTGAATCTGCGCAGCGATACCGTACAGCTGGGGCCCCGGTCACAAAACGTTGATGTTGACTATGTGCATCCCCTGCTGGATGGCAGCGGCTATGTGATGGACAGCTTTTTGCAAACCACCAGCCTGGTGACCCGGAAGGGGACGGAAGTACTTTCAGACGGCACGGAGCCGGATGTGGGAGGAGGCTATGGCCTGTTTGCCCAGCGGCAGACCCTGATTGGCAAGGACACCTCTGCCAACCTGCGGGACGGCCGGGTGCTGACGGTGCGGCTGCATAACGGTCAGATCAAGCTGTTTTTTGACGGCCGGGCAGAAAAGACCGTTGACCTGCCCAAGGAAATTGCGGCAGAGAATGTGACCCACTTTGCGGAGCCCTGCGGCAAGGTGATGCTGTACCTGAGCGCGGATGACGCAACCGATGGCAGGCCTCAGGTGGCT
>JAFWYZ010000083.1 GCA_017517465.1 Clostridia bacterium | reverse complement strand
GCGGTACTGCCCTGGCCAAGCTGCTGTTCGGTGAAGAATGCTTCTCCGGCCGTCTGCCCCTCACCTTCTACCACAACGTGGAAGACCTGCCCGATTTCACCGACTATAACATGAAGAACCGCACCTACCGCTACTACGAAGGCAAGGCCCTCTATCCCTTCGGCTTTGGCCTTTCCTACACCGATTTCGTGTATGAAAATGCTGCCTATGCCGACGGTAAGGTGACCGTCACCGTGAAGAATGTCGGCAAGATGGATGCCGAAGAAGTGGTTCAGGTGTATGTGAGGAATGACAGCAAGGATGCCCCCCTGCATCCCGCTCTGTGCGGCTTCAAGCGTGTGGCTGTGAAGGCAGGCGAAAGCGTGCAGGTGGAAATCACCCTGTCCGCCCTCACCTTCACCGTGGTCAATGACGAAGGCAAGCGTCTGCCCTGCGAAAAGGCTACCCTGTTCGTGGGCGGCTATCAGCCCGACGCTGTCTCCGCTGAACTTACCGGCAAGAAGTGCCTGGAAATCAAGCTGTAATCAACAGAAAAAAACAAGCCGCGGTCTTATCGGCCGCGGCTTTTCTTTGGGGGAGACCATGGAGGGGCGTTGCCCCCTCCACCAGGGCAGTGCCCTGGACCCAGCAGGGTCATTGACCCTGCACCCATTCTCCGGAAGTAACAAACTGTATCTTTCATACAGTTTCCCGGTGAAGCGTGGGGAACCATGCGGGGCTTTGCCCCACACCCCAGCAGGGTCATTGACCCTGCTGGGGTGTGGGGGCCGCGCAGGCCCCCTTGTCTCCGTACCTTATTTGGCAGCATTCACCGTTTCAGTTCAAAATGATCGCAGGTGTATGGATAGCCGTCCCAGCCCCGGGTGCCGGTATCGGTGTGGGTGTATTGGAAGCCCAGGGCTTTGCACAGGTTGGCGGAAGGGGTGTTTTCCCTGAAGCAGCTGTAGAGGAAGGTATGGCCGCCCAGCTTGTCAAAGGCCAGCGAAACCAGTGCTTCCAGCATTTCCTTGCCGTAGCCCATGCGCTGATGGGCACGGGCGATGCACAGGCCAAGTTCATCGAACACACCGGGGGCTACTTCCCGGATGCCGCCAAAGCCGATGGGCTCATCCGTGCTTTTGAGGCAGACGAAATAGGTAAAATGGAGGGACTGCATGGAGATGGTGCGTTCCATGCGCCGGAGTGCTTCTTCTCTTGTGAGGGTGGGCTGCCACAGCATGGTTTGAGCAACTTCCGCATCGCTCCACACATTGTGCCAGATGGCCTCCAGGTCGCTTTTCCGGGCTTTTCTCAGCACAAGACGGGCGGTTTCCAGCCGGTTATATTTCTCCAGGTTGTTTATATGCTCCAGCACGTTCAGAATATTTTCTTCCCGGGGGATGATGATGTCCGGATCCACCTGTGGATGGGCGGATGCATAGGAAAGCAGCATGTCCATCAGGTTGCCCTTGGAGAGCATATAGTCCTGCACAATGGTACTTTCATCTGCCCCCAGCTTTTTCATAAGCAGGGCGGATACCACACCGGTGCGGTCCTTTCCGGCAGTGCAGAAATACATGGCCCCTGCCGGAGCGGAGAGCAGAACATCCAGAATTCTGGCCATTCTTCCGTCCACCATGTTCCGGTAGGTTTCATGGAGATGCGCCCGGGAACGGGGTGTATCCCCGCCGCCGGTAACGGGCAGGTGGTGATAAGAAAAAGATGGATCAGTTGCCAGCGGACAGGGCTTGCGCTGCACTTCTTCCATGGAGCGCAGATCCACCAGGGTGGTGATGCCGTTTTCCAGCAGCCAGCTGATTTCCGCATCGGTCAGCTGCAGCGGGGCATCGCTGCGCAAAAATCGCTTTTCGGCCACAGGCAGGAAGCGGGTGTTCAATGTGGATTGGAGCAGGGATGCCATCAGAATCACCAACCTTTGAAAAAATTTCGTTCATTGTATCATGGAATGATGGAAATGTAAAGAAAAATGCTGCGGCTTGTTTGGCCGCAGCATGGGGGAGCGGGGATTATTTGGTCAGCTTGTCCAGCTCGATTTTCACGTCGGCTTCGCTGATCCACTGGTTCAGCTTTTCTTCGAACACCTTGTTCTGAGCCTCGGACAGCATGCTGGCCTTCATTTCGGCAAGGCCGGCTTCGGCTTCGTAAGCACCGCCGGCCAGATCGCCGACGTACTTGATGATGTGGCAGCCGTAATCGGAGTAGGAGGGCTGGCTCACATCGCCGATGTTTGCCAGGGCCATGCCGTCAGTGACGAAGGATTCAACAAAGCTGGGATAGCCTTCGCAGATGACATAACCGGCTTCGGGCATGCCGGGATCCTGGTTGTACTGGGCCACCAGGGTATCAAAATCGGCGCCTTCGGCAGTGGCCAGGGCCAGCACTTCGTCCACCCGGGCCTGAATGTTTTCACGGGCAGCGGCAATGGCTTCATCCAGTGCAGCCTGGGCAGCGTCCATTTCCTGCTGGGCAGCATCCACGTCTGCGTTTGCGTCATTCTTAGCCTGGCCCACCTTGCCTGCGGCCAGGACCAGCATGTCACGCTTCTGGTTGATGGCGGTCAGGTCATTTTCGGTGAACTGCACCAGAATGTGCTTCACATAGCGGTAACCTTCGGGCGCATAATAGGGACGGGCATAATCCTGGTTGATATAGTCGCCGAAAACCTTGGGGTTCAGGTCGAAGAAGGCCTTGTCTTCTTCCACGCGCTTGTCATAGGCGGCCTGCACTTCGTCGTCGGAAACGGTAACATCCTTGATCATTTCCGCCTGCAGCTTGTCCAGCATGACGGTCTTGGTTTCGCTTTCGATGTAGCTGTTTACATCCACACCCTTTTCCTTGGCAAAGGCAATGGCCTTCTGGGTGGCTTCTTCGGCAGGCAGATCGGCATAATCGCTGGCGGCAACGCTGGCAATGATGCGGTCAAATTCAGCCTGGGCCGCTTCCTTCACGGCAACTGTTTCTTCTTCGGTGAGCTGATCCATGCCCAGTTCCTTGGCCTTCTGCAGGGCCACCATGGTGTTCACGCAGGCATTGGCCAGGGTGGTGGCCACTTCGGTGCGGTCGGTGGGATAGCCGGCGGAAACACCGTAGTAGGACATGGTCAGGTTATTGATCTGTTGGTTGTAGGCGATCTGGGCATCCACCTGCTCGCTGAGGGAGCTGAGGGTGAGGGTTTCACCGTTGACGCTGATGACAACGGGGTCCTTTTCAGCGCAGCCGGCAAGCAGCAGCATCAGGGCCAGAACAAGGGCCAGTACGTTGATTTTTTTCATGGTTCATCTCTCCGTTCTCAATTAGGTTTCTTTTTTTGTTCCAGTTTCTTGTAGGAACCGTCTTCCTGCTGCATGTACACATTGTCCAGCGTCAGCCGCAGGTTTTCCTTGAATTCATCAATATACTGGCGGCGCAGCTTTTCGTGTTCCTGCACCTCTTCAGGGGTCAGGCCCACGGTTTTTTTCTTCCGTGCCAGTTCGTTGATGCGGTCCACTTGTGCTTTTTCCATGGGTCAGTTTCCTTTCTTTCTCAGCGTCAGGCCCATGCACACCGGAATGGATACCAGCACAACAAAGGCAAGATACAAAAGATAACGGTTGATTTCCGTACGGTCGATGGCAAATTCCAGCCCCACACCGACGGCAGAAATGAGCACCATCATGCCAAAGAGCATGAAGAGGGTTTTCTTTTCCTTGCCGGCACGCTTTGCGGCATAGATCAGACCGCCGGTCAGCACCAGGATGGCCATGATCTGCTGCATGCGGATGAAGGTGAAGGACATATGCCGGTCATACCGCAGGCTTTCCATCACGATCTGGGAAGCACCAAACAACAGCAGGAACAACACAAAGGTGTTGCCGGGCTTTTCCTGTTTTTTCACATCGTGCAGCAAAATGCCCAGCATCACGATGGCGCAGATGGCTTCCAGCAGATAGGTGGCCAGGCAGCTGTCGTATTCGCCCTGAATGGCGATGGGCAGCCGGGCCGTGAATTCATAGACCAGGGAGCGGCTGATGCCGAAGTCTTCCACAAACATTTCGCCAAGCCGGGCAAAAAAGACAAAGCCCAGAGCGGCAACGGCGAACATATCCAGATATTTCAGGGCCTTCTCCTTTTGCACTTTGGCTGTCAGCGCAGCCCCCAGGAAACCGCCCAGCAGTGCGCCCATCATGGAATGGCCGCCGCCGGTGATGAACAAAGGATGCAGCTTGCCAAGGAGCGGCACATCCACATTGAAGCTGAACAGGGCATACAGCACCCGGCTGCACACAAGGCCCAGCACCGTGGACAGAAGGAACATAACAGGCGCCGTGCCCCCCTGCATTTTCTTCATGGCGGACAGGGCACACAATAGCAGCAGCATGCCGAAGGCACCCACCGCCGCAAACAGCCCCCAGGCATATATATCCATGCCCAGGAAGGAGATGATCTGTGCTTCTTCCCACATGTACATGGATTTATTCCTCCGTCAGGGCCGTGGCGAAATAGATAATATCGCTGACGGCGCGTTCACTGCCGGCCAGATCGTTGAAATATTCGCCGTTGTAGTACATGGCAGCAGTGCCGCCGCCGTCCAGGTTATAGGCTTCTTCACAGCCCAGCAGGAACATAAAGTCCGCCAGTTCCTGATGGGTGACCCCCACGCTGTCGCCGCGGCCTTCGGCCACCACCATCACATAGCTCAGCGGGCCCATCTGGCCGATGGCGCTGCGGGGCTCCCGGCCGTTGGGGTTATAGCCGTAATCGGTGTCCACCACCAGGGGATTGCCCTTTTGCACCAGGGCAGGGCCGAAGGTGAAGGCATGCAGGATGCGGCCTTCCACACCTTCAGCGGTGATGTTTTCCTGCAGGGATTCGTTCAGCTTGGCTTTTTTATTGACGGTGATGCCTTCGGACTTGATGAAGGTATGGAAATCGCCGAATTCATCGATGATGAGGATGTCCTTGGTTTTGTTGGTCTTGGGCACCTTGCTGTTGACCGGCTGGAAGAAGCGGAACTCGAAGCAGCGCTTCACCTGGTCATCGGCAAAATAGTCGCCGTTGAGGGCCACGATGGCATTGCTCTTTTCAGCCATGGCCTTTACCTTGGCGGTTTTGGTGGAGGTATAGACGCCCTTTTTGTTAAAATCCCCGGCCAGGGTAACGCGCAGCTGGGAAGGATCCTTGATATCCACCCAGGCAATGCGCCAGATGACACCGTCTTCTTCCCGGGTTTCCATTTCCACGGTGATGGTTTCATCGGCATAGCCGGTTTCGGTATAGCCGTCTTCCCGGGGAGCGGGAGCGGGGGCAAAATCGTAGGGCAGGGTATGCACGGGGGCAGCATCCTCTGCATAGGCGGAGGGCACCAGCCAGCGCACCAGTCCTTCTTCTTCCCCTTCAAGGGCCATGGTGGCCTCCCACTGGGCTTCCCCCAGCATGGCAGGAGAGGAAAGAACAAAGGGCATCAGCAGCACGATGGCCACGCACAATGCCATCAGCGCAATACGGACGGGCAGTTTCATAAGTTGCCTCCTTTACACTTTTTCAGCCGGGAATACCCAGGCCTTCTGAATACGGAAATTGACCATGTACATCAGGATCTGGACACCCACATAGAGCAGCACATGCAGGAAACCGTTGGTGACAAAGTGATCCAGATAGCCAAACACCAGCGTGGTGACCACCAGTGAGCAGACAGCCAGCACGATGTAGCGCCACACGGCCCCTTTGCTTTCCTTTACCTGGAAGGCAAAATTTTTGTTCAGCAGGAAATTCACCGGTGCGCTGAACAGCCGGGCAATGGGCACGGCCAGCAGCGCTTCGGATGCGAAGGTGATGCCCAGGAAGGCAATGTCCCTGTCTTCAAAAACCCACAGCATCAGCAGGGTCACAAGGAGCGTATCCAGCAGGAAAGAAATCAGGCTGGCGGCGCTGTAGCGCAGGAAAGAGCCCAGCAGCAGCTTATAAATGCGCCAGCTGTCCCGGATGGGGTGGAAATGGCTGGATTTATTGTCATCCAGGTACACCGTTTCAATGCCGATGGCGGTCATGGGGATTTTCTGATTGGCGCAGAAGATGAGCTGGTTCATTTCGTATTCAAAGCGGTTGCCGCTTACCTTCAGCATGGCGGGCACCAGATCGGTGTGGAAAGCGCGCAGGCCCGTCTGGGTGTCCGGCAGCCACTGGCCGTACAGCAGACTGAACACCACGGAGGTGATGCGGTTGCCGATGCGGGACTTGGGGGGCACTTGCTTGCTTTTGAGGGAAAAGTCCCGGCTGCCCAGCAGCAGCTCCTTCTTTTCGGAAAGGGCTTCCGTCAGCTTCAGGGTGTCCGGCACGGTGTGCTGGCCGTCGGCATCGGCGGTGATGATACCCTTGATGGAGGTATTGTTCATGATGTACTCAAAGCCGGTGCGCAGGGCCTGGCCCTTGCCGTGATTCACATCATGGTGCAGCACGTGGCAGCCGTCCATCTGGCTCAGCCTTTCAAAGATTTTCTGATATTCCTGGGCACTGCCGTCGTCCACCACAAGGATGAGGCCGTAATTGGCCTTGCGCAGTTCTTCCACATACTGGGGGAGCCGCTCATCGGGGGACAGGGAGGGGATCAATACACAACATTCCTGGGGTTTCATGTTTCAAAACCTTCTTTCGTGGTCATTCCATCATTTTTGTATCCAGATAATCCTGAACCAGCGGGGAAAGATCCTGCCCGGCCCAGGCATTCAGGCATTGTTCAAAATCTGTCCGGGAGGCAGTGCGGAAAGCAAACTGCTGCACATAGTGGCGCAGGAAAGCGTCCGTGCCCTCCGGCAGGAAGGTATCCAGGGCGATCAGCAGGGCTGCGCCCCGGCCATAGACGATGGCCTTGTAATCGGAAAGGGTGGAAAAATAATCGATGGGGCTGGCAGGGGTGAGCCCGCCGGGGATGCGCTCCTGCATAGGGCTGTCCACCCGGAAAAAGCGCAGGTTTTCCCAGGCGCTCTGGCCGTAGTTTTTTTCAGTATAGCGCAGCAGGGCATATTCGCACAGCGCTTCGTCCTGCCAGGGGTTCAGGATGGGATCGCTGCCCACCAGCGCGTAAAACCACTGGTGCGCCCCTTCGTGGGCGATGAACAACTCCAGCGTGTCCCACTGGCTTTTGAGGAAATAGCTTTCGTCGATGACAGCCATGCCGCTGTACTCCATGGCCCCGGGGGCAAAGGGAGCGGCGGCAACGGTGAACGATGGGAAGGGATAGGGGCCGTACAGGGCCTGGTAGGTGCGCAGCGCCTTCCGGGCACAGGCAACCGCCTGAGCGGCATTTGCGCCGCTTTTTGCATAACTGCGGATCTGAATGCCATCCAGATTGCCGGCGGCCATTTCATAGCCATTGCTGACGCAAAGCCCCATGTCCCGCAGGGCCAGGCCGCTGCCCTGCCATACGTTTTCCTTATCCTGATGGAGGAAGAAAGAGCAGGCGGGCACATATCCGTCAGGCACATGCAGGGAAAGGGAATAATTGGCGCATTCGATGTAGAAAGGATCGCCGATGGGGGACACGGGGTCCTGCCGCCAGGCACCGTTTTCAAACACGGACAGGGTGGGGATCACCTGGCCCAGCAGGTAGGTGCCCTCCCGGTAGCCGGTGCGGTGAGCACATGGCGGCAGCTGCACAACGCACCGAAGATACAGGGTGCCGCCTTCGCCGCTTTTCATTTCCGGCACCGAAACGGACAGCACGGTGTTTTCCGCATCCAGATACTGATGCTCTGCCCGCTCGCCATTCCATTTCACGTCATGCAGCGTGACATAGCCCGGAGCAAAGCCGCTTTCATAGCACAGGTCAAACAGTTCATCCGTGGCGGCGGGGCTGGTTTCCTCCGTGGCATAGGCATTGGGGAAAAGACGCAGCTGCACGTCGGTGAGGGGGTGGCCGGTGCGGTTTAGAAAATCAATTTCCTCGGTGATGGACAGGGTATGCTTTTCATCATCCAGCTTCATGGTGATGCGGTATGCATTGAGGTCTTTTGCCGCTTCTTTCAGCCGCAAAAGGCTTTCTTCCGACGGTTTGCCGCCGCTGAGCAAAGCAAGCAGCACAAGAGCCAGACACAAAATGCATATCATCCCTATTATACAATGTTTTTTACGCATTTTCTACCCCCCTTCCTGTACTGCGAAGAAATTCTCCTTCATTATAACACATGGAATGCCGATTTCCTTCCCTTCTTTTGAAAATAAACGAAAATTTACGCTTCATTCATTTTCTTTGTCATTTGCAGATGGGGAAAAATGCTGTATAATGGAAAATGAACAGAAAAAATGGGGGATTCTATGAAACAGATTTTTGTCCGAGACCGGAATTTTTATAAAACCATGGTGCGCCTGTCCTTGCCGGCGGCGTTTCAGACATTGCTTTCCATGCTGGTGCTGATGGCGGATAATGTGATGGTATCCCGGTTTGACCCCAGTGCCCTGGCTCCGGTATCCCAGGCCAATTCCGTATCCACCTTCATGCTGGCTGCCCTCAACGGCCTGGGCAGCGGTGCGGTGGTATTGGTGGCCCAGTATTGGGGAAAGAAGGATATGCCCTCCATCAAGCGGATCTTTGCGGTGGTATGTGCCCTGGGGCTGCTGCTGCCGGTATTGTTTATTTCCGTTGTGCAATTGTTTCCCCAGTGGGTGGTTTCCCTGGTATTGGACCCTGCCCTTTCTCATCTGACCCCTGTGGCGGTATCCTATCTGCGGATCGTGTGCCTTTCCTTCCTGCCCTTTGGCATCACCAGTGCGCTGGTGGGCGGCCTGAAGGGCGTGGAAGTGGTGAAGGTGACGCTGTATGCGGCGGTGATCAGCCTGCTTGCCAATGTGTGCCTGAATGCGGCGCTGATTTTCGGGATCGGTCCCATTCCCTCTTTGGGGGTGGAGGGGGCTGCCATTGCCACGGTATTGTCCCGGGTGATCGAACTTTGCGTGGTATGGGTGTATTGCTTCCATAAGCAGAAGGCCATTGAAATCCGGCCCCGGGAGCTGTTCAGGCATGAAGCCTGGGCATGGAAGGATTATCTGCGCTTTGGCAGCCCTGTCAGCTGCACCGATGCCCAGTGGGCGCTGGTGGGGCTGATGAAGATGGCCATCATCGGGCATCTGGGCTCCACCATGATGAGTGCCGTGAATATGACCGATACCATGATGAACCTGGGCACTTTGTTTACCTTTGCCATGGCTGGCGGTGCCTGCGTGATGGTGGGCAAGGCGGTGGGCGAGCAGGACATGGAAAAGGTGCAGGCCTATTCCCGCACCATACTGGGCCTGTTTGCCATCTTCGGTGTTGTGATGGCGCTGTTTGTGATCGGGGTCAGATGGCTGTTTGTGGGGCTGTACGGCCAGCCGGAGGATGTGGAACAGCTGGCTGGGCTGATGATCTTCATCGGTGCCATTACCATGATGGGCACCAGTTACCATGCCTCCTGCTTTACCGGCATCAACCGGGGGGCCGGGGATAACCGGTTTGTGATGATGGTGGACCTGATCTGTGGGTGGCTGGTGGTACTGCCGCTGACGTATCTGGCGGCATTTGTGTTCCATTGGCCGCTGCCTGTTGTATTTTTGTGTACCCGCATTGACCAGTGCTTCAAGTGGATCATCGCCTTTTTCAGGCTCAGGGGGAACAAATGGATCAAGAAAGTAACGCGGTAAAATGTGTCCTTGACGGGATTGAGTTTCAGCTGCGG
>JAFWYZ010000082.1 GCA_017517465.1 Clostridia bacterium | reverse complement strand
CTCCGCGGCTACCATGTGTGCCTGACCGGCTGGGAACAGTTCAACCAATGGGAAAAAAGCTATCCCGGCAACGCATCGTTCCCGGAACAGTTCATTCCCGGCATGGACAGCCATTTCAGCCTGCTCCTTGCCGACCCTGAAATTCAGGCGGATCAGATGCTGTGCCGAATGATCGAAAAATACAAAGCGCTGCTTGATTCCCTCAAACATCAGCCCGCATCTGCTTTTGACCTGTTCAAAAAGGCCTGGGATGCCGAAACAAAAGATATGCGCGATGACAGCAACACCCCGGACAGCATTGCCCAGTTTATCGCCTCTGTCGATCAGAAAATCCGCGTGTTTGGTGAAAGCAGCCACACCTACGGCGACTATTTCAAGGCTTACTGGAAAAAGCAAAAGGAAACCGATAAAAACCTGGCCCTTTTCTCCATTATGCTGGAAGACAGCAAGCAGGAAAAAGGCGCCTGAGCCAGTCCTTGGAGCAAACGATAAACGGAAGCGTAAAAAATCGCTTCCGTTTTTATGTGATATAGAAATCCTCCGGCTCCGGTGCACACCCCCTCTTTTTTCCGTCCAGGGTGTATAGGCCGCCGCGCCATCCGTCCGAAAACACGGGCCCCAGCCTGCTCATCCGCATGCGGGAGGGGTACACGCACCGGGTGCATCCCACCGTCCGTCCCCGTACATCCAGATGCCGCACCTGCCCATGCACCCCCGCCAGCATCCTTCCCCCGGGCAAGGCCAGCAAACAGCAGGGGGCCTGCGGACAGGCATCCATTTCTTCCATCACCCCGCGTCCGCGGATTTCCATCAGCCGTGCCGTGATCCTTTCTTCCCCCACCGCACACAATACCGCCATCGACCGGGGCAGAAAACACACATCCACCGCCGCCCCGGCCACCCGATGCCGGCCAATGCACATCAGCTCCCGGTCCAGCAGCACCACTTCCCCTGCGCCTCCCCCGGCAACCGCCATATACCTTCCGCAGGGGCTGACACAGGCATGCCGGGGATAACTCCCTGCCGGGGCAGACAGTCGAAGGGTGCCATCCCGGGGGCACATGGCCCACACACAGTCGCTTTCACCGCTGAGGGCACAGATGTGTTCCCCAAAGGCCAAAAGGGTATTGGTGCCCGGCGGCAGGGAAAAGTCAAACAGCTTCTCCCCTTTTCCAAAACAGCTTCCTCTGTCCCCAAAGGCCCCGTATACCCTGCCAAAGCCGCCGCACAATGCCTGGCAGGGGCGCCCATCCGCCACTCTGCCATCCAGCAGCAGCCCGCTCCTTGCATCTGCGATCCAGATATCCATTCCCCATCGCCCCCTCCTCCATGCTATGCGCATGCAGAAAAAAGGGTTATTGACGGGCCATACAGCGGCTGGCAGCAAAAAGCGCCGCACACACCAGTCCGGGCACTGCATAGTAAACCATTCCCGTCAGCATGTACATGCCAAGCAGCAACAGGCCATACCATGCATACCTGCGGGCTTTTTCCGGCCGCAGCACCGTTTTCATCACACGGGCTGCCGGCCATTTTTGTTTCCGCTTCTTCCCCAGCTCCACCAATTGCTTATCGGTGGCAGGGTATACCTCCCCCAGCAAGCAGATCAGCGCCTGTCTGTCAAAAAAGCGTACACCGGGTGCATCCTGCTGTTCTTCTTCCTCCTGCGCCACTGCACAGGGAGCACACAGCCACACCCCCTCTGCCCCTTCCCGCCGTGCAGCCCTGCGGCATTGCAAAACGTCCCTGGCCTTTACCTTTTCCTGAGCCGGCAGCGGCAAAAAACACAAAAGAAACGTCTTCTCCTCCTTTCTGCACAATACCCCCTCTTCACAGATCCTCTCCAGCAAAAACATCTCTTTTTCCGAAAGCAGCAGGGCCAGTTCAAAAGCCGCTCTTTGCACCGACAGCAGCACCATCTCCTGCAGCCGCATTTCTCCCCCGATCATCCGGCGCAGCTTTTCCTCCTTCCGGGCCAGCCTTCGCTCCCTCCCCTGACGGCGGATCACCAGTACCATGCCCCACAGCGCTGCTCCGGCCAGTATGCTTTGCACCCTGAATCCCCATAGCAGCAAAAACCACCCCCAGCACAAAACCAGGGTGCCCGTCAGAAAACCCAGGGCATCCATCCTCTCCCGGAATGCATTTTTCCACAAATATTCCTGCATTTTTTCTGCCCTCCCCTTTTCAGGATGCCCCAAATGCGGTATAATAAAGACAGGAGATGAATGATATTGCAGCGTATTGGGATATTGGGGGGGACTTTTGACCCCATACATGAAGGGCATTTGCATCTGGCCCGGTTGGCAAAGGAACAGGCACAGCTTGACTTTGTGCTGCTGCTGCCCATGGCGGACCCTGCCCACCGTGACGTGCTGGGGGATGCCGCTCACCGGCTGCAGATGTGCCGCCTGGCCATCGAAGGGGAAAAAGACATCCTTTTATCCGATGCCGGGCTGCAAAGCGGTGTCCGCTACACCACGGACACGCTGCGGCTGATCCGCCAGCAATATCCGGACAGCCAATTGTTCTTCATCATCGGCGCGGACAAGCTGCCCACTCTGCCCTACTGGCACGATGCCCAGGCATTGTTCGCCTTGTGCAGCTTCCTGTGCTTCCCCCGGCCCGGCATCTACACCCAGGATGCCATGCAAAAAGCCATTCAGGCCGGTGCCGCCGTATCCCTTTTGCAGGATATGCCGCCCACGCCTCATTCTTCTACCCTCATCCGCGCCCGCACGGCCCTGTATGAAGATGCCCCCGGGCTGAACAAAAAAGTGCTGTGCTATATGGCGGAAAAGGGGCTCTACCGGGAAGACCTGCTGCCCCGCATCCGGCCCCTGATGAATGCTCACCGCTTCAGGCATACCCTGGGCGTGGTGAAATCCGCCGTGCATCTGGCGGCGCTTCATGGGCTGCCGGTGCAAAAAGCGGCTCTGGCTGCCCTGCTTCACGACATTGCCAAGGGCATGCCCCAGCCGGAGCTGGCCCAGCTTACCGAGCATTATCAGCTGGTGGACCCGGAAAACACGCTGATGATCGGCGCCGTGCTCCACGGCCCTGTGGGGGCCTGGCTGGCTAAAAGGGACTTCAATGTGACGGATGAAGAGGTGCTCAATGCCATCCGTTTCCATACCACCGGCCGTGAAAACATGACGCTTTTTGAAATGGCCGTCTTCGTGGCCGATGCCATCGAAGAAGGAAGAGAAGATTATCCCGGGCTGGAAAAGATCCGCTGGCTTGCGGAACGGTCCCTGCCCTGCGCCGTGCTGTGCTCCATTGAGGGCACCATCCGCTACATTCAGCAGCAAGACGGCCGGGGGCTGGATGCTTCCACCCTGAACACCGAACGTTACCTGCGCAGTATATTGACCCAACAGGAAAAGCAATGGATGTGCGCATCCATCCCATAAATTGAAGGAGGATCCCCTATGGAACAGACGACCCTTGCCCAGAAGATCGCCCGTATCCTGGACAACAAAAAGGCTCTGGACATCACCGTGCTCCACGTGGCCCATCTCACCGTCATCACCGATTATATGGTAATCGCCTCCGGCCGCTCCTCCCTGCAGGTGAAGTCCCTGGCCGACGAAGTGGACGATACCCTGGCCATGGAAGGTATTCAGCTGCGCTCCAAGGAGGGCAATGCCGAAGGAAGATGGATCGTGCTGGATTACGGCACCGTGCTGGTGCACCTTTTCCACCCCGAAGACCGGGAATTCTATCACCTGGAGCGTCTCTGGGACGATGGCCAGAACCGCCTGCCCCTGGATTTCGATCAGGAATAACCTTCGCCTATGAATATCATGATCTATACGCTCAAGCGTAATTTTGACGTGCAAAAAGCAGAGCGTTTTTTTAAGGAGCGCCGCATTCCTTACCAGCTGGTGGACCTGAAAAAACATAAGCTGGGCCAGAAAGAGCTGCAGCTGTTCGTCCGCCGCATCGGCGCTGTGAACCTGGTGGACAAGAGCCCCGAAACCCTGTCCCTGCCCATCGGCCATACCGATGACGTGCAATACATCACCCAGGAATTGCTGCTCCACCCCCAGTACATGAAAACCCCCGTCGTCCGTAACGGCGAAAAATGTACCCTGGGCGTGGATGAAAAAACCTGGCTGGAATGGATTCAGGCAGGAAAATAAAGCCTGAAGAATGACGGAGCAGGAGGCTCCTCGCTCCCCGTACCAGGGGCATTGCCCCTGGACCCGTTCTGCGAAGAAGAAGACTTCTTTTACATTCGTCTTTCCGCATGTTGCTTGGGGAACAACGAGGCAGGGGCCTGTGCGGCCCCCGTACCCCCTGCACCAGGGGCATTGCCCCTGGACCCATCCTGCGATGCAGAAGTCTGCTTTTCCATTCGTCTTTCCGCATGTTGCTTGGGGAAACGGAGCAGGGGGGCTCCTCGCCCCCCGTACCCCCCACGGCAGGGCCATTGGCCCT
>JAFWYZ010000081.1 GCA_017517465.1 Clostridia bacterium | reverse complement strand
GGATCAGCCTGCCATCGTGGGCGGCAAGCCCCAGAATTTCACCTACGGTGACTGCAAGAAGGAAATGGACATGGTCAACCGCGCTTTCATCGAAGTGATGATCGAAGGCGATGCCAACGGCCGTGGGTTCCAGTATCCCATCCCCACCTACTCCATCACCCGTGACTTCGACTGGAGCGAAACCGAAAACAACAAGCTCCTCTTTGAAATGACCGCCAAGTACGGCACCCCCTATTTCTCCAACTACATCAACTCCGATATGGAACCCTCCGACGTGCGCTCCATGTGCTGCCGTCTGCGGCTGGATCTGCGTGAACTGCGCAAAAAGAGCGGCGGTTTCTTCGGCTCCGGCGAATCCACCGGCTCCATCGGCGTGGTGACCATCAACCTGCCCCGCATCGCATATCTTGCCAAGGATGAACAGGACTTCTACAAGCAGCTGGACCGGCTGATGGATATCGCCGCCCGCAGCCTGAAGACCAAGCGCGAAGTGATCACCCAGCTGCTGGAAAACGGCCTGTATCCCTACACCAAGCGTTACCTGGGCACCTTCGCCAACCACTTCTCCACCATCGGCCTCATCGGCATGAACGAAGTGGGCCTCAATGCCAAGTGGCTGCGGGCTGACCTGACCCATGAAAAGACCCAGAAGTTCGCTCAGGAAGTGCTGGATCATATGCGGGAACGTCTCAGCGATTACCAGGAAAAGTACGGCGATCTGTACAACCTGGAAGCCACTCCCGCCGAATCCACCACCTACCGTTTCGCCAAGCATGATAAGGAACAGTATCCCGACATCATCACTGCCAACGAAAACGGCACCCCCTACTATACCAACTCCTCTCACCTGCCCGTGGGCTATACCGAAGATATCTTCTCTGCCCTGGAAGTGCAGGACGAGCTGCAGACCCGCTACACCTCCGGTACCGTCTTCCATGCTTTCCTGGGTGAAAAGCTGCCCGACTGGAAGGCCGCTGCCGATCTGGTGCGCAAGATTGCCGAAAACTTCAAGCTGCCCTACTACACCATGAGCCCCACCTACTCCGTCTGTGCCGATCACGGCTATCTGGCCGGTGAACAGTACACCTGCCCCCACTGCGGCCGTAAGACCGAAGTGTACAGCCGCATTACCGGCTATTACCGTCCTGTACAGAACTGGAACGACGGCAAGAGCCAGGAATTCCGTGACCGTAAGGTGTACAACGTGGGCACTTCCACCCTGCGTCCCCAGGCCCAGCAGCCTGTGGTGAAGGAAGAATGCCCCTGCTGCTGCGAAGAAGAAAAGGCTCCCGTCAGCGAAAATGCCAGGGTGCTGCTCTTCTCCCGGGTCACCTGCCCCAACTGCCGTGTGGCGGAAAACCTGCTGGCCAAGGCCGGTGTTGCCTACGAAAAGCTGATCGCCGATGAACATGTGGATCTGTGCAAGCAGTTTGGCATCAAGGGTGCCCCCACCCTGGTGGTCACCGACGGTGAAAACCACGTCAATTACTACAGCGTGCCCGAAATCAAGAAGTATCTGGCCAGCCTGTAATTTCAAAAAAAACCACATCAGCCGGGCGCTTTTGCCCGGCTGATTTACCGTAGAAAGGAACAATCGCCATGCATGATATCATCATTGTGGGCGCCGGTCCTGCCGGGCTCACCGCTGCCATCTATGCCCTGCGTGCCGGCAAAAGCACCCTGGTGATCGAAAAAGGCGGCTTCGGCGGCCAGATTGCCTTCTCCCCCAAGGTGGAAAACATTCCCGGCTTTCAGGAAATCAGCGGTGCGGAGTTTGCCGAACAGCTCACCGAACAGGCCATGAACCTGGGGGCCGATATGGAAATGGAAAAGGTGATCCGGCTGGAAAAAGCAGAGGGCTGTTTCCGCGTCCATACCGAAGAAGAAAACGTGTATGAAGGCCGGGCGGTCATTCTGGCCACCGGTGTGAAGCACCGCATGCTGGGCCTGGAAAACGAAGACAGCCTGATCGGCAGCGGTCTTTCCTTCTGCGCTGTGTGCGATGGTGCTTTCTACGAAGGCCAGGAAGTGGCCATGATCGGCGGCGGCAATTCTGCCCTGCAGGAAGCGCTGCTGCTGAGTGAGATCTGCAAAAAAGTCACGGTCATTCAGAACCTGCCGGATTTCACCGGTGAAAAGAAGCTGTCCGAAGCGCTGCTGAAAAAGGACAACGTACAGGTGCATTTTTCCACCGTGGTTACCGCCTATCAGGAAAAGGATGGCCAGCTTTGCGGTCTGCAGCTGAAGAACACCGAAAATGGCGAAACCGCTTCCCTTCCCGTGGGCGGCGCTTTCCTGGCCGTGGGCCTAGTGCCGGAAAACGATGCTTTCCGTGAATTGGCTGCGCTGAACAACTGGGGCTATTTCGACACAGCCGAAGATTGCCTGACCCGGACACCCGGCCTCTTTGTAGCCGGTGATTGCCGTTCCAAGGCCATCCGCCAGGTGGTGACCGCCGCCTCCGACGGCGCCGTGGCCGCCATGGCTGCCTGCCGGTATCTGGACTGATCGATGAACTGAATATCCCCCTTCAACAGGTGCCATATGCGGCGCCTGTTTTGTTTTCATTCTTTTGGCCTGACCTTCCTTGATGATACGCATATTTTAATTAATTTTCAGTAAAAATACAGTTTTTTCCCGTTGCAATGTTTAATAGGAAAGACTACAATAATTATGTATGTTTTCTGACACAATTCGTGCCGAAGGAGGCTTTTGAATGTTCTTTCTGCTGTTTGGCTTCTGGCTTTTGCTCAATGGCCGCTGGACGGGTGAAATTGCCCTGACAGGCGCCGTGGTGTGCGGCCTGATTTACATTTTTACCTGGAAATTCATGGGCTATTCTCCCCGGGTGGAATGGCAGCTTTTGCGCCGCCTGCCCCGGGCCGTGGGCTATGGCCTGTTTCTGATCAGGGAAGTGGCCCTGTCCGTATGGCAGACCATCCGCTTCATCTGGTCCCCCAAGGTGACGGTGCAGCCGGAAATCGTATCTTTCCATACCAAGCTGAAAACCGATACGGCCAAGGTACTGCTGGCCAATTCCATCACCCTCACCCCCGGCACCATTACCGTGGATTTCCGGGATGATGTCATGCTGGTGCACTGTCTGGATGAAAGCCTGGATGCCGGGCTGGAAGGCAGCCAGATGGAAGAAAAGCTGATGAAGCTGGAAGGGGGAAAATAAGATGGCGCAGGCCTATGACATTCTCTATAACATCACCCTGGCCATCCTGGGCTTTTTCCTGCTGGCCTGCCTGGTGCGTGCCATCATCGGGCCCCGCATTGCAGACCGGCTGATTGCCATCAACATGATGGGCACCACTGTCATCATCATCGTCTGCATCCTCACCTTCCTGCTGAACGAAGGATACCTGGTGGACGTGGCCATCATTTATGCCATGCTGTCCTTCCTGGCGGTGGTGCTGCTGACGAAAATCTGCATGGGCGTATACCATGAAAAAAATCACCGGCAGGAGGGCAAAAAAGATGCTTGATATCATCCGCTTTTCCCTGTCTGCCCTGTGCACCCTGGCCGGGCTTTTTGTGATGCTTTCCGGCATCGTGGGCATTTACCGGTTCAAGTATTCTCTCAGCCGCATCCATGCCGGTGCCCTGTTTGATACCGCCGGCATTGTGCTGATGCTGCTGGGGGTCATCATTGCCCTTGGCTTTACCCTCACTTCCCTGAAAATGCTGGTGATCATCTGCATCCTCTGGCTCACCAGCCCCGTTTCCGGCCATCTGATCGGCCGGATGGAGATCACCATCAATGACGAACTGGAAAAAGACATGATGGTGCTGGGGGATGAAATGGTGCGCCATGAAAAGGAGGGAGACTGACCGTGGAAGTGATGAACATCCTGCTGCTGGTTTTCATTATTGTCTGTGCCGTGGCTGTTTCCCTGACGAAAAACCTGTTCACCTCCATCGTGATCTTCATGAGCCAGTCCCTGGCCATGTGTATCATCTGGATCCTTCTCGAATCGCCGGACCTGGCTGTGACAGAAGCCGCCGTGGGTGCCGGGATCACCAGTTTGCTGCTGTTTGTGACGCTGAAAAAGATCCACGCCATTGACCAGCAAAAGAAAGGAGCGGCCCAGCATGGCACGGATCAGGAATAATTACGAAAACACCTGGTGGCCCCGGCTGCTGCGCTGGCTGGAAATGGGTTCTTCTGCCCTGGATGACCGACTGGAAGAAGAAATGGAAGAAACCCATGAAGGCCATCTGCTGCCCTCAGCAGAAGAAATAGCCGCTCAGGAAGCACAGCGGGAAGCCCGTATTCAGCAAAAGCTGTCAGACGAACTGGAAATGTATGCCCATGCCCACCAGTGGAGCCGCACCAAGGGTGCCCGGCTTGCCGATTGGGCCTACCGCATTCTGGCGGTGGTGATCTGCGTGTCCATCATCTGGGTGCTGCTGCAAACCGCCTCCCATCTTCCCTCCTTCGGCTCCCCCGATAACCCTGCCCACAACGAAGTGAGCCGGCGCTACATCGAAAAAGGCATGGAAGAAACCGGTGCCGTCAACATCGTAGCCGGTATGATTCTGGACTACCGCGCCTTCGATACCCTTGGCGAAAGCAATGTGCTGTTTGTGGCGGCATGCTCGGTGCTGATTTTGCTTCGCATGTCCAGCGACAAAAACCACACTTCCTCCGTGCATCAGCTGGAAATAGAGGCGGATGACCGGATGTACGAGCCGAAAAACGACCTCATCCTCCAGCGGGCCACCTCCATGCTGGTGCCCCTGATCCTGGTATTCGGTGTTTATGGCCTGTTCAACGGCCATCTTTCCCCCGGCGGCGGCTTTTCCGGCGGTGCCGTGATGGGTGCGGGCATGATCCTGTACCTGAACGCATTCGGTTTCAAAAAGGCCCAGCGGTTCTTCACCTTCCCTGTTTTCAAAACCATCTCCGCCTGTGCCCTTACCTTCTATGCCGTCAGCAAAGCCTATTCCTTCTTCACCGGCGCGAACCACCTGCCCTCCTTCATCACCCCCGGCACTCCGGGCAACCTGTTCTCCGCAGGGCTCATTCCCTATCTGAACATTGCCGTAGGGATGGTGGTGTGCTGCACGATGTATGCCTTCTACACCCATTTCAGGAAAGGAGATATGTAAGCCATGAGTTTCCATAACTACGAAGAAATGGCCGCCATGATCCTTTTCGGTATCGGCTTTACCACCCTGCTCCTGCAAAAAAACCTGATCAAAAAAATCATCGGCTTTTCCATGATGGATGCCGCCATTTACCTGTTCCTGGCTGCCAAAGGCTACATTGAAGGCCGCCGTGCCCCCATTGTGGAAAACGGCATCACCCAGATGGAAGCCTACATCAACCCCATCCCCGCAGGCCTGGTGCTGACGGGCATTGTGGTCAGCGTTTCGGTGACCGCCGTGATGCTGGCACTGACGGTGCGCCTGTACCGCCGCTACCACACCCTGGATTTTGACCGGATCTGCGCACTGGTGCGAAAGGAGGAGCAGTAAGCCATGGAGCTTTGGCAATCCATTCCTTTCGCATGCATCCTGCTGCCCCTGGGCTCCGCCGCCATTACCAGCGTGCTCAGCAAGCGCTGGGCCCGGTACTGGACCATGTTTGTCCTTTGCTGCCTGGTAACGCTGTCTGCCGTTTTCGTGGTAAACATGCAGGGCTTCTCCGGCAGCTATACCTACATGATGGGCCACTATTCTGCCCCCTGGGGCAATGAGATCCGGGCCGGGCTATTGGAAGCGGTCACTGCCCTGTTCTTCAGCGTGATCATGCTGTTGTCCCTGATGGGCGGTATGAAAAAGATTGACGAGCATCTGCTTTCCGATAAACAGAGCCTTTACTACGTCATGCTGCTCCTGCTTTCCGCAGCGCTGATGGCCCAGGTGTACACCAACGACCTGTTCACCGCCTACGTATTCCTGGAAATCATGACATTGGCTGCCTGTTCTCTGATCGCCGCCCGCAACCGGGGCCGCACATTGGTTGCCGCCACCCGCTATATGATCATGAATCTGCTGGGCAGCGGTATGTTTCTGCTGGGCATCACCCTGCTGTATGACCTGTCCGGTCATCTGCTGATGAGCAATATCAAGGAGGCCATCGCCCATATTGTCACCACCGGTCAATACAAAATGCCCCTTACGGTTGTGATCGCCCTGATGAGCATCGGCCTTGGCATCAAAAGCGCCCTGTTCCCCTTCCACACCTGGGTGCCGGATGCCTACGGCTATTCCACCCCCACCTCCTCCGCCGTGCTTTCTTCGCTGGTGAGCAAGGGGTATATCTTCATGCTGATAAAGATCTTCCACCGGGTGATTGGCCTGGATGTGATCCGCTCCACCGGCATTCTGGACGTATTGTTTGTCTTTGCACTGGTGGGCATGATCATGGGCTCCGTTTCTGCCATCCGTCAAAACGACGTGCGCCGGATGATCGCCTTTTCTTCCGTGGCACAGATCGGCTACATTTTCATGGGCATGGGCATGGGCACGCAGGCCGGTATGGCCGCTGCCATCTTCCACATTTTCGCCCACGGCATCAGCAAGGCCATGCTGTTCCTGTCCGCCGGCGGATTGGCCGATGCTTCCGGCAATCACAAGCAGTTCCGTCATCTGCGGGGCTCCGGCTTCAGAAGCCCCATCGCCGGTGTGGCGTTCACCATCGGCGCGCTGAGCATGGTGGGCTTCCCCTTCCTCAGCGGTTTCACCAGCAAGCTGAACTTTGCCACCGCTGCCATGGAAATGAGCGATCTGAGCATGCTGCTGGTGCTGCTGGTGCTCATTGTGTCCACCTTCCTCAACACTGTCTATTTCCTCAAAACCGTCATCACCCTGTACCGCAAACCTCTGCCCGGGGTGCACTACCCCAAGGAAAAGGGGCAGCGCGGCTTCTGCTTCCACGCAGCACTGGTGCTGTTCTCTGTGGCGAATATTTCCCTTGGGCTGTTTTCCCAAAGTGTGATGGATGCCATCAGCCATGGCCTGGCCCATTTCGGCTGATTCTTTCCCGACAGGAGGCTTGATCGATATGATTTCATCCTGGTATCTGCTGGTGCCCGTGCTGCTGCCCATTGTGTGCGGCCTGGCCGTCTCTTTTGTAAAA
Source organism: Clostridia bacterium (assembly GCA_017517465.1). Taxonomy (GTDB): domain Bacteria; phylum Bacillota; class Clostridia; order Christensenellales; family Aristaeellaceae; genus RUG563. The sequence continues at coordinate 6,766 of JAFWYZ010000081.1, read as the reverse complement.
CCTTTGGATCATCCAAAGCGCAGAAATCCCCTGACGCTGGCAGCCCTGGCACTGGTGGCCGTGTCCCTTGTGCCCATCTTTTTGCAGGGGAATATGCGCCTGACCCTCTTCACCCTCTCCGATGCGCTGCCCATTTTCCTTCAGACGGATACGCTGGGCAAGGTTTTTGCCGGGGTGATGGCCTTTGTGTGGCTGTGCGCCGGGGCCTATTCCTTCGGCTATATGGCCCATGAAGAAAACCAGAAGCGGTATTATGCCTTTTACCTGTGTACCCTGGGGGTGCTGATGGCAGTATGCTTTTCCGGCAGCCTGCCCACCTTCTACATGTTCTACGAGTTCATGACCCTGCTCACCGTTCCCATGGTGATGCACACCGGCAAAAAAGATGCGGTAGCCGCCGGTATCAAGTATCTCATTTATTCCGTGGCCGGTGCATCCCTGGTGCTGCTGGGCATTTTCCTGCTGAGCCCCTATACGGACACCTTTGCCTTCACCGCAGGCGGTGTGCTGAACATGGAAAAAGCCGCCGGGCATGAAGGGTTTATTCTCACCGTGGTCTTCCTGATGCTGCTGGGGTTTGGGGCCAAGTGCGGTTTGTATCCCCTGCACGGCTGGCTGCCCACGGCGCATCCCGCCGCTCCCTCTCCTGCTTCTGCTGTGCTGTCCGGCATCATCACCAAGGGCGGTGTGCTGGGTGTGATGCGGCTGGTGTTCCAGTTTGTGGGCGCTTCCTTCCTGCAGGGCACCTGGGTGCAGATCGCCTTTATGAGCGTGGTTCTGTTCACGGTGTTCATGGGTTCTTTGCTGGCCTATAAAGAAAACGGCTTCAAAAAGCGGCTGGCCTACTCCTCCGTCAGTCAGCTGAGCTATGTGCTGCTGGGCATTGCCACGCTGCATCCCTTGGGGCTGATGGGGTCCCTTTTGCATGTGTGCGCCCATGCGCTGATCAAAAACACCCTGTTTATGTGCGCCGGTTCCATCATCCACAAAACCGGCAAAACCCAGGTTCCTGAACTGCAGGGAGTGGGCCTGCGGATGCCCGTCACCCTGTGGTGCTTCACCCTGGCCAGCGTGGGGCTGGTGGGCGTTCCCCCCTGCCTTGGGTTCCTCAGCAAGTGGTACCTGGCCCAGGGTGCCCTGGAAATCACCACCGTGCCCGGCTTCTTTAACTGGCTGGCCCCTGCGGTGCTGTTGATTTCCGCCCTGCTCACCGCCGGTTACCTGCTGCCCGTCAGCATCCGCGGTTTCTTCGCCAAAGAAGAAGGTCCCGTGGAAAAATGCGAGGTAAGCTGGAAAATGCTGCTGCCCGTCATTGTTCTCACATCTCTTTCCGTGGTACTGGGCCTTTGCCCCCAGCCGCTGATGCAATTGTTTACGTCCCTTTCCCAGGGGCTGATGTAAAGGAGGATCCAGATGCTCCTCTTTCTTTCCATGCTGCTGCCCCTTCTGCTGGGGCTGGCATTGCCCCTGCTTCCCTTCAAAAAAGCAAAGCATCGTTCCATCTATGTGGAATGCGCCGTGATCCTCACTTCCATCCTTGTCTGGATCGCGCTGTGTACCCGTTCCGATACCGCATACAGCCTGTTTTCCATCGGCAAGGGGCTGCTGCTCTCCTTCCGGCTGGATGGCCCGGCCTGCATTTTCACCGGGCTTGTGAGCCTTCTGTGGCCGCTGGCCACCCTGTATGCCTTCGAATACATGGAGCATGAAGAGCGGCCCACCTCCTTCTTTTCCTTCTATACCATGACCTACGGCATTACCCTGGCCGTGGCCATGGCCGCCAATCTTTTCACCCTCTATGTTTTTTACGAGTGCCTGACCCTCATCACCCTGCCGCTGGTGCTGCACAAAAAGGACGTCAAATCCATCCGTGCCGGCCGCAAATACCTGTATTTCTCCATCAGCGGTGCTGCCATGGCCTTCCTGACGCTGGTGTTCATGCTGCACTATGGCACCGGGGCTGATTTTACCCTGGGCGGTATCCTGAACATGGAAAAGGCAGCCGGGCATGAAGCGCTGCTGCAATTCATTTTCTTTTTGTCCTTCATCGGTTTCGGCACCAAGGCTGCGGTATTTCCCATGTTCGCATGGCTGCCCATGGCCTCCGTGGCGCCCACCCCGGTCACAGCGCTTCTGCATGCGGTGGCGGTGGTCAATACCGGCGCCTATGCGGTGCTGCGGGTCATCTACTATGTATTCGGCACGTCCTTCCTGTCCGGAACTGCAGTGCACACCGTGGTGCTGATGCTGAGCTGCTTCTCGCTTCTTTTTGGCTCTTCCATGGCCGTGCGTGAAAAGCATTTCAAGCGCAGGCTTGCCTGGTCCACCGTGTCCAATCTCAGCTACATGCTCATGGGCGCTGCCCTGATGACACCGGATGGCATGGTGGGAAGCCTCAGCCACCTGGTGTGCCACGGCATCATGAAAATCACCCTGTTTTACTGCGCCGGCGCCGTTCTGGTGCGCACCGGTCATGAATATGTGCAGGACCTGCGCGGGCTTAACAAGTCCATGCCCGTCACCTGCGCCGCCGCGCTGCTTTCCTCTGTGGCCATGGTGGGCATCCCACCCCTGTGCGGCTTTGTGAGCAAGTGGAACCTGCTCACCGCCGCTGCCGATACCCTGCACTGGACAGGCACGGTGGGGGTTATCGCCATCCTCATTTCCGCTGTGCTGACCGCCATTTACCTGTTCACCGCCATTCTGCCCATGTATTTCAGCCCTGCAGCAGGCCAGGCCCCTGCCGCGAAGAAAGACCCTTCCTGGCGGATGCTGGTTCCCCTGGGGGTGCTTTCCCTGCTGATCGTGGGCCTGGGGCTTTTCTCTCAGCCGCTGATCACCTTCCTGCGGCAGATTTCCCAGGGCACAATTTTCTGAGAAAGGAGACGATTCGGTGTACCTGATCCCTTTGATTGTGCTGTTCCCTCTGATCATGGCCTTCGTCTGCTTTCTGACAGGCAAAAAGAACAAAACGCTGCGGGACATGCTGGTGGGCATCACCGGTGTGCTCACCTTCGTTCTTTGCCTTTTCACCTGGAAACAGCCCCTTTCCTTCTCCGTGGAAGGGGTGATGGGCCTGGGGCTGCATCTGAAGGCAGACGGTTTTCGCAGCATGTACGGCCTGATTGCCGCCTTCATGTGGATGATGACCGGGCTTTTCTCTCCGGAATACTTTGCCCATCACCATCGGCGCAACCGCTATTATTTCTTTAACCTGCTCACCCTCTCTGCCACGCTGGGTGTACTGTTTTCCGATGATCTGTTCACCACCTTCATCTTCTTTGAAATCATGTCCCTGTCCAGCTATGTATGGGTGGCGCAGGAGGAAAACCCTCAGGCCCTCCGCGCTGCCGGCACCTACCTGGCTGTGGCAGTTATCGGCGGCCTGGCCACACTGATGGGCTTGTTCCTGCTGCAGCACCACTTGGGCACTTTGTCCTTTGAAGGGATGCAGCAGGCCATGGCTGCCCACAGCGGCGATCTGACCGCCGCTGTATGGCTGACGGCCGTAGGCTTCATGGCCAAAGCCGGCCTCTTTCCCCTGCACATCTGGCTGCCCAAGGCGCACCCCGTGGCGCCGGCGCCTGCCAGTGCTCTTTTGTCCGGCATGCTGACGAAGACGGGCATTTTCGGGCTGATCGTGGTGTGCGGCAGGCTGATGCCGGGCAACCATGCTTTCGGTCATCTCCTGCTGGCGCTGGCGCTGATCACCATGTTCCTGGGGGCGCTGCTGGCCCTGTTCTCGGTGGATCTCAAGCGCACGCTGGCCTGCTCCTCCATGAGCCAGATCGGCTTTATCACGGTGGGGCTGTCCATGATGGTGCTGCTGGGGGAAGAGGGTGCATTGGCTGCCTATGGCACGGTGATGCACATGGTGAACCATTCCCTGATCAAGCTGGTGCTGTTTGTGGCCGCCGGTGTGGTGTACAAAAACCTGCACCAGCTGAACCTGAACGACATCCGGGGCTTTGGACGAAAAAAACCGGTGCTGCATATTGCTTTCCTGTTGGGCGCCTTGAGCCTTGGCTGTATCCCCCCCATCGGCAGCGGCTATGCCTCCAAATCCCTGTTGCATGAAGCGCTGGTGGAATACATCCATCACCTGCATGCCCATGGCCACAGCGCCCTGCCCTATGAGCTGGCGGAAATTCTGTTCCTCATCAGCGGCGGGCTGACCGTCGCCTACATGACCAAACTGTACATCTGCATCTTTTGGGAAAAGCACCCCACCCGGCAGATGGAATTTGGCAACATGCGCTATTACCTGAGCAAAAAGGGCTGCGCTGTGCTGCTGATCAGTGCCTGCATGCTGCCTTTCCTGGGGCTGCTGCCCAGCCTGCTTTTCAATCCCCTGGCGGAGCGCTCCGTTTCCTTCTTTGGCCAGGAAATGCTGCACCATGAGATCCCCTACTTCAATGCCGCCAACCTGACCGGCGCTGCATGGAGCATCGGCATCGGCGCTGTGGTGTATCTTTTCATTGTGCGTCCCCTGCTGACGAAAAGAGAGGGCACGCACCGCATCTATCTCAACCGCTGGCCCAGCTTCCTGGACCTGGAAGAGATGGTATACCGTCCCCTGCTTCTGAATATCCTGCCCCGCTTCTTTGGCGGCATCACCGCTTTCATTGCCCGGATTCCCGAAAGCCTGACGGTGTTGAAAGTGATCCCTTCCATGATCGTGGGACTGGTTCGGATGATTGGCGAGCTGCCGGAAAAAACAGTGCTGTTCCTGAAAAAGAATGTGTTCAGCAAAAAGGAGCACGTTACCCCCGCCGTGGGAAACCGCTTCACCTGGGCCCTTGGCAATGCGCTGAACCGGGTGGCCCGTTTCCTGAATACCACGGTGCTGCAGCACAAAAAGATGCGCACGGACTTCGAATACGTGCTGGATGCCTCCTGGAAGGAACTCACCCAGGGCACCCGGCGCATTACCGGCAGTATGTCCTTCGGGCTGCTGCTGATGTGCATCGGCCTTGTCATTACCTGTCTGTACCTGCTGCGGCGATAAACGCAAATACCTCTCTGCAAGCAAAAAAAGAGCCCGGGAGAAATTTACTTCTCCCCGGGCTTTTTTATGTGCTCGCCGGTCACTTCACTTTGTAGCACGGTAGCTTTCTTCAATCAACAGCTGCAGCCATTTTTCTTCTTCTATTTCCTGCAGCACTGCACTGAGCCAGTGCTGCTTGTTCATGTGATACGCAGGATAAAACCCCTTTTGCTGCATGAGCAGGCTCTGCAGCGCCGCATCGCACTTGGCATTCACCACCGTGACACTGCCTTCTCTTTTGCTGCCCAGCTTCACCGCCGGCACTTCCATCATCAGGGCAAACCATTTTTTATTCCCCGGGTGGCGGAAGGCCGTGGTATCCGGCGATGTGACAAAGGGATGATCCCCTTCAATGCCCCAGTTTTCCGCCACATAGCGGGCAAATGCTTCGCCGGTCATCTTATTCCTTTGCCTTTCCCATGCGGCGCATCAGCACCAACCCCACCATCAGCAGAATGGGGAAAATGCAGCCCACCCGCAGGCCCATGCGCAGGTTATCCCCGGCAGCCTGGGTCACATAGCCCACAATGCTGGGGCCAAAGGCACCGCCCAGATCCCCGGCCATAGCCAGCAGCGCAAACAGCGCCGTGCCGCCCATGGGCATCCGGGCAGAGGAAATGCTGAGGGTGCCGGGCCACATGATGCCAACGGAAAAGCCGCACACAATGCAGCCCACCAGTCCCCACACAGGGTTGACCGTCATGGAAGAGAGTACATAGCAAACCAGGCACAGCACACCGCTGCCCAGCATATACACCGTCAGGTCCACCTTTTCGCCGTACTTGCCATAGAACACACGGCTGATGCCCATGGTGATGGCAAACATGCAGGGGCCTGCCAGATCCCCCAGCGTTTTGCTGAGCCCCAGTGCAGATTCCGCATAGGCACTGGCCCACTGGGCCATGGAAAGCTCACTGGCCCCGGCACAGGCCATCAGCACCACCGCAATCCAGAAGATGGGGGTCTTGCACAATTGGCCGATACTCATGCCCTTGCCGTCCTCCACCAGATGCTCGATGGGGCAGGTGGCAAAATTGTAAATATTCGCAAGGGGCACCAGCGCCCATACGCAGGCCATGATCCGCCAGTTTTCAATGCCGAAGGCAAAGAAGAACAGCGTGGAAAACAGCACTACACCCAAAGAACCCCAGCAGTAAAAGGAATGCAGAAGGCTCATCACCTTTTCCTTATGGTCAAAGGGACAGGCCTCCACAATGGGGCTGCACAGCACTTCGATCAGGCCGCTGCCGATGGCATAGATAATGACACAGATGATCACACCCACAAACGGATCGGCAAACAGATCGGGCAGGAAAGCCAGCCCCATCAGCCCCAGGCCGCTGGCCACCTGAGAAGCAATGATGGCCTTTCGGTAGCCGATCTTATCCACATACCGGGCGCAAATGGCATCCACAATCAGCTGGGTCAGGAAAAATGCCGTGGGGATCAGGGCAATCTGCCCCAGAGAAATCTGGTAGTTTTCATGGAACATCAAAAACAGAAGGGGGGCAAAATTGGCCGTAATGGCCTGGGTGATGAACCCCAGATAACAGGCCAACAGCGTTTTTTTGTAGTTCTTCTGCATCGTGCATCAGTCTCCTTGTGCAATATGATCCCTGTCATTATACCGCATCTTTCCTGTAAAGTCACCCCTTTACATCTTGTTTTTCCACGGAAAGAATGGACAGGCTCTGCTTTACATTTGTAAAATTTTAACAT
>JAFWYZ010000080.1 GCA_017517465.1 Clostridia bacterium | reverse complement strand
GCTGTTTGACAGGCCTTCCAACAAGGGCAACCTGGGCACCATGATCCGCTCCTGCGACGCACTGGGGGCGGATATGCTGATCCTCACGGGGCATGGGGTGGATCTGTATGACCCGGACGTGGTGGTATCTGCCATGGGCTCCTTCTTCAATCTGCCGGTGATCCGCATGGCGGACAATGAGGAACTGTTCCGCTTTGTGGATGAGATGAAGGAAAAGTATGACGGTTTCCAGCTGGTGGGCACCACGGCGCATAAGGAAACCCCGGTGTATACCGTGGATATGAAGCGGCCCACCCTTCTGATGATGGGCAATGAAACCATGGGGCTGAACAAGGCCTTCAAGGAAAAATGTGATGTGCTGTGTACCATTCCCATGGCGGAAACCAGCTATGCCTCTTCCTTCAATGTCAGCTGCGCCGCTTCCATCCTGATGTACGAAATCACAAGGCAAAGGGCAGAAAAATGAGCCTGACGCTGGAGCTGCTGACGGAAGAAAACTGGCCTTTGGTACAGAAAATAGACAGAAGCGATATTCCGCTTTCCTATGTGGATGACATTGAGGAACTGTGGGAATTGACACAGTATGGGAAAAAGCATCAATTGGCCGGATGCACCTTTGCCGTGAAGCATGAAGGGCAATATGTGGGTGCGCTGCTGCTGGGGGAAGCCCTGCCCTGGGAAACGGACCCGGAGGAAATGAAACAGCAGCCTTTCTGGCGGCTGATGGGCTTTGTGATGGACAAAAGCTGCCGTGGGCAGGGGCTGGGCGGACAGGCGCTGGAAATGGCCATAGAAGCGGTGTATGAACGCTTTGGTGTGCGCCCGATTGCCCTGGGATGTCACGAAGAAAATACACGCGCCATGACGTTCTATGAACGGCATGGCTTCAAAAGAACCCAAGCCATGGAGGGCCGGGATATCTATTTCCTGCGTTATCCGCACCAGGAAAGGGACTCTACTTTCCGTAGGTAGGCAAAGGGGGCCTTTTCGCTTATGATAGGGTGCGGAGGTGAGAAAAATGAACCAGTATGTAACGGGCACCATGATCCGCACGCTGCGGGAAAAGCAGGGCCTGACCCAGGCTGAACTGGCAGAAAAGCTGTTTGTTTCGGATAAAGCGGTTTCCAAATGGGAAAACGGCAAGGGTTATCCGGATATTTCGCTGCTGGAGGGGATTGCCGGGGTGTTCGGCGTTTCGGTAACGGAATTGCTTTCCGGAAAAGCAGTGGAAAATGTGAATGTATCCGGCAATATGCTTCGTTCCAAGTTTTATGTGTGCCCTGTGTGCGGCAATGCCATTCACAGCATGGGAGAGGCTTCCATCCATTGCCACGGCGTTTTGCTTGCGCCTCAGGAAGCAGAACGGACGGATGAAAAGCACATGGTGTTTATTGAAGGGGTGGAGGATGAATATTTCGTGCGCATCGACCACGATATGACCAAAGCCCACTATATTTCCTTTATGGCAGCGGTGTCACCGGACAGGCTGCAGATGGTGAAGCTGTATCCGGAGGGCAATGCGGAAGCCCGGTTCAAAACAGGCAGCGTCAAGCGCATTTATTACTACTGCAACCGGGATGGCCTGTTCTATACCGATGTGCACAGGATGATCGATGGAAAAGATGCATCCTATGACCGCACTGCGGAGCGGAAAGAGCTGGAGGATGCGGCAAAGATGATCTTTGGATGAAAAAGCAAAACACGCAGGATCAATGCGTGTTTTTTTGTACCTTTTCAGGAGCATTGTGTCAATGGAAAGCGTTGTATTCGCAGAGGGGATATGGTAAAATGAAAGCACATCACCGGAAGGAGCATCACATGATCAAAGCCCTGTTTTTTGACCTGGATGGTACTTTGC
>JAFWYZ010000079.1 GCA_017517465.1 Clostridia bacterium | reverse complement strand
TGATACCGGCAATTTTGCCTATGCCTGCGAGGATGTGTGGGAATTGCTGCCCCGTTTTTTGCCCTATATTACCGATGTGCATCTGAAAGACCGGGGCCTTCAGGAGAACGGCGGCAGCCCCTGCATTGCGCTGGACGGCACGCCCCTGTATCCGGTGCCGGTGGGCGGCGGTGTGATCCCCATCAAAGACATTATGGAAACCCTGGTGAAAAACGGCTATCAGGGCGGCTTTGCGGCGGAGCTCTTCGGTTCCTGCGATCAGATGCGGGATATGGAACAATCCATTGTCTTTATCCGTTCTGTGCTGGCCTGATTTCATAAGTTAAATAGATTAAATATCAATTAAACCCCTGTTAAGAAAATTTTCGAAACAGGGGTTTTTGCTATCGACAAAAGGACATTTATGCGCTATAATGAGAAAAAAAGGACAGGAAATGACACATATGCATGTAGCGCTGCCGCCTCTTGGATGGAACAGCTGGAATACCTTCGGCTCCAATATTTCGGATGAACTGATCCGCGAAACTGCCCGGATCATGAAAGAAAAAGGTTATCTGGAAGCCGGTTACAAGTACATCGTCATTGACGACTGCTGGAGCCTGCGTGAACGTGATGAGAATGGCAAACTGGTGCCCGATCCCCAGAAATTCCCCCATGGCATGAAGGCCCTGGCGGATTATGTGCATTCCCTGGGCTTCAAGTTCGGCATGTACTCCTGCGCCGGTGTGATGACCTGCGCCGGTTACCCCAGCAGCTACGACCACGAATACGAGGATGCCAGGCAGTTTGCCGAATGGGGTGTGGATTTCCTGAAATATGACTTCTGCTATTTCCCCGAAAATGCGGATAACCGCCACCGCTATGCCACCATGAGCATGGCCCTGAAGGCATCCGGCCGGGATATCCTGCTGTCTGCCTGCAACTGGGGCAGCGGCGAACCCTGGAAGTGGATGAAGAGCGTGGGTGCCGGTATGTACCGCTCCACCGGCGATATTTTCGATAATTTCCGCTCCTTCTCCAGCATTTTCAAGAGCCAGATGGAAAACTTCTGCATGTCCGGCCCCGGCTGCTTCAACGATATCGATATGCTGACGGTGGGCATGTACGGCAAGGGCAATGTGGGCCTGGGTGCCAAGTGCACCGATGAGGATTACCGCACCCAGTTTGCCATGTGGTGCATGTTCTCTGCTCCGCTGATGCTGGGCGGTGACGTGCGCAACATGAACGAATTCTGCGAAAAGCTGGTGCTGAACAAGGATCTTTTGCGCATCAATCAGGACGAAGAATGCCGTCCGCCCTACATTTCCTACCGCGGGAGGGTCATCTGCTCCGGCTTTGAAGAAAACGGCGAAACGGTGGGCTGGCGCGAATTCCCCGATTGCGGCCTGGTGATGATCAAGCACATGAGCGACAATGAATTTGCCATGGCCTACTTCAACCTGGCCGATCATCCCGCCACCGTGACCGGCACCTTTGCCGATATGGGCATTCCCTATAAGAGCGGCGTGGGGTTGGATCTGAAGGACGTGTTCACCGGCGAATCCTTAGGTGTGAAGCGGGATTATTACAACGCTGAAGTGCCCGGCCACGGCTGCAAGGTGTATCTGGCAAAGATGAAGCATGTGTGACAAGTGCAAGGGCTGCCAAAAACCGGTGACGGCGGATGAAGCGGCCATGACCAAAAAGCTCATCAACCGGGGCACCAAGGAATACATGTGCATCCCCTGTCTTGCGCAGTATTTTGATGTGACCTGTGATGATATTTATGACCGCATGGCTTATTTCAAGGAAATGGGCTGCATGCTGTTTCCCTGCAATCAAGAAAAACTGAAGGAGAAGAAACATGGCTAAGATTCTGAACGGTTACTCCCTGCCCAATATTCCCTGGCAGGACCGCCCTGAAAATGACAATTCCCCCATCTGGCGCTATGATGCCAACCCCATCATCGGCCGTCACGATATTCCCCGGGCCAACAGCATCTTCAATTCCGCCGTGGTGCCCTACAAGGGCGAATTTGCCGGCGTGTTCCGCTGCGATGACCGCACCGGCCATATGGACCTGTATGTGGGCCACAGCAAGGACGGCGTGAAGTGGGAAATCAGCAATGATCCCATTGTGATGTACAACGAAAAGGGCGAACCCGTTCCTTACGAATACCGCTACGATCCCCGTGTATTGTTCATGGATGACAAGTGGTACGTCACCTGGTGCAACGGCTTCCACGGCCCCACCATCGGCATCGCCTATACCACCGATTTTGTGCATTTCACCCAGCTGGAAAATGCCTTCCTGCCCTTCAACCGCAACGGCGTGCTCTTCCCCCGGAAAATCAACGGCCGCTACATGATGATGAGCCGTCCCTCCGATAACGGGCACACCCCCTTTGGCGACATTTACGTCAGCCAGTCCAACGACCTGGAATTCTGGGGCCATCACCGCTGGATGATGGGCACCTGGGGCGGCTGGCAGTCCACCAAGATCGGCCCCGGCCCCGTTCCGATTGAAACGGATGAAGGGTGGCTGATGATCTACCACGGCGTCATCACCACCTGCAACGGCTTTGTGTACCGCATCAGCACCGCCATCCTGGATAAGGACGAACCCTGGAAGGTGCTTTACCGCAGCCATGAATACCTGATGGGCCCGGAGACCATTTACGAATGCACCGGCGACGTGCCCAACGTGGTGTTCCCCTGCGCTTTGCTTGTGGACCAGGATACCGGCCGCATTACCATGTACTACGGCTGCGCCGACACGGTGGTGGGCATGGCCTTCACGACGCTGGATGAACTGATCCGCTTCACCAAGGAACACAGCTGATAAAACCAAAGCAATCCGCACCCGGAGAAGCCGTTTCTCCGGGTGTTTTTCTTGCGCATTTTCAGGGGAGAAATGCCTGCTTTGCTTGAAATAGAGAGGGTATTGTGCTATACTATATGATTGCAAAGGTATGCAAATGCTGCCCTTGCAAATAGACATAAGAAGCAGGAATGGATTCCTGCGGAAGGAGCTTTCCATGGCAAACGTATCCAAGGCTGTTGTATCTGTGCTGGGCGTAGACCGCCGGGGCATTATTGCAAAGGTTTCTCACGTACTGTTTGAACGTGGTTCCAATATTCTGGACATCTCCCAGACCATTCTGGGCGGTTATTTCAACATGATCATGATCGTGGACATTGCCGATTGTGATTTTTCCATGCTGATGGAAGACCTGCAGGCCCTGGGCAATGCCATCGGTGTGCAGATCCGTATTCAGAAGAGTGAAATCTTCGAAACCATGCATCAGATTTGATCCGGAGGTAAAGCCATGTTTCAGACCCATGAAATTCTGGATACCCTGCGGATGATCGACCAGGAAAAGCTGGACGTAAGAACCATCACCATGGGTATTTCCCTGTTTAACTGTGTATGTGACGATGAAGAAAAGCTGGCCCAGCGGGTGTATGACCGCATCTGCACCCAGGCGGAAAACCTGGTGAAGGTGGGCCGTGAAATTGAACGGGACTTTGGTGTGCCCATTGTGAACAAGCGCGTTTCCGTTACGCCCATTTCCCTGATCACCGGTGCGGTGAAGAACCCCGTGGTCATCGCCCGGGCACTGGATAAAGCGGCAAAAACCGTGGGCGTGGATTTCATCGGCGGTTATTCTGCCCTTGTGCAAAAGGGCATGACAGCGGCGGATGAACGGCTGATCCGTTCCATTCCCGAAGCCCTGTCCGAAACGGACGTGATGTGCTCTTCCGTCAATGTGGGCTCCACCCGCGCCGGCATCAACATGGATGCGGTGAAACTGTGCGGCGAAATGATCAAGGATCTGTCCATCCGCACCGGCGATAAGGACAGCCTTGGCTGCGCCAAGCTGGTGGTGTTCTGCAATGCGGTGGAAGATAACCCCTTCATGGCCGGCGCCTTCCATGGCCCCGGGGAAGGGGACTGCGCGGTGAGCGTGGGCGTCAGCGGCCCCGGCGTGGTAAAGCGTGCCCTGGAAAATGTGAAGGGCCAGCGGTTTGACGAAGTGGCGGAAATGATCAAGCGCACCGCCTTCCGCATCACCCGTGTGGGCCAGCTGGTGGCAAGGGAAGCTTCTGCCCGGCTGAACGTGCCCTTTGGCATTGTGGACCTTTCCCTGGCTCCCACCCCTGCAGTGGGCGACAGTGTGGCCCATATTCTGGAAGAAATGGGCCTGGAGCGCTGCGGTACCCACGGCACCACGGCGGCCCTTGCCCTGCTTAACGACGCTGTGAAGAAGGGCGGTGTGATGGCCTCCTCCCATGTGGGTGGCCTCAGCGGTGCTTTCATTCCCGTCAGCGAAGATATTGGCATGATCGAAGCCGCTGCCTGCGGCGCCCTGACGTTGGATAAGCTGGAAGCCATGACCTGCGTGTGCTCCGTGGGCCTTGACATGATCGCCGTGCCCGGGGATACCACCGCCGCCACCATCTCCGCCATCATTGCGGATGAAGCGGCCATCGGCATGGTGAACAATAAAACCACCGCCGTTCGTCTCATTCCCGCTGCCGGCAAGAAGGTGGGGGATGAAGTGGAATTCGGCGGCTTGCTGGGCCGGGCTCCCATTATCGATGTGCATCCCTTCTCTGCCGAAACGTTTATTGACCGCGGCGGACGTATTCCTGCCCCGCTGCATAGCCTGAGAAACTAAAAGGACGGTTATTTCCATGGAAAATTTAGCGCTTTTGAACCTGCCTGATGAAATTCTGCACATGACGGTGTGCGGCGGCATGGCCCGTGTGCTGCTGCTGCGCACCACGGCCATGACCCGTGACGCGGCGCAGATTCATCAGCCTTCCGATACCGCCATGGCTGCCATGAGCCGTCTGATGACGGCCACCTCCATGCTGGGCTGCATGATGAAGGGAGAGAAAGACTCCGTTACCGTCACCGTGGCCGGCAACGGCCCTGCAGGGAAAATCACCTGTGTGGCCAACGGCACCAAGGTGAAGATCGCCCTCCAGAATCCGCAGGTGGAACTGCCCCTGAAGCAGGACGGCCATCTGGATGTGGGCGGCTATATCGGCCATGAAGGCCGGCTGACCGTCATCAAGGACCTGGGCCTGAAGGAACCCTATGTGGGCCAATGCCAGCTGGTGAGCGGTGAACTGGGCGAGGATTTTGCCCATTATTACACCACCAGCGAACAGAAGCCCTCCATTGTGGCCCTTGGGTGTCTGGTGAACAACGGCACCTGCCTGTCTGCCGGCGGTGCCCTGATCCAGCCTCTGCCCGGATGCCCGGATGATGTGCTGGACCTGCTGGAGATCCGCGCCATGTTCTTCACTACCATCAGCCGGGAAGTGGCGGAAGAGCCGCTGGAGGATCTGGCCACCAAGTGGTTTGACGGCATGGATCTGAAAATTCTGGAAAAGGAAAGCGTTTCCTACCAGTGCGACTGCAGCCGTGAAAAAATGGAAAAAGCGCTGATCGCCATGGGCCGCCGGGACCTGAATGAGCTGATTGAAGAGGATGAAGGGGCGGAGCTGACCTGTCATTTCTGCCGCACGTCTCATCAGTTTACCAAAGAAGATTTGATTGCTCTGATGGAAAGGGCCACCCGATGACATTTTTTGAAGATAAGGTGGTTCCTTTCGAAAGGCCTGCTTCCTACTGGCAGAAAAAAGCCCGCAAGGCCTACAAGCCCGACCGTCTTCCGGAAGCGGCCCGGCTGATGCGCAAGGCCCTGGAGCAGGGCGGAGACAGCCATACAGCCCTGGAGCTGGCAGCCATATACCGCAGCATGCTGTGCATCAGCGCAGCGGAGCGGTACCTGATGAAAGCGGCAGCCGAAGGGGGCGTTACTCCCCAGCTGTGCTACGAAACCGGCCTGTGCGCCCTGGAGCGGCAGGAGGAGGCCATGGCCGAGGATGCGCTGGATGCCTGCATCCGGCTGGCGCCCGGCAGTGCCCTGGCCCATGAAAGCCAGGAAATTCTGGAAACCTATCCCTGGAGCTATCAGAAGCCCCAAAAACGCACGGCCCGCAGCCTGGCCCTCAGCCATTTTGCCAGAACCCGGCTGCAAAGAGGGGATGTGCAGGGGGCACGGGAAAGGGCAGAAGCGGCCTGGAAGCGGGGCAAAACCGGCGAAGCGGCCATTTTGCATGGCATGCTGCAATCAACACCCCAATTGGCCCAGCCTTTGGTGGAACAGGCAACGGAATTGCTGGCCGGTCAGACACCGCCCATGCTGCTGCTGGCCCAGGTGTATTACCAGCAGGGCAAGAAGGAAGCGGCAAGGCATGCGCTGGAAATGTGTGCGCCTTTATGCACTACCCTGCAGCAGGCGGAGGCATTCAGCCTGATGGCCGGGCAAATGGGCTTTTATGAAGAAGCCCTGAGACTGGCGGAAAGCAAACTGAAGTACTTTCCCTGCAGCACGGATTACCTTTTGATCAAGTACCGCATGCTCAAGAAGCTGGAGGAAAGGGAAAAGGCAGAGCGGGTGCTGCAGACCATTCTGGAAATTGATCCTGAGGATGCCTGCGGGCAATGGTATGCCCGGCATCCGGAGGAGGATGTGCCCTACCTTGGCCGGATGATGTTCCTGCCCATTCTGGGAATGATGACATCTTCTCTGCGCCGCATGCGTAAAACGGGCCCTTTGAACCGGCTTTTGCATTTGTTTGCCTTTTCCCTTCGGGAGGAAGCAAGCCCCGAACAGATCTATGCGGCCATCATTCCCTTGTGGCGGAAGCTGAATGCGAGGGAAAGAAGGCGGCTGGATGAGCGGGAACAGCAGCCCATATACCACCTGTACCTGTATGTATTGGAAATGCTGGGGAAAAGGGAAACGGTGCTGCAGGCACTTTCTTCCATGCCCGGCAGAAAGATGGCGGAGCGGAAGCTGGCCTGGTATCTGTATCTTACACAGGAAGGATGAAACACCATGCGTTGTATTAATTTTGACAAGGAATTTGAACGCTTCATGATGGCCTATGTGAAGGAACATGGCAAGGAATACAAAAACTATGATGCCATTGAAGCGGCCATGCCCGATATCTATGCCCTGTTTCTGGATACACCGGCCAATTGGCTGGGGGGCAAAAAGCCCGGTGAATACTTTGACCAGTTTGACAATGCCAGACAGCTGGTGAACTGGATGGAGGATTACATCAAGCAACGCATTCCCGTGCCGGATATGCTGATGAACCGCATTTCCGAACTGGGCAAGGAAGCGGAAGATGCGCTGATGAACCTGCTGCGCAAGGAAAGGACGCCCCGGGAAGCGGTGATGCAGGCCATGACGCTGCTGCGTGAAATCGAATCCACTGCGCCCATGGCATATTATATTGACCTGCAGCTGCAGCGCAGGGAAGGGGAAGATGAGCTGGCAGACAATGCGCTGGAAAGCCTGTCCGATATGGGCGAGGAAGCTGTGCCTGCCATGCGGGAAGCGCTGGAAGGGGCCAACAGCGAAGGCAAGGTGGCGCTTTTGACCCTGCTGTGCAATTATCCCGGGGATGAAAACGTGTTCCAGACGGCGCTGAATTTGTTCATGATGATGCCGGAACAGGTGGCTGTGCTGGCGGATTGCCTGTGCAAGCTGGGGGACGAACGTGCGCTGCCTGCCCTGAAAAAGGTGGCCGGAAGCGAAGAAACCCCGTATCTGGATTATATCGAACTCCGTAATGCCATTGAAGCCCTGGGCGGTGAATGTCCCGAACGGGAGTTCGATGCTCAGGATCCGGCCTACGAAGCCATGTGCAAGATGCAATAAAACGCAAGTACAAAGCGTTTATTATCAGAAGTAATCAAACGGCGAAAGGAGAAACGCATGGTTTGCAAGAAATGCGGTCAGCTGCTGAAAGACGGTGCCATGGTATGTGAGTATTGCGGTACGGAAGTCAGCTATTATCGGAACAATGCCGGTTTGCAGGGCCGCAGGCAGGGCAAACAGGCGCCCCAGCCGCAGCAGAAGCAGAATCTGCCCCAAATTGATCCGGATTCACGGAAAGCACAGGAAATGCCCCAGGAGGAAGAAAAGCAGGCCCAGCCCGTGCATACCTACAAGGTACGCAAGGTGATGATCAACTGGGTGGCGGTGGCCATTGCCATTGCGGCGCTTTTCTTTGTGGCACTGGTGGCAGGGTTTGTCTTTTTGAAGGTGACGGATCCGGGCCAGCTGATCCTGGCCAGAATGGGCAAGGAAGCCAATGCCACGGCCATGTGGGCCTATGGGCAGGAATTGCTGGACCAGGGATATATTGACCGCTCCATTGAGGCCTTCAACAAGGCATACGAACAGGAACCGGACAGGGAAGACATCTATGCCCATCTGCAGCAGCTGGCGGATGCCTACGAAGCCGGTGGCTATATCGGCAAGGCAGAAGAAACCTACCGGCTGATGACCACGGTGAACAAGGAAAAAACCTCTGCCTGGCGTTCTGTGGTGCGTATCATGCAGGATCAGGACCGGAAGATGGAGCTGGCCACTTACCTGACGGAAGCCTATGAGAATACCAAGGATTCCTCTTTCCGCAGGCAAAGGGAAGAACTGCTGCCTTCCACCCCCACCACTGACCTGGAAGCCGGTACCCGTATGTATGCCCGTGATGTGGCTATTTTGTCCAAGGAAGATTATGAAATTTACTACATTCTGGGGGAAGAAGGCATTCTGCCTGAAGACGGAACCCTTTATGAAGGCCCCATTCACCTGGAAGAAGGGGTGCATGTGCTGCGGGCTGTGGCGGTCAGCAATGACCTGATCAGTGATGAGATGATGCTGAAATACAACATCACCCTGCCGGTGCCCTCTGCGCCCTATCCCTCTTTGGCTCCCGGTACCTACGAACAGCGTCAGCGGGTGCG
Source organism: Clostridia bacterium (assembly GCA_017517465.1). GTDB lineage: Bacteria > Bacillota > Clostridia > Christensenellales > Aristaeellaceae > RUG563. The sequence goes on along the minus strand of JAFWYZ010000079.1, from coordinate 24,991 downwards.
GCTGAAGTACCTCAAAACAGAAGATGAGGAGATGCAGCTGGATTACCTGAAGAATGATCCGGTGGCACGTGCTGAAGCGGAGCAGAAGCAAAACGACATCACCATGTATTACACCCTGGATGGCCAGACACCCACCTCCAATTCCCCCATTTACGAAGGGGATGGCATCCTGATGCCCGGCGGGTATGTGATCCTGAAGGCGGTTTCGGTGAACGGGTATGGCAAGGTCAGCAACGTTCTGGAAAGAAAGTATAAGATCAACAACGTGCCGTTCAAGAAATTCTTCAATAACACCGACGAAATGGCCGATGTGACCATCATGAAAACCACCCGGGATCAGTTCATCAAGAAGTTTGGCCAGCCCAACGAGGAAGTGGAAACGGAAGATGCCACCGTCCGCGGTGTGACGCTGAAGATGACCTATAACTGGGGCGAAGCCAAGTTCGTGATGATTTCCACAGGTTATGTGCTCTACAGTCTGGATACCGGCAATTCTGCCATGGTGGGCCCCCGGAAAACCAAAATTGGCCAGAAGGAAGAGGAAGTGACGGCCATGTTCCGGGATATGGGCCAGGCACATGACCAGAACGGTGACCGCAGCCTGTACTGGAATGACCAGAACAACGGCAATGACAAGGGAAAACTGTTCCACCTGGATGATACCCATGACCGGATCGACTATTCCTATGTGCGGGAAGACGGCGGTACGGTGACCATGAGCTACTATCTGGAAAACGGTGTGGTGCAGCGGATGAGCATCCGCTACCGCCTGCTGTAAAAACACACGGCAGTATGCCTTTGAGGGTATACTGCCGTTTTAAGGAGAAAAACATGAAGACGCACGAATATTTTATGCGCAGGTGCTATGATCTGGCAGTTTCTGCAGGCAAGAAGGGCTATGACACCTTTGGTGCGCTGCTGGTCAATGATGGAAATGTGGTGGCAGAAGCGGAAAACACGGCGGATTATCAAAAAGGCCTGTTCGGCCATGCGGAGTTTAATCTGGTGCACATGCTGGCGAACCGGTTTTTCGACCAGATGCTGTCCGAAAGCACGCTGTATACCAGCTGCGCCCCCTGCAACCGGTGCATGATGGCCATTGCATCACTGGGCATCAAAAGGGTGGTGTATGGAGTGGGTTATCAGCAGTTTGCACGGCTGCTGCCTTTCGTGCCCCATACGCCGGATTATGAAAATCTCCTGGCGCAGATGGATGTGGAAATGCATCTGGAAGGGCCGGTATTGGAAGAAGATGGCATGCATGTGTTTGAGTGGTGGGGCGGTGAACACCGTCCGCTGGAGGAGCTGCTGAAGGAAAGCGAAGACATGAGAAAGGCGAATGAACACTGATCATCAGATCAGCGGGGATGCATACCGCTATCATGGAACATAATAAAGCGCACTTGCCAACCGTTTGGGTTGATCGGCAAGTGCGCTTTGTCTATACTTACACAATAGCGGGGAAAATGTTTGCTGGATAAAAGAAGGAATATCCGCCTCTCCAGGGGCAATGCACCCGGTTAACCTTGATGCAGGGGCAATTCCACAATGAAGGATGCGCCCGTGCCTTCTTCGCTTTCTACCCGGATGGCACCGCCATGGAGCAGCACCAGCTGATGTACGATGGAAAGGCCCAGGCCGGTGCCGCCTTTTTCGCGGCTGCGTGCTTTGTCCACGCGGTAGAAACGGTCAAACACATGGGGCAAGTTTTCCTTGGGAATACCGGGGCCGTTGTCGGAAACGGTAAAGATGGCATCCCGGCCCTGACGCACCAGCGACACCTTGATCTGCCCGCCGGACTGGGTGTACTTCACGGCGTTTTCCATCAGGTTGTAGATCACCTGGTTCAGTTTGCTCTTGTCGGCATAGATATCGCAGGGATCGGACAGGGTAAGGGAAATCTGCTGGCCCTTCTGATCGGCAATGGGCTGCAGCCGGTGAGCGTTTTCCTTGATCAGGGCTGCAATGGACAGGTTTTCACGGGTCAGCTTCACGTTCTGGCTGTCCATCTGCACAAGGGTCAGAAGGTCGCTGACCACGTTGGAGAGCCGGTCGATTTCGGAATTGATATCGTGCATAAATTCGGCACGCAGCTCTTTATCCATATCCGGCTGGTAGATCAGGCTTTCCAGCATGATTTTCATGGTGGCCAGCGGGGTTTTCAGTTCATGGCTGGCATTGGAAACGAACTGATTACGGCTCTGGTCCAGCGTTTCCAGCTTCTCGGACATGGAATTGAATGCCTGGGCCAGCTGACGGAACTCGCCGGAGCTTTTCACCGGCACACGGGCGGCGAAGTCCCCTTTGGACATGCGCTGAATGCCCCGCATCAGGCCGCCTACAGGCCGTGTGATGACCCGGGCGAAGATCAGGGCGCACAGCAGGGCAGCCACGGCAATGACGATGAAAATCAGCACCATCTGGTCCTGCAACTGATACAGGTTCTGCATCATTTCCTGAACAGGGGAGACCAGCAGCAGCACCCCGATGATTTCGGAGGACATCACCACGCCTGCCGTGCAATAGCCCACCCAGGAGGCATTTGCCCTGCGGGTGAAGAGCAGGTTATTGGTATTGAGCTGTTCGCCGGTTTCCATCTCGTGGATCCCGTAATCGGTGGCCACACCCTTGAGCAGCACATTGGCCACCTCCGGGTATTGCAGGCGCACACCGTTCATTTCGCCAAAGCTGTCCGCCTGCACCTTTCCGTTTTCATCCAGCAGCATAATCCTGCCGCCCAGCTCCCCGGCAGCCAGGGAAAGGGACTCCCGGATGGCGGGAACGTCGCTGTTGTCCACATCCCGGGCAATGCGTACGGCCAGGCTTTCCAGGCCGGTACGGTCGGTACGGATACGCTGGTTGAACAAATAATCGCCCACCATGCCGCTCAGAGAGCCTGCCATTGCAAAAAACGACAGGCCCACGATCAACAGGAAGGCGAGTATAATTTTCCAGCTGATGCTGGTGAATGGTTTGTTAATCCTTGTCGGTGAAATAGTAGCCCACTCCCCACTTGGTGAAGATGAACTCCGGCTTGGCGGTGTTGCGTTCGATCTTTTCACGCAGGCGCCGGATATGCACGTCTACCGTGCGGGCATCGCCCATATAGTCATACTTCCAGACGGTTTCCAGCATGGTTTCACGGCTGAATACCTTGCCCCGGTTGGTGATGAAGAGCTGAAGCAGGTCAAATTCCTTGGCCGTCAGCCGCACTTCCTTGCCGCCCAGAGTCACGGAACGGTTCACGATATTCACTTCCATATCGTGGACGGTGATGATCTTCTTTTCTTCATTGGCAGCCGGCTGTGCAGCACGGCGAAGCACCGTCTTGATGCGGGCCTTGACCTCCAGGATGTTGAAGGGCTTGGTCATATAATCGTCTGCGCCGTATTCCAGGCCCAGGATCTTGTCCATGTCTTCACCCTTGGCGGTGAGCATCAGAATCGGCACATTGCTGCTTTCGCGAATGCGCTGGCAAACCTGAATGCCGTCCAGCTTGGGCAGCATCACGTCCAGCAGCACCAGGTCCACCTGCTGGTCAAAAAACACCTGCAGCGCTTCTTCGCCGTCCGCAGCTGTCAAAATTTCATAGCCTTCCTGTTCCAGCGTAAAACGAAGACCTTTCAAAATCAAAGGTTCGTCATCAACAAGCAAAATACGTTTGGCCATGTTTTTTCATCCTTCCTACGATATGCAGGCTGCTTTTGTTTTGTGCAGTTGCTATCAGTATCTATTGTACACGAAAATGCTACCAAAAATCAAGCGAAATGCAATAATTTCTACACATTTTTTGCGAAAAAATTTCGAAATATCCCTAAAAACGTAATATGAACAGCAAGAAATGCGGTTTTAGCCCCTTCCGAACATGCATTGGAGGGTGAAAATTGCTTTCCTGTGCCACTTGGCAGCCTGATACAGGGCAAGGTACTGTTCCCGGATGATGAGGGGATCCAGCTGTTTGTTGCCGTACAGATGCGCAGCATAAACAGCAATCGCCTGGGCTGCGCCGCCAAATCCGGCATCGAAGCAGCGCTGGGCAAAGCCGTGCAGCGTTTCCTGAGGAGCACGCTCAAGCTTCCGCTGCCGCAGCATACGCTCCATGGCCCGGTAGTATATCCGGGCTGCATCCTGGGGTTTCCTGGATGCGCGTACCTGGGGACGGGTGAAATGCCACCGCAGTACAACAAGCACGATGACCGCCAGCAAAATGAGCCAAAGCCAGGAAGCGCCGTTCCCCCGGTCATCCCGGTCTTCCGGTGCGGATTGAGGAGCGGGGGTCTGATTGGGAGCGGAAGAGGGATCAGGCGAGGGGGATGGGGACGTTTGTCCGGGCGGCGGTGTGGCAGGCGATTCAGTGGGCGTCTGCGTGGGAGAAGGGGTGGGGGTGGATGACTGAGCCGGGGGAAGCGTGGGAGTGGGGGTGGACTCAGGAGAAGGGGTGCTATGGGGAGGCTGCTGCTGAGGATCCTCTCCTTCCGGAAGATCGCCGGATCCTGTGGCATCGATGGGCAGCCAGCCAAAGCCCTTCAGATAAATTTCCGTCCAGGCATGGGCATTCTTGCCCTGTACATGGGCCACACCGTTTTCATCCGGCTGTGCCAGATAGCCGGTCACAAACCGGGCGGGAATATCGTTGATACGGCACAGCACCGTCATGGCGGTGGCGAAATAGGTGCAATACCCCTTCTTTTCACCCAGCAGGAAATAGGCGGTGAAATCCACATTTTCCGGCGGGGTATCCACGTCAAGGGAGTATTCGTAATTGCTTTTGAGGAAGTCCTGCAGCTGCAGCGCCTTGGCATAGGGCGTTGCGTTTTCATGGACGGCATCGGCAGCGATATCAAAGATCTCCTGCTGGATATGATCGGGCAGGGCAAGATATTGGCTGCGCACGGTTTCGTAATAGGGGTCGGGCAGCTCGGCGCAGGCGGATATAAGCTGAGCGGTGTTGGAATGGCCGGAATGCAGAGGCAGATAGGACAGGGTGTAGCGCTCCGAAGGCAGGGTGTTCCGGGTAAGGAACAGTTCGCAGGCGGTGTTGAAATAGAGCACGGCCCGGTCGCTGTAAAGCTGCATTTCTCTGGTGCGTGCCGGTGCAAAGAGCGTGGTGGTGCCCTCGGCGATCATTTCCACTTCCACCTGCTTCAGCGGAAGCTGTGCAGTGCCTGTCAAGGGTCGTTCCAGGCCAAACAGCTCGGTGCGCAGGTCTCTGCTGTAGAGGGAATGGTACAGATATCGCTTGGCGGACAGGCTGTCCTCCCAGGAGATGCCGGTATAAAAATCGTAGGTTTTGCCCCGGAGCAGCACGGTTTCGTCGGTTTTAACGGTCATTACACTGCGCTGGGAAAGCTCGGGCTTGCCGCCAAGGCGCACTTCCAGGGGCATGTAGCCGTCGGTAGCCAGGGAATAGCTGGTGCGTTCCCCGGTGAACATCAGGTGATCTTCCAGCAGCTGCTGGATTTTCTGTGCTGTCTGATCAAAGGGCTGCACGGGGGAGGTTTCCTGCGGGGTGACGGCATAGGCAATGAAAGCCAGCAGCAATGCCAGCGGAACAGCAATGGCAGCCGATCTGCGGTATCTGGTCAATTGCAGCACCAGGCCGGCAAAGGCGGGCAGGGCATACAGCAGCAGCTGGGGCTTTGGCAGCATCAGGGAGATCAGGATACAGCCGCCGGTTACCAGAATACCGGCAGAAAAACCGCTGTCATCGGCAGCAGCGCTTGCACAAATGAAAACAAATACCAGACAAAGAACAGGTAAAATACGGTCGGCATAGATGGTCAGCACATCTGTGAAGCCGCTTTTCATGTACACAAAGGCTTTCACAGCTTCAATGCAGCTGTGCACAGGGCCCCATTGCAGGAAGGCCCCGGCAAGCCCCATGCCAACAGCAAGCACCAATACCGCCAGGCCTTTCAGCCGGAAATGCCAGGAGCGGTACAGGGAAATCAACAGGGAAAACAGGGCACACCACAGGTAAATGCCGGCAATATTGGGTGCCGGAAAAAAGCCGGCGCAGCAAATGCTGGCAAGCCCTGCCGACATGAGGAAGGAAACCAGAAGCTCGGCAAATTGATCACTGTTCAGATATTCATGCAGGCGTGACATAGCACACCTCCACCAAATGATGCTGCAGCCGGGAGATATAGGGAATCAGTTCCGCATCTTCCGGTGTGCGGGTACAAAGATACACACGGGCACTGGGACCCATGCGGCGGATGGAGGTGATGCCCTCCACGATGCCGGCATTGAGCCGGGTGGTAAGGATCACCACGGCGCCGGTTCTGCGCATGCGGCGCAGCTCCAGACGCAGAATGTGTGCAAAATCTTCTGTTTCCGAAAAAGATCGGGCAGCCAGCATTTCTTTCAGCTGGTTCAGCCCTTCAGCCTGGTCTGACACAAATTCGGTGGCGCTTTGCCCATGCAGGGGCATGCGGATGGGACTGCCGTCCTCCATCTGCAGCTTGGCCACAGCCACGGCGGTTTCACACAGGGCATCCCGCAGGAAGGGGATGTCCTGAGGCTTTTCAGCCTGAGGAACGGAGGGGTCCATCAACAGCAGGGTGTCCGGCGGGGCTGGCATTTCAAACCGGCGTACCACCAGTTCCCTGCGCCGGGAGGACAGCTTCCAGTGGATGCGCTTCATGGCATCGCCGGGCAGATAGGCCCGGGTATCTTCGGGGGCATTATAGTCTTCCTGGGTGCGGCCCAGGGCAGCGCTGCCGTCATCACCGGGCAGCACTTCCGGTTTATCGATGGGGTAGGGATTGGGCAGCACCAGATAAGTGGCCTGCTGATTGGGGATTCTCTTTTTCACATTGAACAGGCAGAACAGATCCTGAATGATGACATGCTCCAGCGTTACGGCAAAAGCACCTACATGTGCGGTTTCCAGCGTGTGGGATATTTCATATTCCGTCAGCGGTGCGCATGCGAATTCAAAATCATGCGTTTCATCCTGATAGCGATAGATACACCGAATGCAGGAAAGGGGCAGCAGACAACGGTGCTGCATCATAAACTGCACTTCCAGCGCTTCCCCTCTGTGCACCTTGTGGCTGGGGAAATACAGCCGGCAGGAAATGCTCCTTCTGGCCCACAGGCAGCTGATGACGGAATAAACGATCAGCAGCGCAAACAAGGCGGCAAGGAAATAATACAGCCTGCCGCCCAGGGAAAGGGCACAAAAGGCGCTGGTGATGCATGCGGCAAGCAGCGCCCAGAAGCGACGCGTCATGCCCGGCCCGTAGGCACCGGCAGCGTTTCGATCAGCTGGCGCAGCACCTGCTGGGCAGAAACCCCCTTCATACGGGCTTCGGGGGTAAGGATCAGACGGTGAGAAAGCACGGGCAGGGCCATGCGCCGGATATCGTCAGGCAATACATAGTCACGTCCGGCCAGCAGTGCGCAGGCCTGGGCAGCCTTCAAAAGCGCAATGGAGCCGCGGGGGGAAGCACCCAGCTGCACAGAGGGATGGTTGCGGGTGACACCGGTGATGGAAGCCACGTAGCTGCGGGCTTCCCGGCTGGCATACACCAGCCCCAGCTTTTCCTGCAGGTTCAGAATTTCCTGACCGCCGCACACGGGCATCAGGGTATCCATGGGGTTTACCTGGGCAGAATACCTTTCCAGCACGGCCATTTCTTCTTCCAAAGAAGGATAGCCGATGGCAATGCGCAGGAAAAAGCGGTCCATCTGGGCTTCGGGCAGGGGATAAGTACCCACAAAATCCACCGGGTTCTGGGTGGCCAGCACCATGAAGGGACGGGGCATGGGATGGGTGATGCCGTCGATGGTCACCTGGCCCTCTTCCATCACTTCCAGCAATGCGGACTGGGTTTTGGGGGAAGTACGGTTGATTTCATCCGCCAGCACGATCTGGCTCATGACGGCCCCGGGCTTGAATTCCATTTCCCCCGTTTTCAGGCTCACCATGGTGAAGCCGGTCACGTCGGAGGGGGTGACGTCCGGGGTAAACTGAATGCGCTTGAAGGTGCACTGCAGGGACTTGGCCAGGGCGGATGCCATGGTGGTTTTGCCTACACCGGGCACGTCTTCGATCAGCACATGGCCTTTGCAGATGAGGGCGATCAGCATCAGTTCAATGGCCTCGTCTTTGCCTACCACAGCCTTGGCAATGTTCTGCTGCAGGGCCTGAACCAGGGGACGGGCCATGGGGTTAATTTGCTGCATATCAAAACGCTCCTTCCTGCCGGAAAAACGGCGGTAAAAAACTGAACTTTCTCTGGTCAGTATACCAAATATGCGATGAAATTGCAACATAAAACGACATATAGTTGTAAAACATTCGAAACAAAAAACCGTCTGTGCAAGAATAGCTTGCCCAGACGGATTGGATTTTATAGGAAATTACAGCACTTTGTTCAGGAAGTCCTTGGTGCGCTGCTGCTGAGGATTGGTGAAGATCTGTTCGGGGGTGCCTTCTTCCACGATTTTGCCTTCATCCATGAAAATCACCCGGTCGGCCACTTCACGGGCAAAGCCCATTTCGTGGGTGACCACCACCATGGTCATGCCTTCCAGGGCCAGCTGCTTCATAACGTCCAGCACTTCGCCCACCATTTCGGGGTCCAGGGCGGAGGTGGGTTCGTCAAAGAGCATCACCTGAGGCTCCATGCACAGGGCACGCACGATGGCAATACGCTGCTTCTGACCGCCGGAAAGCTGGCTGGGGTAAGCATTGGCGCGGTCGGCAAGGCCTACGCGCTTGAGCAGGCCCATGGCCTTTTCTTCGGCTTCTGCCTTGGTTTTCTTCAGCAGCTTCATGGGGGCCAGGGTCATGTTTTTCAGGATGGACATGTGGGGGAAGAGGTTAAAATGCTGGAACACCATGCCCATCTTTTCCCGGTGCTTGTTGATGTTCACACGGGGGTTGGTGATATCCACACCCTCCACGCTTACGGTGCCCTTGGTGGGGGTTTCCAGCAGGTTCAGGCAGCGGAGGAAGGTGGATTTGCCGGAACCGGAGGGACCGATCACAACCACCACTTCGCCACGCTTGATTTCAGCGTCCACGCCCTGGAGGGCCTTCAGTTTACCGTCGTCAAAATGCTTTTGCAGGCCTTTGACGGAAATAATGATATCAGTGGTCACTGTTGCGCAGCCTCCTTTCCAGCTTGCCGATGACCCAGGTGAGGGACAGCACCACAATCAGGTACAACAGACCCGACACAATATAGGGGGTAAAGGCAGAGTAGGTACGGGAACGGATATAGTCACCGGCCTTTGTCAGTTCGGTGAGGGCAATGTAGGAGAGGATAGAGGTTTCCTTGATCAGGGAAATGAACTCGTTGCACATGGCGGGAAGGGCGGATTTGGCTGCCTGGGGCAGGATGATGAAGAACATGGTGCGCACACCGGAAAGACCCAGGGAGCGGCCGGCTTCCGTCTGGCCCTTTTCCACGCTCATAATACCGCCGCGGACGATTTCGGCCACATAAGCCGCACTGTTCAGGCCGCAGGCAATGACACCCACGATCACCTTGTCAATACGGATGGAACCGAAAATACCGAAGTTGATGATCAGTACCTGCAAAAGCAAGGGGGTGCCGCGCATGATGTTGATATAGCCGCCGGCCAGCTTGCTCAGGCATTTGACCAGGAAAACACCTAGATTGGGGAAAAAGCCCCGGCCCTTAGCGCTCATTGTCTGGATCTGAGGCAGACGAAGGATGGCCAGCAGCGTGCCCAGCATCAGGCCCACCAGGATGGCATAGAGGGAAACCTGAAGCGTAACACCCATGCCCTTCAGATACTGCAACCAACGGTCATCCTTGATGACGTTCAGATAGATTTCCTTATACAGGAACTGCCAGAAATTCAGCGTATTGGCCTGCACCATGGGCTCAATTTCCAGCCACCACTTTTCAAAAATTGAGATTGTTTCAACAGCGTTCAAAGGGCTTCCCTCCAGATGCTTTCAGATAATCGTACAAATGCCGTAGAGAGGGAATGCTCTCTACGGCGGATATGCATTTTATGGTGTGTGCTTATTCAGCAGCAGCTTCTTCACCGCCGCCGAAGTACTTCAGAGCCAGGGTGTCGAAGAAGCCTTCCTGTTCCAGTTCGGCCAGGGCAGTGTTGATCTTTTCCTTCAGTTCGGGGTTGGCGGCCTTGTTCAGCTCGATGCCGTACCAGTCAGCCTGCAGGCCCATGTCCACGATCACCAGGGAAGGATCATTCAGGGAAGCCAGGATGGCCTGACCCACGGGCTTGTCGATGATGACGGCGTCAATCTTGTTGCCCTGCAGGTCCATGATGGCGTTGAGGAAGGTCTTGTACTGAGCCACGTTTTCCATGCCGGTGATTTCTTCGGCAGCGAAGTCGCTGGTGGTGCCCAGCTGCACGCCGATGATCTTGCCCTTGAGCTGGTCGGCAGTTTCGTAGCCGCTGTCAGCCTTCACAACAACAACCAGACCGGCATTGATGTAGCCATCGGAGAAGTCAACGGTCAGCTTGCGTTCGTCGGTGATGGAGATACCGGACAGGCCGATGGTGTTGGGGTTGGCGGCCACGGCGCTGATCACAGCGTCAAAGTCCATGGGTTCCAGCACATATTCCAGGCCAGCCTTCTTGGCAATGGCATCCCACATGTCGATGTCGTAACCCACGATGGCATCGCCTTCCACATATTCGAAGGGAGGATATTCGGGGTTGGTGGCCACGATGATGGTATCATCGGCCAGAGCGGCAGTGAAAGAAAGAACCATAACCAGGGCAGCGATGAGAGCAATAATCTTTTTCATGGGGTTTACCTCCTCAATTGAAATCATTTCTGAGAACGTGGCCAGTATACCACGGCAAAACGCGGTTGTCAATAGCAAATATGAATAATTATTCAAAAAATCTGCTGAAAAACAAGAAAAAAACCAAATATATTTACAATTATGCACTTGATTATGCATAAATACTGAAAGCATGTGAGAAATGGTCTGTTTTGTTCCTGATTGTCGATTGAAGGGGTATAAATACACTGCAAAGCGGGAGGGGAACATACGGCAGATTCCGGATGCGAGGAGAAGAGGTGTGGTTGGGGAGACTGTTTTGCGGCAAATAAAAGGACGGCCCGAAGCCGTCCGTACATTTTGATATTGTTCAGGGACATGTATGCATAGATATGCAGAAGGTTATTTCTCCTCCCAACAGGTGACCAGCTTGTCGTAGGAGGTGATGAAAAGCCGGGTGCCTTTTTCCCACTGGGGGCGGGGCAGCCGGGCATCGTAGTAGAACAGCCGGTCGTCCTCTTCGTTTTCCATGTCGTTGATATTGATGATCATGGGCCACAAAAGCAGGCCTTCCCGCCACAGCGCTGTTTCTTCCATTTCCTTCAGGCAGCCTTCCAGCTGGCGCACCTTGCCGTACAGCGCATGCTGCACATGGGCACGGTAATAGCGGATGGGGGAGATGAACATCAGGTAACAGAAAATGATCATGCAGCCCAGCACCAGGGTGAGCCCCACGGTAAGCCACTGCATGCGAATCACCAGGGAATACACAAGGCCTGCAAGCAGCAGCACGGCGGGAACGGCAAGCAGCAAAAGCCTTTTTTTCAGCTGAGCGGACAGATCGTCATAATCCTGTTTGGTATACATGGACAGTGCCTCATTTCTGGATACATTCCGGATGATGCCCTCATTATACCAAAGACGAATGAAAATGTACAGCCTTCTTTTGTGTCATCAGCTTGTCACAGCAGGATGCAGATCATGCCGCCTTCCCCTTCATTGAGCATGCGGGTGAGGGCTGTCTGCACCTTTTCCTGGGCATCGGCGGGCATACGGTGCAGCTTTGCAGCCAGCCCCTCCTGCACCAGTGCCTGCAGGGATTTGCCGAAGAAATTGGTGTTCCACAGGGCTTCCCGGTCCGTTTCATACTGGCGGTTCAGGGTTTCGATGAATTGCTCGCTCTGTTCCTGGGTGCCCAGAATGGGGGCCACTTCCGTTTCGATATCGGAGCGGATGAGATGCAGGGTGGGGGCAGTGGCCCGAAGCCGGATGCCAAACCGGCTGCCCTGGCGCATCAGCTCCGGCTTTTGCAGGTTGATCTCCTCCATGGCAGGGGTCACCAGGCCGTAGCCTGTCTGCTGCACTTCCTTCATGGCGCCGGCAATGCGGTCGTATGCCCGCTTTTTCTGCACCAGTTCCGTCATGAGGGACAGAAGGTGGGCATCGCCGGTGATGGTTTCGCCGCACTGCTCCGACAGGATGCGGCTGAACAGCCCTTCTTTCACCGGCAGGGTGTAGCGCAGGGTGCTGCTTCCCAGGTCCACCTGCTCTCCGGTGGGCAGATCCAGCTGTTCGGAATTCTGGAAAACGGCAGCGGTGACAGCTTTGTCCCGAATGGTTTTCAGCATGCCGCTCAGCTTCCGGACCGCCTGCACGGCAGCGGTGGGCAGCCAGTGATCCGCCGGCAGGGCGCTGACCCAATCGGGCAGGGAAAAACGGGCTTCACGTACCGGGAAGGCGGACAAGAGCCCGGTCAGCAGGGCATGCAGATCCTCCTGGGTCATTTCTTTTACATTCAATACGGATACCGGCACGTCATACTTTTTTTCCAGTGCCTTTTGCAGGGCCTGGGTATCGGGATCGGCGGGACGGGCAGAATTGAGCACCAGGGAAAAGGGCTTGCCCGTTTGCTTCATCTGACGGATCACCGTTTCTTCTGCCTGGGTATAGGCGCTTCTGGGCAGATCGGCCACCGTACCGTCACAGGTGACCACCAGCCCCACCGTGGCATGGTCTTCCATGACCTTCCGGGTGCCCAGCACCGCCGCCTGGGCAAAGGGGATGTCCTCATCTGCCCAGGGGGTGGATACCATCCGAGCTTCTTCCCCTTCCTGGGCTCCCTGCGCACCGGGGATGGGATAGCCCACCGAATCCACCATCCGGACCCGGGCTTTCAGCTGATCTGCCAGTTCAATTTCCGCTGCCCCTTCTCCGGGGATGAAGCAGGGCTGGCAGGTCATGATCATGCGGCCGGAGCCGGACTGGGGCAATTCGTCTGTCAGCCTGTCTTTCCGGGCACCGGGTGCCACATAGGGCAGGACCATGGTTTCCATAAAACGGGCAATCAGGGTGCTTTTGCCGGTGCGCACCGGCCCCACCACACCAATGTATAGTTCGCCTTCTGTTCTTTCCAGAATATCCCGGTAAAGGGGCTTTTTTTCCCCCATGCTGGTCTGTTCCATGTGCAATGCCTCCTTTGGTTGCTTTCGCAGCATGGTATGCGGAGAAAAAGGGGAATATGCGTAGAAAAAAGGGTATAAAACGGGCTTTTGCGGCATAGCGTAGCATGCATGACGAAGGAAAGGAAGATGGACATGACAAGGCATATTTTTTCCGGCAGTAATACAGCCCGGGGGTTTTGCGGATATTTTGAGGAGCTGCAGAGCATGGCAAAGCGTGCGCTGATCATCAAGGGCGGCCCCGGGGTGGGCAAGAGCACGCTGATGAAAAAGGTGGGTGCACATTATGAAGAAAAGGGATTGGAAGTGGATTATTATCACTGTTCAGGCGATCCGGACAGCATTGATGCGGTGTATGTACCTGCCAAGGGCTACCTGATGGCGGACGGCACTGCCCCTCATCGGCTGGACCCTGTGTGTCCCGGGGCCAGAGACGGCATTGTGAACCTGGGGGTATGCCTGAACGAAGGGGTGCTGGCGGAACAGGCGGAGGAGATCGCCGGCCTGAATGAAAAGATCAGCCATACCTTTGCCCGGGCCTACCGATATCTGCATGCAGCAGAGGGCATGCGCCAGGACAGCGGTGCGGTATACCGCCGGGCATTCCTGCCGGCACGCAGAAGGAACATGGAAAACAGATTGCTTTCCATGGTGCCCGATGGTGAAAAGGGGGAAGAACAGCATGCCTTTTTGCAGGCCATTACCTGGAAAGGGGTGGTGCAGTATCCGGAATTATTGGAGGCAAAGCAGATGGTCAGCCTGTCTATCCCCTTTGGGATGGATGGAGACGCGCTGCTGCAGCCCCTTTTGCAGCTGGCCCGGCAAAGAGATGTGAAGAGGATGTGCTGGCATGATCCTTTGGATGGCAGCAAGCTGAGCCATTTACAGGTGGGAGACACCCTGTTTACCACGGCAGCGCCACCCAATTCCCTGACGGTGGAGCCGGAACTGGACCAGGATGATATCCGAAAGGAAGCCAGCCGGCTGTCCTTTAACCGGGCGGTGTATGATTTGTGCCTGCATCAGGCAGTGGATGTGCTGGCCCAGGCAAAACAGGCCCATGACCGGCTGGAGCGGTATTACATTGATGCCATGGACTTTGGCAGGCTGCAGGCCATCACAAAGGAAGTGCTGGAGGAAGTGCCGTAACTGAAGAAAACAACCGCCCGGCCAGAAGGTTTGTCAAGGGTGAATTTATCTTTTTCAGAGAAGCAACGAAAAACCACCGAACTAACACGATATTGAAGTGACCCCAAATAGTTAGACAAGAAAAAGAATTAAGCAACCGAGAGGGCTTGAAGTCTGTGAACGGCAGGCGTCAAGCCCTTTAGTTTGGCTTTAATGCGGCAAGAATTGTAGTAGTGAAGATATTCTATGAGCTCAGTTCTGAAATGCTCAATGGAATCGAAAGATTGTAGGTAAAACAGTTCCGACTTAAGTAGCCCGAAGGAATTCTCCATGACCGCATTGTCCAGACAGTTGCCTTTACGACTCATACTCTGACGGATATGGTTATCGGCAAGCAATCGCTGATAACGTTTGTTCTGGTAATGCCGGCATCTTTCTTTGTTTGGTTTTTAGTTTTGCTTGTTGTCATGTAATACTCCTTTCAAACAAAGCAAAACTCCTATTCAGTAAATCATGTGATGATTTCAAATATTATATCCACGATTTATTCTGGTGTGATTGTGTGCAGGGGAGTGGATGTTTTTTTCGTGCCTGCGATCGAAATGTCTATTGAAAAAAGGAGAAAATTGTCATATAATGGAATACGAATGGTTAACTGTATATTGTCCGTTTTTGTTATAGCAAGATGTCTGTTAAGGAGAAGAATGCTTATATGAACTTAACAAAGCCGCAAAAACTGATTTATGATATGGAAATGTTTTCCGGAGGTTCAATTTCAATTATTTGCGGAAGCATGTTGATATCCGGAGAGGCGGATATTATCCGAATTGAAAATGCGGTGAAGAATCTGTACCGCCTCAATAGAGCATTACGTATTCGCATAAAAACGGACGGCGGGGAAGTGTCTCAATCTGTTTGGGATTATATTCCGCAGAATATTCCTGTGCTTCATTTTGACAATGAGGCTTCTTTGAATGATTATGCAGAGGAATATACAAAAAATCCGCTTTCTATTTCAGGCTCTCTTTGCGAGTTTCATATTCTTGTACTGCCCGGTCAATATGGTTTGCTGCTGAAATTGCATCATTTTATCGGCGACGCATGGACGCTTTCTCTTCTTGGCACACAGTTTAACCGGCTGATGAAAGGACAGGCGGTGGAGGCTTATTCTTACGAAGATTATGTTGAGAATGAAAATGCATACATTCTCAGCAAACGCTATCAAAAAGACAAGACCTTTTTCCTGGAACAATTCAAAAAATGTGATGAAGTGACGTATCTCAGTGAAAAACAGGCGAATGTGCTGGATGCAAGGCGATGCACTTTTGTGATCGATGGTTCTTTGGCAAGCCGGATCAATGAGTATGCGTGTCAAAAAGGCACGTCTGCATTTATGCTGTTTACAGCGGCACTTTCAATTTATATCAATCGCATAAAAATGAATGCCGAAAAGTTCTATATTGGCACAGCCGTTCTTAACCGGAGCGGGGTGAAAGAGCAGAACACCGCCGGGATGTTTGTGAATACTGTTCCGATGCTGATTGAACTGAATAATGATGCTTCCTTTGCAGAAAACCTGTCTGTTATTGAGGAAACGGCATTTTCTGTATTCAGGCATCAGAAATTCAATTATGGCGATGTACTTGCAGCAATCCGTGAACAATATCACTTTTCGGAAAAGCTTTATGATGTTTCCATCAGCTATCAGAATGCCCGGATTATGGACGCCGATGTCAAAACAACATGGTATCATAATGGTGCGCAGGCCGAGAGTCTTCAGGTACATATTGATGACCGTGATAATGAAGGGGTTTTTCGCATTCATTACGATTATTCAATCTGTAAGTTTTCTGAAAAGGACATAGAACACATTCACTCACATATTTGTGAGTTGCTCTTTGATGCGGTGGCCAATGATAATGAAAAAATCCGGTGTCTGAAATTACTGCTTCCTGATGAGGAAAATTTGATCCGGCACACCTTCAATCAAACAACGGTGGATTTTCCAAACGCTGCCACAATTGTTTCCCTGTTTGAAGAACAGGTACAAAAATATCCAGAGAGAACGGCATTGATTGCAGCAGACAAGACACTTTCATATCGAGAATTGAATGAACAGGCAAACAGAATTGCTCATTCAATTCTTGCCAAGAGAATGGATCATAATAGCGTTGTTGCGCTCATGCTTCCCAGAAAGAGTTATCTGGCATGTGCTATATTAGGCATCCTGAAAGCAGGCGCTGCATACTTACCTGTCGATCAGCATTATCCGAAAGACAGAATTGATTTTATGCTTTCTGACAGTCATGCCGGTTTTTGCATTTCGGAAGAGAATATTGATGAGCTGCTGTCTTCACCAAACACCGCCAATCCTGGCATTTTGATAGACGGCAGTCACAGGGTCTATTGCATTTATACTTCGGGTTCAACGGGAAAACCAAAGGGAACAGTGATTTTGCACAAAAACCTGCTCAACAATGTTCTTTGGCGTACAACGGCATATCAAGATACCGAAACAGATTATGTTGTATCTGTATCCAATATTACAACCGATACCTTCCAGGAAGAATTCTTCTATTCGCTGATGGTAAAGAGCGTTTTTTCCATTGCTGAAGATCACCAGAATCTTGAGAGCATTGACAAGGCACTTGTTTCTTCATCCAGCATATTCATGACGACCCCAACCTTTTTTAAATCCATTGCCCAGTATACCCAGTGGCGGTTTCAAGGGGTTATTCTTGTCGGTGAAAAGCTGGAAGATGCGCTTGCCAATGAGATTTTTGACCATCATATTGCATTGTATAATGAATACGGCCCCAGCGAGTGTACTATATGTTCAACGTTTTCCCGATTGAAGGATGATATCCATATCGGCAAACCCATTGCCAATACGCAGATATACATTGTGGATCAATATATGAATCTTGTTCCGGTCGGTGTGATTGGCGAACTGTGCATAGCAGGCGCCGGTGTGGGTGCAGGATATCTGAACAGACCGGAATTGACGGCGGAAAAATTCGTTGTCAATCCCTTCGGAGAAGGAATGCTGTATAAAACAGGGGACCTGGCCTATTGGCGGGATGACGGAAATATTGAATATATTGGCCGGAATGATTTTCAGGTAAAAATCAGAGGTCTTCGTATTGAACCGGGAGAAATTGAAAATGCCATCTGCAGCATGGGCGGCATTGATCAGGCTGTTGTTACGGTACGGAAAAACAAAGCCGGCCGACAGCTGATCTGTGCTTTCTACACCGGCAGAAAAACCGACGCCCGTGCGCTCAGAAATCACATTGGCCGTCAGCTTCCCAAGTATATGCTGCCGCATATCTTCACTCATATTCAGGCTATGCCGCTTACGTCCAGCGGAAAGGTAAACCGAAAGACATTGCCAGAAGTGGATCTGGAAAACATCACAAACGATACACCGTATATTGCCCCGGTATCGGATATTCAAAAAGCGCTTTGCAGCATTGCGCAAGAAGTACTGGGGACTGTGCCCATTGGTATTGGAGAAGATTTCTTTGATCTGGGCGGCGATTCTCTCAAAGCCATTGAATTTGTTTCCAAAGCCCATAATGAAGGAATCTATTTCAGTCTGCAGCAGATTTTTGACCACCCCACCATCCGGCAGCTCAGCGAGAGCATTGAGAACAATGACAGGCTGCAGTTCACTTATCAGCAAAGTGATTTTGAAAAAATCGATCCTCTGCTGAATAAAAACAGAATAGAGCATATGGCTGCGCCTGCTTTGTGTCCTGTCGGAAATCTGATGCTGACAGGCGCAACGGGTTATCTGGGAAGCCATATTCTGGCCGATTATCTGGATCATGACGGCGGAATTGCCTGGTGTCTGGTACGCGGAAAGGATCAGAAGGACAGTGAACGGCGATTGCAGGAAATGTTGTCTTTCTACTTCGGAGACAAATACAGCAAAACAGACAGGATCCGGGTTCTGTGCGGCGATCTGCAAAAGGATCATTTGGGTCTGACAGCACAGGAATATGCAAGCCTGCAAGAAAGCGTAAACACTGTTATCAATTGTGCGGCAAGCGTGAAGCATTACGGCACATACCAGCATTTTCATGAAGTCAATGTGGTTTCTGTTCAGCGGCTGATCCGGTTTTGTCAGGCATCCGGTGCAAAGTTGATCCACACATCTACTGTCAGTGTGTCCGGAAACAGCTTCGGAGATGACTTCAGCAGTAACCATTCCCAAGTGGATGCAGAATTCTCTGAAAGTATGCTTTACTTCGGGCAATCGCTGGAGAATGTGTATGTCCGCAGTAAATTCGAAGCAGAGAAAGCTGTGCTGGAAGCCATGGCAGAAGGCCTGCAGGCTAATATCATGCGGGTGGGTCAGCTGTCCAACCGATATTCGGATGGTGTATTCCAGAAAAACCATGAAAGTAATGCTTATCTAAAGCGGCTGAAAGCCATGGCCGATCTGGGAAAGATTCCGGAAAATCTGCGCAGACAATATACAGAATTTACCCCTGTCGATAAAGCGGCGCAGGCGATCATGCTGATCACACGCAGCTTCAGCAATGAACAAACTGTTTTCCATATTGAAAACCCCCATTTTGTTTTCGTTCAGGAACTGGCGGCCCGGTTCACGCAGCTGGGCTATCCCGTACAGTTTGTTTCTCAGCACGCATTTTCAGAGCTCATTGAAGAAATGGGTAGAAATGAGGACAGTGCATATCTTCTGGAATCCTTTATCAATGATCTGGATGAAAATAATCTTCTCAGCTATGAAAACGGTACGCAGATCAGCGTAGATTTTACGGTGGCATATTTGAGAGGGCTTGGTTTTGAATGGCCTGTCATTGATTGGAAATATCTGCAAAAATATATTAATTATTTCAGACGGATTGGGTATTTCAAATGAAAAAGAGACAACAATACGAACTGTATTCCCATCCCCAGGTATATACCCTGAAGGAACTGCTTTTGAGCTGCTCTGAACGCTTCGGAGAAAAGCCGGCCTTTCGTTTTCAGCGCAGAAAAAGCGAAATTGTGGTCAGCCATCTTCAGTTTAAAAACGATGTGATGGCATTGGGCAGCTGGCTTTGGAAAGAAGGCCATCAAAAATGTCATGTGGCGGTGCTGGGGGAAAACAGCTACGAATGGATCCTGAGCCATTTCGCCGTTACCTGCGGCGGCAGTGTGATTGTTCCCATCGATAAGGAATTGTCCGGGGCAGAAGCTGTTTCCCTGGTCAGGGAAAGTGACAGCACATTGCTTATCTGCTCGGAAACTTATTGGGATGTGGCGGAACAGATCCGGGAAGAAATTCCGCAGCTGACCTGTGTTAGCATGAAAGAGATTCCGCGCTGTATTGAAAAAGGCAATGAACTGATACAGACCGGCTATGCGGATTATCAGCAGGTAAAAATCAGCAAAGAAGATTTGGCATCCATTGTGTATACGTCCGGGACTACCGGGAAGAGCAAAGGGGTCATGCTGACCCATGAAAATTTTGCCACAAATTCGGTGGCCACCTGCTGTAATGTTATGATCAAAGGGCCCTCCATTTTGCTGCTTCCGCTGCATCATACCTTTGGCTTTGTTGCCGGTGTAACATGTGTTTTGTATTACGGTTATCATGTCTATATCAACAGCAGTCTGAAACGGCTGATGGATGATTTTCAGAAGGCAGCACCCCAGCATCTGTCCTTGGTACCGCTGATTTTGGAAACTCTCTATAAACGGATCTGGGCGGCGGCAGCACAGCAGGGAAAAGACAAGGCACTGAAATTATTGGTCGGGGTCAGCAATATTTTGTTGAAGCTGAAAATTGATTTGAGGAAAAAGCTGTTCAAATCGGTGTTGAAAGCCTTTGGCGGAAATCTTGAAACGGTGATTTCTGGCGGTGCCCCTCTGGATGAAAAATACGTGAAGGGTTTCCATGCTCTGGGGATAACGATTATCAACGGATATGGCATTACAGAATGCAGCCCGGTGGTAGCAACCAACCGTAACAACGCCCTCCGCAACAAAACAGTGGGGTTCCCAGTATGCTGTAATGAGGTGCGCATTGACCAGCCGGATGCACAGGGTAACGGAGAAATTATGGTCAGGGGTTCCAACGTGATGATTGGTTATTATAGAGATCAGCAGAGCACAGATGATGCTCTGCAGGATGGCTGGTTCAGAACGGGCGATATCGGCAGAATCGATGAGGACGGCTATCTCTATATCACAGGCCGCATTAAAAACCTGATCATCCTGGCAAACGGTGAGAATATCTCTGCGGAATCCATCGAGCAGGAAGTTTACACTATTCCGTATGTAAAAGAGTGCATTGTTTACGGAAAAGAACAGTTGATTGCAGCAGAAGTTTTCCTGGATGAAGAAGTACCCAATGCCCGGGTAAGCATCCATGCTGACATTCAGAAAATCAATCAGCGTCTTCCCCGGATGAAGAATATCGGTAAAGTAATCATTCGGGAAACGGAATTTCCAAAGACCACCACGAAAAAAATCAAACGGAATTACGGAGGGTGAATAAATGATTCAGAGATTGACAGAAATCATTCGCGAACACACTGGTAACAAAAATCTTACCATTACAGAAGATACCATTCTGATTGCCGATCTTGGGCTGAATTCCCTTGACTTGGTGAATCTTGCTTGCCTTGTGGAAGATGAATTTGATGTTGAGATTCCCGATCGGATGATCAAAAACTTCAAAACGGTCAGAGATGTGATTTCCTTCATTCAGGAACAGTAACCCCAATACGTTATTTCAAAACAGTTCTCCAGTATCACGCGCATGGGTGATAAGCAGAGAACTGTTTCTATATTTGGGGAACCATGTAATGGTTGAGGTTCTGTTTAGCATGAAATAAATAGTCTTTGTAATCCTTATCCATATCTTCCGTTCCGGGTATTCTAAGTTTTTTACTATGGCAGAATATTCCCCAGTCCAGAACAAACATATCGTAAAATTTACCACAAAGAAAGCATAAATACATGAAAAATGTGTCACCAAAATCTCTGCAACCAGAGAAATAAGCCACTATTGCCAATAGAACTGCAAAGAAGAATACACCGAATATTTTTTGCTGATGTGCTTCTTTTCTCTCTTTTAATACTTCCTTCGTATTGCGGTAATTGCTCCACCCTTTTTATAACATTCGGCGGATAAGACATAATCATACTTAGAGGGTCTTTATATTGAGCCGGTAAATATTATCAGCGTAAAGATTATGCAAAATACAATACATTCAACGATCAATATCATTTTGTATCACTCCTCCGCAAACTTCAAGTTTTTCGCTTTCATTCTATCACACAGAACAAGAAGCAGCAAACCTTGGCGGGCGTGCTGTTTCGGTATTTCTTTGGTACAAAGCGAAGGAGAACTCTATCCTTTTCATCACCTTCCCAGTCAAGAGATCTGTCAAGGGTGAATTTGTCCCTTGGAGAAAGTTTCCCATTTCAAAAGAAATAGGCAGCAGAGCAACGAATGCTTTGCTGGCCTTCTAATCAATACTCCGAACGCTAAGACAACTTGTCAATGTGGGTAATGGCATAGATGACAGGGCAATCCGTGGTGTGCGGCGGTCAGCCAAGATGGTGCGGCGCAGCCCGAACAACCAGTTCTTGACCTTGTTGGTAAAATAGAGCGCAGGGAAAATCATGTGCCGCTGCTCAATGGTCATGCGGTCCAAGGTGCTGCGCTCGCTTTTTTGCGCAAGCGGAAATAGAGCGACAGATTAGCCCTCCACTTCTTTTTGTGCTTTACGCTCCAAGACACGGTAATCTACTTTTCCTGCATGCGTTAACGGCAGCTCTTCAATCGGAATAAATTCTGTCGGCACAGCGCAGTTTTGAAGCTTGTGTTGACATCTGCTCCGCAGTTCATTTGCGAACTGTGCATTCCATTTTTCGGGATTTTTCAGAGAAACAAAGGCAACCGGAACTAAACTTCTGGTTTCATCTTCCCTTTGAACCACAGCACAGTCTGTGATTTCGGGAATAGACTCTGCAATGACTTTCTGTACATAGTCGCAGTAAACTTTATACGCCGAACCCGTTTCATCAAAGGTGATGAAGAACCGGCGCTCACGGCCGTCCATAAACATGCAGTTCTTTTCGTCCATATGCATGTAGGTATCGGTGTAAAACCATTTTCTGCCATCTTCGTCATAATGAAATACTTGCTCTGTAGCCTCTGCATCACGGTAATATTCCATCATGACATTGGTTCCGGAAAAACAGAAGCGCCCGCTATGACCTACTGGAACAGGTTTTCCAGTTTCACTGTCAATCAATTTGACGCTCAGTCCCGGAATTGGCCAGCCACAGCTTCCAGGAGATGGAGAGCGTAGAACAGATGCAGGACTCAGAATGGCACCGCTTGCTTCTCCATTTCCGTAACCATTGGAAATCTTTCCTTTGCTTCCATGCGCTCTAAAGAAATTATTGATCTCATTTGCAAGATGGCTATCTAACGTATCTCCTCCGGTGATGGGATACTTGATGAAGGATAAATCCATTTTCTGAATCAGTGGATCGTGGATAAACCTCTTGTAAAAAGATGGGATTCCGTTAATGTAACAGGGTTTATACATTTCCAGATATTCGTGAATGTTTTTTAATGTTAAGGATGGGGTCAAAGCGGGTGTTTTTCCGCTGTAAATATGTAGCAAAACAGTTGTAATAAATCCATACGGATAATTAAAGGGTACAACCTGCAGGGTATTTCCCTTGGGTCCCAACATAAGTTTGGTCGCTTTGCGGAGTGCAAGAACTTCTGCCATGATATTCTCATTTGACAACAGGATTGCTTTCGGTAATCCTGTTGTACCGCTGGTGTAGGAAATATGTGCGGGAGCATCCTTTCCACATACATCCAATTCAACCTGGATATCTGCGTAGTTCGCAAGCTGTTCAGAAAACAGGGAAACATCACTGGAATTCTCGGCAGACTCAGAAGAGAGGATATACATATCCTGCATACAACAGTGCTTCTTCAATTCATCCTTATCCAACCGTTGCGCACATTGTGCGGACACCAAAAGAAGTTTGGAATCATATAGGTTGACATAATTTGCGATTTCGTCCATGCTTGCCGTGTTGTTTAAGAACGTGGAAACCGCCCCAAGGCGATTCAGCGCAAAGAAAGCGATCACCGCCTCAATGGAAGGCTCCGTGCAAATAGGCACGATATCTCCCTTTTTTACACCGATTCCCGCAAAGGCTTTTGCATGACGTTCCGCTTCCATTTGCAGCTGATAAAAAGATAATTCCTGATCGTAGCATTTGCAAACAATGTTGCAGGCATTAAAACGGGGACGACGCACCACGAATTTATAGAGATTCTGGTTCGGCGTTTTGATTGGTTTTTGTATCAAAATAGATAGTTTTTCTTTCGCGGATTGCCGTGGCAAATCAATAGACGGATACCCCTTCAACTTCTTCTCCATGCTGCTCATCCTTTCAAGTGCTTATTGTACAGAAATGCATTCTCCCGGCAGAGCGTCAGCTGTCCTAGAGAGTGTATCTCCTGTTTTGTCAAAAAGCGTACCTTATGAAAATGCAAGTAATGGGAAACAATGTATATATTATAGGCGATTTTTTTCTTTATTTCAAGTATTTTGGCCTTAATTATGGAAAAAACTGTTAAACAGAGCACAAAATAAAGGATAAATGATTTGCATAACGCTTTTCAAGAGGTACACCTTATGAAGGCTTATTTCTTTTTCCGCGAATCAGTTCCATCTCACGCCTGCGCTGATAAAAGGTTGTTTCACTCATCCCCGTCATTTTCATAGCTTCCGCCATCGTGATTTTCTTCTTCTCCCGCGCTTTCACAATGCGGTCAAAGTCAGCGGGGGCTTCCTTTACTGGTCTGCCTAAGCGGACGCTCCTTGCACGCGCCGTAGCAATGCCCTCTGCCTGCCGTTGGCGGAGGTTGTTTCGTTCGTTCTCTGCCACAAACGAGAGCACCTGCAGCACAATATCACTCAAAAACGTGCCCATCAAGTCTTTGCCACGCCGGGTGTCCAGCAGCGGCATATCGATCACGCAGATGTCCACGCCCTTCTCTTTGGTTAAAATGCGCCATTGAATCTGGATTTCCTCATAGTTGCGTCCCAGCCGGTCAATGCTCTTGATATAGAGCAAATCACCGGCTTTCAGTTTATGCAGGTGCCAATGTCTCCGGCATCCGGCGGGAGGGCAATGTTGGGAAAGTAGTAGTCTCCGATTCTCGTATAGGAGATGGTCAGGTCGGATTCGTGTTCTTGTTTCATGTTGGCAGCTCCTTTCGCAATGAAAATAGCGGTTATGCCGAAGGTTTTTCCTTTCGTCATAACCGCTACCATTCACCACAAATGAGCTACAGTCATGATGTATTGGAAGGATAAAACCTTCCTTTACATCATACCTCCCTGGCGGGCGGTTGTTTTTTATTGCTCCAGCATCATTTCCCGGCAGAGCCATTCTTTGCCGAAAACGCAGTAGCTTTCTTTTTCGGGTAGTGTGATTTCCCGGAACCCCACCGCTTGATAGCAATGGAATGCGGCAGGATTGTTTTCAAATACACCGAGGGAAATGTTGTCCGCTTTCAGCAGATGCTTGCCAAAATGGATGGCCAGCCGCAGCATTTCCTTGCCGTAGCCTTTGCCACGGAGAAGGGGATTGACG
>JAFWYZ010000012.1 GCA_017517465.1 Clostridia bacterium | reverse complement strand
GTAAAAATGGTTCATGGGCATGCCGTAGGGATAGCCGTTTTCACCCATCACGGAAAGCACACCCCGGGTTTGGGTTTTCAGCACTTCTTTACATTCTTCCAGGCTCAGCGCCTGTTTTTTCCGCAGCATTTGCCGGAACATTCTCTTTCCTCCATCAATGCATGATTTTGTTTATTATACGGAAAAAACACAAGAAAGGCAAGGCTTGTATTGAAAGCAAGACCGAACGCTGTTACAATGAAAGCAGAAAGGAGTGGGAAATCGGATGAAGAAATGGGAAGATGCGCTTAACCGTGAAACAAAATGGAGCACATATGAAGCAAATGTACAGGCTTACCGTTCTAATATGATAGCCTCTCAATCTTTTCTGTTGGCTGTTGGGGCATTGCTGTTGGAAAAAAGCTTCGTTCTTTTGTCTGTTTGTGTTGCAGTGGCAATGATCCAGTTGTGGTACATCTGGTTTCGGGTGATTTGGGCTCGCACCAAGATTGTCGATTATTATAAGTTTGATCTCAGGAATCGTTATGATGCTCAGGGGAAACCCGCAGAGAATGCAGAAGATTTTTTGGATGAGGATACTTTTATTCATAATGCAAAAGTTCGTAATCATGTTTACGAAAATCTGGGGATGTACAAAAAGAAACTGAAACAAAAATTCAGAACAACGCGGTTCAAACTGGATGTGTTGATTCCTGTTTCTTTTTCTGTAATTTGGCTGGGCATGTTGGTTGTGCGTTTCTTCGGCATATGATGAAAAAACACCCTGACGGGTGTTTTTTGTTTGTGAATGTACAAGAACGTCAGTTGGCAATGCCCAGGCGGATCTTCCTTTCACCCGGGGCCTTTTTGGTGGTGATGAAGCTGCACAGCAGATCCCCTTCCAGCTGCAGGGTGAGGGTGCCTTCCCCGGCATCCTGGGGCAGGGGAAGCTCGATGTCCTCCCAGATGGGATGACGTTCCCGGTTGCGGGCAGCGGTTTCTTCGGCGGCAAAGCGGTTCATGGGCGGTGCGGAGCGGTGCTCCAGGGTGCGGGTATCGCCTTCAAAGCGCCCCATTTCCTGTCCGTTCCAAAGGACGGTCAGCCGCCCTCCCTGTACGCTTTTGATGCGCAGGGACAGATAGCCGCTTTCGTCATCCATGAGGCAGTCCCGGTACACGGCACAGGCCTTTTCTTCGCCGGGCCGGACACAGATGGCGGTATAGCCCACGCTGCCCTGCAGGATGGCAATGTTTTCGCAATCGTCATAATGGTCTGCCGGGATGCGCTGCAGCAGGCTGCGTTTGCCGGTGTGTTCGCCGGGGATAAAGAGGGAAGCGGTGCAGGCTTCTTCCCGGCTGGAGGGGCCGGCAAAGAAGCGGTAGTCCCCCTCCTCCACCATCAGGCTTTGGGAAATCACGTCATAGAACCGCAGCTCCGCAACCTTGGCATACAGCTGCACCAGCCGCTTTTCCCCGGGCTGAATATCTTTCAGCCGTTGAAAGGCCACCAGCTGCCGCAGGGGCTTTTGCACCCGGGAAGCAGGGGCAACAGCATATACCTGAGCCACTTCGTCGCTGGCCCGGGTGCCGGTGTTTTCCACGGTGAAGGTGAACAGCAGCCGGTCATCCTTCTGGAACACGCTGAAATCGCCGTAGCGGAAGGTGGTATAGGTGAGACCGTGGCCGAAGGGGAACAGCGCTTCCTGATCAAAATAGCGGTAGGTGCGCTTGCCCCGGATGATGTCGTAATCGTCTATGTCCGGCAGCTGGTTTTCGCTTTGGGGCCAGGTCATGGACAGACGGCCTGCGGGTGCATGCACCCCATACAGGGCATGGGCAATGGCCGTGCCCATCTGCTGGCCGCCAGATGCGGAAACCAGAATAGCGGGCAGATGTTCCTTGGCAAAGGAAACAGCGTAGGGATAATTGGCCACCAGCACCAATACGGTGCGGGGGTTGGCCTGCAAGACTCCTTCCATCAGCTTTTGCTGATGGGCAGGCAGGGAAAGGGTATGACGGTCGTACTCCTCCTTGGCGGGGATCAGGGGTGTGTTGCCAAGGGCCAGCACCACGTTTTCGTTTTCTTTGGCCAGCTGCACCGCCTTTTCAATGCCGCTTTCCACCAGCTCCACCGTCATGGGGGTGCCGGTGTACTGGCTGCCGGAGACCAGCATATCCTCTTCTGCTTCCACCGGCCAGGAAAAGCGGTTCAGCAGGATGCGGCCATTTTCGGTGTCCTCAAAGCGGAAAATTTCCAGCGCAAACCAGTCAAAGGGCTCGGCACGGTCTGCCCGGAGGGGATTGCGGCGGATACCGCTGCCTTCCGGCATGTGCATGCACAGGTATTTCCCGGTGCGCCGGCAGCGGAAGGTGTAGCTGTTTTCGCCCCAGTCTTCCATGATGAACACATCCGGATTTTCGGACAGGGACACCGTGCCGTCTTCGTTCACATAAGCGCCCTTATTGCCAAAACGCAGCTTCACCCGGTCCCAGCCGTCAAAACAGGTATGGGGGACGCGCAGGCTTTCCATGCCGTCTTTCACCGTCATCTTGCAGGGGGGCACGCCGCCGTACCAGTCGGTATACCAGGTATGGGCCATGGGGCCAAGGAGGGCAGCGGAAGCGTTTTTCTGCAGGGGCAGAAGACCCTCGTTTTTGAGCAGCACCAGGCTTTCTTCCGCCATTTTCAGGGCAAGGGCATCGGCTTCCCTGGTGCAGATGTCCTGTTCCGTGTAGTGGGCATAGGGGTGCTGTTCGCCGTCAAAATGCCCCAGCCGCATGGCTACCATTACCTTGCGGCGGATGGCTTCGTCCAGATCGTCTTCGCTGATCAGGCCCAGGGCCAGCGCTTCCCGGGCTGCCTGCTCCACCATCACAGGGTTATCGCTCATGCCGTCCACACCGGCTTTCAGCGCAGCGGCCACCGCTTCGGCATGGTTGCCGAAATGGTGCTGGCAGGTGACCACCAGGTTCAGCGCTCCGCCGTCGCCCACCGCATGGGGCAGGCCGTACTGGCTTTTCAGAATATCGGCCACATCGTGATTGAGAATGCCCACCTGGCCGTTGATGCGGTTATAGGCGGTCATTACCCCCTGTACTCCGGCTTCTTCAATGCAGCGGCGGAAGGGCTCCAGATAAAGCTCATATTTGTTCCGGGGGTCAATGGAAGCGTTTTTCCAGGCCCGGCCGGCTTCGGTATTGTTGGCATAAAAATGCTTCAGGGTGGAGGCGCAGCGGATGTATTTTTCATCCTCGCCCTGCATGCCCCGGATGTAGGCCCCGGCCAGCTTGCCGATGAGAAGAGGGTCTTCGCCGTAGGCTTCTTCATGGCGGCCCCATCGGGGATCCCGCTCCAGGTCCACCGTGGGTGCCCAGCGGCTCAGCCCCCGGCTGTTTTTGCGCTTGGCCACCACCCGGGCCTCTACCCCTACGACCTGACCGCACTGCTGCATCATCTCTTCATCCCAGCTGCGGCTCATGCCGATGGGCTGGGGGAAGGAGGTGGTGATATCCGGCTGGGAAATGAGGCCCTGGTCGTTGCGCCCCTGTACACCGTGGGCAGCCTCGGCCCCCAGGCCAAAGGGCAGCACTCCCAGCCGTTCGCAGGCAGGAAGCCGGGAGGATATCCAACCGCATTTTTCATCCGCCGTCAGCTGGGACAGCAGCCATTCCGTTCTTTCTTCAAAGGAAAGGGAAACATCGAATAAGGGGTTATTCATGCAATAAACTCCTTTCGGAAAGGGATGGTGTTCTTGTTGCTTTCATTATAAAAGAAGAAAGAAAAAGCGTCAATCGAACGCAGCCGGATTGACGCAGATTTGCCCCTTTTTGTCATGGAAAAATTGACGGGAAAGGGGTGTTGTGATAAGATAAACCCCGTATTTTGCTGAAAAGAGGACCGTGTATGAACAAACGGCTTTCGCCTTACGGTTTCCGTGAAGGTTTCCGGGACGGTGTGCCCATCGGCCTGGGCTATTTTTCCGTTTCCTTTGGCTTTGGCATATTGGCTGCCGGTGCAGGTCTGTTTACCCTGGAAAATTTGCTGATCTCCATGACCAGCCTTACCTCTGCCGGTCAGGTGGCCGGGGTGAAGGTTATGGAGGGGGTGCTGCAGGCGGGGGCGGTCACGGCGGCCACGGTGGTGGAAATGCTGCTGGCCCAGCTGGTGATCAACCTGCGCTATGCCCTGATGGGCGTGGCCCTTACCCAAAGGCTGGATGAGGATATGACGGTGGGCAGGCGTTTGTTTTACGGTTTCTTTATTACGGATGAGATTTTTGCCGTATCCTCTGCCAAGCCCCATCCGGTGGGGCCCCGGTATTTCAGCGGCCTGGTGCTGACCCCCTATATCGGCTGGGCTTTGGGCACATTGCTGGGGGCAGTGGCAGGGAACGTGCTGCCCCTGTCTGTAACCAATGCACTGGGCCTTGCGCTGTATGCCATGTTTATTGCCATTATCCTGCCGCCCATGCAGAAAGAAAAGGGTGTGCTGCCCTGCGTGCTGGCGGCGGCTGCACTCAGCTGCGTGTTTGCGTTTGTGCCGGTATTTTCGTTTTTATCCGGTGGGTTTGCCATCATTATCAGTGCAGTGGCGGCGGCTGTGGTGATGAGCATTGTGCATCCGGTTCCGGAAAAGGAGGTGGAAGGATGAGAAGCTATGTGCTTGTGTATATCCTGCTGATGGCGGCGGTGACCTACCTGATCCGCATGCTGCCCTTCACCCTGTTCCGCCGGAAAATCACGTCCCCCTTCTGGCGCTCCTTCTTTTACTATGTGCCCTATGCGGTGCTGGCGGCCATGACCTTTCCGGCCGTGTTTTCCTCCACCGGCAGCACCCTTTCCGCATTGGCTGGGGTGGCGGTGGCGGCGGTGCTGGCCCTTTGCAAAAAGAGCCTGACCACGGTGGCCCTGTCCGCCTGTGCTGCGGCTTTTGTGGTGGAAGTGATCCAGTTCGGCTTTATTGTGTGACAACAGAACAAAAAAGAAAAACACAGCATAAACGGCTGTGTTTTTTCATATGGTGCAAATGGGATTAAAGCTGCCTCTTCATTTCTTCCAGGCAATGCTTGCACACCAGCTTGTCCTTGTAGGTGACCACGTCACGGGCATCATTGCAGAAGATGCAGGCTGGGTGGAACTTGCGAAGAACAATTTTGTCCTTTTCCACAAAGATTTCCAGAGAATCCCGCAGACCGATATCCAGCGTTCTGCGCAGCTCAATGGGGATCACAATACGGCCCAGGTCGTCCATCTTTCTTACCACGCCGGTAGACTTCATAATTACTTAACCTCCTGATGATGTAACTGGAGAGTTTGTTCCATTGACATTTTATTATACAAAATAGCCGTTTGTCAAGAAATAAATACCGCTTATAGAAATATTTTTTCGAAAGGTGTCGATTTTTTTGCTTTCAGTACTTATTTGTGTTGTGATGGGAAGCGCTGTTTTGTTTGGCCTTGTAACCGGCAGGGGGGAGCAGGTGTTTGCCGGGATGCTGGAAGGGGCGCAGGGAGCTGTGGAAGGGGTACTGAGGCTGATGGGCAGCTTTGGCATCTTTTGCGGACTGATGAACATTTTGTCTGCTTCCGGGTGTGTGGAATGGCTGAATGGGAAACTGAAGAAGCTGCTGAAGATGCTGCTTGGCAATGTGAAAGAGGAAGCGCTCACCTATGTGACGGGAAATTTGTCGGCCAATATGCTGGGCCTGGGCAATGCAGCCACCCCTCTGGGCCTGAAAGCGGCAAAGCTGCTGGCGGAGGGGGAGCGGGCCACCGATGCGCTGTGCATGTTTCTGGTGATCAATACCTCCAGTGTGCAGCTGTTTCCCTCCACGGTGGTGGCACTGCGGGCTGCCATGGGTGCTGCCGAGCCCGGGGCGGTGGTGCTGCCGGGGCTTGCGTCCACCGCTCTTTCCACACTGTGCGGCGTGCTGCTTTGCAAGTTGATGGAGAAAAGAACATGATTTTATGCTGTTTTGTGCTGCTTTGCCTGGCTGTGGGGGCATGGAAGCGGGTGCCGGTTTATGACCGGTTTGCGGAAGGGGCAAAGGATGGGCTGCGTACGGCGGTGCAGATTCTGCCGGGGCTGATGGTGATGCTCAGCTGCATCCGTGCCATGGAGGCCAGCGGGTTGATGGCAGCATTTTGCAGCTTCATGCAGCCGGTGACGGAAAGGATGGGCATCCCGTCGGCGCTGGTGCCTTTC
The DNA here is from genome assembly GCA_017517465.1 of Clostridia bacterium. Classification (GTDB taxonomy): domain Bacteria; phylum Bacillota; class Clostridia; order Christensenellales; family Aristaeellaceae; genus RUG563. The sequence goes on along the minus strand of JAFWYZ010000012.1, from coordinate 12,397 downwards.
ATGCTGCTTCGGCCCCTGTCCGGCTCCGGTGCCCTGGCCATGTTGAAGCAGCTGATGGAAACCCACGGCCCGGACAGCCGTATCTCCCTGCTGGCTGGGGTGATGATGGGCTCCAGCGAAACGGTGTTTTATACCGTCAGTGTGTATCTTGCTGCTGCCGGGGTGAAGAAAACCCGGCATATCCTGCCCTGTGCGCTGCTTTCCTGCCTGGCAGGGTATGCTGGGGCTTTCTGGTTTTGTCCATAGAAAAAAATGAAGCAAAAAAACAGTCCTTTCGTTGACAAAGCGGTGTTTCCTTGTTATTCTGTTTGTATGCTTTTTCAAAGGAGGCATGTGTTATGAGCCGCACCGTCGTTCCCGCAGGGTATCAATCTACCCTGTCCTTGTATGAAACCCAGGAAGCCATTGCCCTGATCAAGAAAATTTTTCAGGGGAATCTTTCCCACGCGCTGCATTTGAAGCGTGTGACCGCCCCTTTGTTTGTGGATGGCGCATCCGGCCTCAATGACAACCTGAGCGGTGTGGAAAGGCCTGTTTCTTTTGACATGCTGGAAACCGGGGAAGAGGCCCAGGTGGTGCATTCTCTGGCCAAATGGAAGCGGCTGGCCCTGGCCCGGTACGGCTTTGCGGTGGGAGAAGGCATTTATACCGATATGAACGCCATCCGCCGGGATGAAACGCTGGATAACCTGCATTCCGTGTATGTGGACCAGTGGGACTGGGAAAAGGTGATCGCACCGGAGGACCGCACCCTGGACACCCTGAAGGATGCCATGCAGCGCATCGTCACCGCCATCTGCGTCACGCTGGATCTGCTCAAATGGCAGTACCCCCAGGTGAAGACGGAATTGAAGCGGGATATCACCTTTGTCACCTCCCAGGAGCTGGAAGATCTTTATCCTGATAAGACCGGCAAGGAACGGGAAAACCTGTTTGTGCAGGAACACAAAACCGTGGGCATTCTCCAGATCGGCGGCAAGCTGAAATCCGGCAAGCCCCATGACGGCCGTGCCCCCGACTATGATGACTGGGAACTGAACGGCGATATCATGTTCTGGGATGATGTGCTGCAGTGCGCCTTGGAAATCTCCTCCATGGGTGTGCGCGTGTCCCCCGAATCTCTGGACCGTCAGCTGACCCTGTCCGGCCATGATGAGCGCCGGGAACTGCCTTTCCACAAGGCGCTGCTGAACGGCGAACTGCCTGCCTGCATCGGCGGCGGCATTGGCCAGAGCCGTATGTGCATGCTGCTGCTGGGCAAGGCCCACATTGGTGAAGTGCAGTCCTCCTACTGGGACAGGGACACCAAGGAAACCTGCGAAAAAGCCGGTATCGTGTTGCTGTAATTTTTGAGAAATGACAAAAAATGGGTTTTGCAAAACCGCTTGTTTTCAGGCGGTTTTTTCTTTTTGGAATATAGCAAAAAATGCTTAACAAAACAGGACAAATATGGTATACTTAACGTGGTATACCATGATGACGAAATATGTGAAAAACAGGAGGCAACAGTGCATGGATACTTATAAGCTGCTGATCACCGGCGGTATTCCTCTGGAAGGGGAAACCTATGTTTCCGGGGGCAAAAATACGGCGGTGGCAGTCATTCCTGCGGCTTTGCTGTCTGACGAAATATGCGTGCTGGAAAACTTGCCCGATATCGAGGACGTACGGGTGCTGGTGGATATTCTGGGGTCTTTGGGTGCCGTGGTGGAATACGACGGCAAGGCCCGCCGCATGACCATCGATCCCCGTCCCGTGAACAGCTATCAGGTGCCCTACCGGCAAAGCCAGCGTATGCGCGCCAGCTATTACCTGCTGGGGGCGCTGCTTGGCCGCTGCGGCCAGGCAGAGGTGGGCTATCCCGGGGGCTGCGCCATTGGCAACCGGCCCTTTGACCGGCATATCAAGGCCTTCCGTACCCTGGGTGCCGAAGTGGAAGAAAAGGGTGCGGTGATCTATGCCAAGGGCCGGATGATGGGCGCCGGTGTCTTTTTTGATGCCATCACCGTGGGCGGTACCATCAATGCCATGCTGGCTGCGGCCAAGGCAGAGGGCAACACCACCATCTATAATGCGGCCAAGGAGCCCCATATCGTGGACCTGGCCAATTTCCTCAACTCCATGGGTGCTTCCGTCAAGGGTGCCGGTACCGATACCATCCGCATCAAGGGCGTGAAGCATCTCCACGGCAGTGTGTATTCCGTCATCCCCGACCAGATCGAAACCGGCACCCTGATGATCGCTGCGGCGGCTACCCGGGGGGACGTGGTGATCCGGGGCTGCATCCCCACCCATATGGAAGCCTTGACGGCCAAGATGCTGGAAATGGGTGTGCAGGTCACGGAAATGGATGATGCCATCCGGGTGCGCACCGTGCGTCCCCACCGTGCCGTGAACATCAAAACCCAGGAATATCCCGGCTTCCCCACGGACCTGCAGCAGCCCATGAGTGCCATGCTTACCATGGCCAACGGGGACAGCGTGGTGATCGAAACCATTTTCGAAAACCGGCTGAAGCATCTGATCGAAATGCAGCGCATGGGTGCCAGGGTGCGGATTCTGGACCAGACGGCCATCATTGAGGGTGTGCCGGAATTGTACGGCGCTCCCGTCACGGCGACGGACCTGCGTGCCGGTGCTGCGCTGGTGGTGGCCGGGCTGATGGCCAAGGGTGTGACCGAAATTTATGAACCCGCTTTCATTGCCCGGGGCTATGAGCATATCGAAGAAAAGCTGCAGGCGCTGGGGGCCAAGATCCGCAGGGAAGACCTGTAAAGACATGGGCGGACCCGAAGGAGGATGCGAGATTTGAACGCATTTGAAGTACTGGGCCTAAAATCGGGGGCGGACAGGCAGACGGTGCACCAGGCATACCGTGCGCTGGTGAAAACCTGCCATCCCGATCTGTTTGAGGATCCGGAGCAGAGGAAGATTGCTCAGCAAAAGCTGATCGAGCTGAACCGGGCCTATGAAGAAGCGTACAAGCTGGCCGGGGATGGGCAGACAGGGCCTGTTTACCACACCGTGCCCCTGGATCAGGCGCTGGCCATTGCGGAAAAGCTGATCGATCAGCAGCGCTTCGAAACAGCGCTTTTGCAGCTGGGAAGAGCGGAATTCAAGGATGACCGATGGTTTTTCGTGGAAGGGAAGATCATGCTGGGCATGAAGCAGTATGCCACCGCCCATCAGGCCCTGCGTGAAGCCATCCGGCTGAACCCGGACAACCGGGAATACCGTGCCCTGGCGCTGGAAGCGGCACTGCTGATCAAAAAGCATCAGAAGCTGCCCTATCGGGTGGCGGACTGGGCGGAAAAAACCTTCAATTTCCGCAAAAAACACACCCTGTAAAGGAGAAAAAAATGAACCTGCCCAATAAACTGACGATCCTGAGAATTGTGATGATCCCGCTGTGCCTGCTTGCCTGGGCGCTGAACGTGCGCTGGCTGGCGGCGGCCATTTTTGCCCTGGCGGCCTTCACTGATTTTCTGGACGGCTATATTGCAAGGAAAAACAACATCGTCACCACCTTCGGCAAATTTGCCGATCCTGTGGCGGATAAGATCCTGGTGCTGACGTCCATGATCTTCCTGTGTGCCGACGGCCTTTTGCCCCATTGGGCGGTGGCCATTGTGGCGGCCAGGGAACTGATGGTGGACGGCCTGCGCATGGTGGCCTCCCAGAAGGGTGTGGTGATCGCCGCCGGCTGGCCGGGGAAGATCAAAACTAACCTGCAGATCTTCTGCGTTTTGTGCGCCATGATCATCGGCAAGCACATTGTGACGGATATTTTCATGTATGCCATGGCCCTGATGACCCTCATCAGCGGTGTGGAATATTTCAAAAACAGCTGGAAACTGCTGAAAGATCAATAATCGTTTTTACATAACAAAGGGGAGGAAAAAACAATGGCCAAGAAAGCAAGCGACAAAAAAGATATGAAGAACCTGGACGCTACCCTGCAGGAAAAGCAGCGGGCGCTGGAGATGACCCTCTCTTCCATCGAAAAGGAATTCGGCAAGGGCACCGTAATGAAGCTGGGTGAAAAGACCGCCATGCAGGTGGACACCGTGCCCACCGGCTGCCTGGACCTGGATATGGCACTGGGTGTGGGGGGCATTCCCCGGGGCCGCATTATTGAAGTGTTCGGCCCGGAATCTTCCGGTAAAACCACCGTTGCCCTGCATGTGGTGGCTTCCGTGCAGAAGATGGGCGGCGCCGCTGCCTTCATCGATGCCGAACATGCGCTGGATCCTGCCTATGCCAAGAACCTGGGCGTGAATATTGACGAGCTGTATGTCAGCCAGCCCAACTGCGGCGAAGACGCACTGGAAATTGCGGAAGCGCTGCTGCGCTCCGGCGCCATTGACATCGTGGTCATCGACTCTGTGGCTGCGCTGGTGCCCCGTGCCGAAATCGACGGCGAAATGGGCGACAGTTTTGTGGGTGTACAGGCCCGTCTGATGAGCCAGGCCATGCGGAAACTGACCGGTGTGGTGGCCAAGACCAATGCCATTGCCCTGTTCATCAACCAGATCCGTGAAAAGGTGGGTGTCATGTACGGCAACCCCGAAACCACTCCCGGCGGCCGTGCCCTGAAGTTCTATGCCTCCGTGCGTCTGGATGTGCGCCGCGGCGAACAGCTGAAAAACGGCAGCGAAGTGGTGGGCAACAGAACCAAGGTGAAGGTGGTCAAGAACAAGGTGGCCCCGCCCTTCCGTTCCTGCGAATTTGACCTGATTTTCGGTCAGGGCATCTCCCGGGAAGGCAGCCTGCTGGATATGGCTGTGGAAAAGGATATTGTGCAAAAGAGCGGCGCCTGGTTCTCCTATAACGATCAGCGCATCGGTCAGGGCCGTGACAATACCCGTCAGTTCCTGAAGGATCATCCCGAAATCGCCGACGAAATCGAAGCTGCCCTGCGCGCTGTGATGAACCCCACGTCAGTGCCTGCGGTGGATGCGGATAATATCCCCGAGATGAACCTGGACGCTGATGACGAATGATGAAGCATGAACATGATCACAGCCAGGGGCCCTGTTCCCTGTGCCGGATTGAACTGAAAAACGTGGGCGTCACCGCCGGCGGCGATACCCTGCTGTCGGACATCAGCTTTCACATCCACTGCGGACGGATGACGGCGCTGGTGGGGCCCAACGGTGCCGGGAAAACCACCCTGCTCAAGGCCCTGCTGTCCCAGGTGCCCTATTCCGGCAGCATCCGCCATGTGGATGCCCATGGGCATGATTTTCCGGCCCCCCGCATCGGCTATGTGCCCCAGCAGCTGTCCTTTGACAGGGAAATGCCCCTGACGGTGGAGGATCTGATGGCGGCCAGCATTTCCCGCAGGCCTGTGTGGCTGGGATACGGCAAAAGGGTGCGGGAAACGGTGAAGCAGGCCCTGCAGGAAACCAATGCGGAGCACCTTTCGCAAAAGCGGCTGGGGAACCTTTCCGGCGGTGAAATGCAGCGGGTGCTGCTGGCCATGGCGCTGATGCCCCTGCCGGATCTGCTGGTGCTGGATGAACCTGTTTCCGGGATGGACCAGAACGGCCTTTCCCTGTTTTTGCAGACGGTGAGCCACCTGCGCAACACCCACCATCTGGGTATTCTGATGGTCAGCCACGACTGGCAGCTGGTGAAGCAGTATGCGGATGAAGTGGTGCTTGTGAACCGTGAGATCCTGTGTGCCGGAACACCGGAGGAAGTGTTTTCCTCCCAGGCCTTCCGGGATACGTTTCAGATGTATTCCTTGAAAGGGGAAGAAAATCCATGAACGAAAAAATGTCTGCCGCCGATCGGGCAGAACAGCTGTTCCGGGAAGGGTATAACTGCGGCCAGGCCGTGGTGGGCGCCTTTGCGGAGGAAATGGGCCTGTCCCTGGAAGCGGCTATGAAGGTTTCCGCCGGGCTTGGCGGCGGCCTGTGCCGTATGCGGGAAGCCTGCGGTGCCGTCAGCGGCGCCATTGTGGTGCTGGGCAGTGCCCGGGGCAATGACGACCCGGAGGACTATGCCAACAAGGCCTATGTGTATGCCCTGGGCCAGCAGATGTGCTTCCGTTTCCAGGATCAGTTCGGCACGCTCAACTGCGGCAAGCTGCTGGGGCTGCCGGAAGGGTCCGTTGGCAGTATGCCTACCCCCCGAACCCCTGATTTTTACGAAAAGCGCCCCTGCCTGAAATTTATCCGGGCCATGGCGGAGATCCTGGAAGATACTTTGAACAAGAACTGACGGAGGAAAACAAGTGGATGCATTGTACAAGGTGATGGACTGGCTGCTGCCCTTTGAGTGCTTCAGCATGTCCTTCATGAAAAATGCATTGTTGGCGCTGCTGCTGCTCACCCCCCTGCTTGCCTTGCTTGGCACCATGGCGGTGAACCGGCGCATGGCCTTCTTTTCCGATGCGCTGGGCCACAGTGCGCTGGCCGGTGTGGGGATCGGCATGCTGCTGGGGGTACAAAGCGAACTGATCAGCATGATCGTGTTCGGTATCATCTGGGCTGTGATGATCAGCCGCATCAACCGTACCGCCGGCGAATCCGCCGATACCATAATCAGCGTGTTTTCTTCCACCGGCATTGCGGTGGGGCTGCTGATTCTGTCCCATAACGGCAGCTTTTCCCGGTATTCTTCCTTGCTTGCCGGGGACGTGCTGACGGCTTCACCCCAGGATCTTTTGTGGCTGGCCCTGGCCCTGCCCGTGGGGGTGCTTCTGTGGGCGCTGCTTTACAACAAGCTGCTGCTGACGGCGGTGAACCCTGCCCTGGCCCAGAGCCGCGGCATCAAAACCAAGTGGGTGGAATATGCCTTTGTGTCGCTGGTGGCGGTGGCGGTGATGCTGTCCATCCGGTGGGTGGGTGTGCTTTTGATTAATGCACTGCTCATTTTGCCTGCCGCAGCAGCCCGGAACATTGCCCGCACTTCCCGGCAGCATGCGCTCTACAGCGTGCTGATGGGGCTGCTTTGCGGTGTGGGCGGATTGGTTGCTGCTTATTATCTGAATACAGGTGTGGGTGCGGCTGTGGTGCTTTGCGCTGCGGTTTGCTATGCTGTGACGCTGCCTTTGCGGCGGTTGGTAAGGTAAAGGGTGCAGACTGGACAGTCTGCCATTTTATTACATAGGGTGAGGCTGACACGGAAGGAGGAACACAAGCGTGATCGAAGATTTTGATGGCTTGAGAGAGGTGGTCCATTTTGAGGAGGACCTGTTGTTCCGCATTTACCGCAACTGTGAAGCGGAAGATTATCCCCGTCACTGGCACACGGATTTTGAACTGATCATGCCCCTGAAGGCGGATTACACGGTGTTGATTGACAACCGGGAATTTGTGCTGTCCGAAGGGGATATTCTGCTCATTCCTCCGGGAGTGATCCATTCCCTGAAGGCACCGCCGGAAGGGGAGCGGCTGATCGTGCAGATCAGCTGTGTGCTGGCCAATCAGATGCATGGCTTTTATGAAGAACTGCGCCATTTCTATCCCTGCCTGCATGTGAGGAAGGTGACCCCCCGGCTGGAAAATCTGTGCGCCGCCATGCAGCAGACGGTGATGGAAATGTATGACGAATACATTTTGCGCAACCCCTTCTTTAACTATATCCTCACATCCAAGTGCTCCTGGCTGTTTATTATGCTGGCCCGCAACCGCAAGGCCTTTGCCACCCATGAAAGTGACCGGCGCTATGCCAAGTCCGTGGACGGCTTTTTGCGGGTGTGCGATTATATCCACAACCATTGCCACGAAAAGCTGGATGTGGAAATGCTCAGCGCCGTGGCCGGGTATTCCAAGTCCCATTTTGTGCGGATGTTCAAGGAGTTTGCCGATATTTCCTGTGTGGACTATATCCAGCAGCAGCGTGTGGCCCTGGCCAAGCAATTGCTGATGGACCCGGAAAACAGCATCATGGACATCGTTACCCGGTCCGGGTTCGGGTCTGTGGCCAGCTTCAACCGGGTGTTCAAGCAGCTGACCGGCACCACCCCCACCCAGTTCCGCAAAAGCCTGAGGAACAATCATAATATCTGATAACATTTGGGTGTTTATCAATTGGCAGGAACCGGAAGATTTCTGCTATAATGCAAGCAGAGGATCATGAAAAATAGAGAAGGAGAATGGCGATGCTGTTTTGTGCAAAAAAATGCTGGCTTCCTTTTTTGAGTGATGAATGTGCTCCTACTTTTTCTCCCGTGGAAACCGCCGGTGAAGAACTGGCGAAAATGGGCATCAGCGCCGCACTGCAGGTGAATGCCGAAATGGGCGATGGCTATGCCATTGAAAAAGATGGGGAAGAATATGTAATCCGGGGCGGCGAAAGGGGCATTCTGTACGGTGCCTATCAGCTGCTGGAAAAAACCTATCTGGGCCAGGATGCCTGCTGCGGGGAAACCCAGCCCGTGCATCCGCTGCGCATGCTGAACCATTGGGACAACATGAATGGCGATATCGAGCGCGGCTATGCGGGCAAGTCCTTCTTTTTCAAGGACAGCGCCTTCTGCTGGGATGAAAAGCGCATCCGTTTTTATGGCCGCATGCTGGCCAGCGCCGGGATCAATGCGGTGACGCTGAATAATGTGAACGTGCATTATCCGGCGGATCGGCTGTGCACGGAAGAGTTGCTGCCCGAGCTGAAAAAGATCGCCGATGTGCTGCGTGCTTACGGTGTCCGGCTGATCATCAGCGTGGACTATGCACTGCCCGTGACATTGGGCCTGGAAACGGCGGATCCTCTGGATGAAAGGGTGCAGGCCTTCTGGAACAAGCAGGTGGACCTGATTTATTCCTATATCCCGGATCTGTGCGGCTTCCTGGTGAAGGCGGACAGCGAATTCCGCCCCGGCCCCTATATGTACAAGCGCAACCATGCCGAGGGTGCCAACCTGCTGGCCCGGGCGCTGAAGCCTCATGACGGGGTGCTGATCTGGCGCTGCTTTGTGTATAACTGCCGTCAGAACTGGCGCGATCATTCCATTGACCGCCCCATGGCCGCCTATGAAAACTATGCTTATCTGGATGGCCGGTTTGAGGATAATGTGATCCTGCAGATCAAGAACGGCCCCTATGATTTCCAGGTGCGGGAACCCGTTTCCCCCTTGCTGTTCGCCATGCCCAAGACCTGCAAGGCCATTGAATATCAGCTGGCCCAGGAATACACCGGTCAGCAGATCGATCTGTATTATATGGCCGAAGTGTGGGACGAAGTGCTGTCCGTGATGAAGGAAATGCCTGCCCACATCGCCGCCGTGACCAACCTGGGCAACGATGAAAACTGGACCGGCCATACCCTGGCCCAGGCCAATCTCTATGCCTATGGCCGTCTGGCCTGGATGGGCCGCGGCTTTGACGGCAAGCAGGTGCTGAAGGATTGGATTGCCCTCACCTTTGGCCCGGATTTCACCGAGAAAGACAGGCTGGAAAAGATGATGCTTTCCTCCCGCGGCATTTATGAAAAGTATACCGCCAATCTGGGCCTTGGCTGGATGGTGACCCCCCATTCCCACTACGGCCCCGATGCGGAAGGCTATGAATACGACCTGTGGGGCACCTATCACCGGGCCAACAGGGAAGCCGTGGGCATTGACCGCAGCGATAAGGGCACCGGCTATGCCACGCAGTACCCGGATGACCTGGCGAAACTGTATAACGATCCCGCCACCTGCCCGGAAAAGATGCTGCTCTTCTTCCATCGCATGCGGTATGACCATGTGATGCAGGATGGCAGAACGCTGCTGCAGCGGCTGTATGACGATCATTTCGAAGGGCTGGAGGGCGCAGAATGGCTGCTGGAAAATTGGCAGGCCATGAAGGATGCCCTGCCCGAAGCGGAATATCAGTACGGGCTGGATCGGTTTGAACGGCAGCTGAAAAACGCGCAGAACTGGTGTGACCGGATGAACACCTATTTCTACCGCTTTACCCTTGTTCCCGATCAGAATGGAAGAACTATTTACGATTGATATAGAGAAAAGGAGAGGAAACACCATGATGGATCATCAGAAAGCACGTGCTCTGGCGGCCGAACTGGTTGCCAAAATGACCCTGGAAGAAAAAGCCTGCCAGCTGCGCTATGACGCTCCCGCCATTGAACGGCTGGGCATCCCCGCCTACAACTGGTGGAATGAAGGCCTCCACGGTGTGGCTCGTGCCGGCACCGCCACCGTGTTCCCCCAGGCCATCGGTATGGCCGCCATGTTCGATGACGAAGCGCTGAACGAAATTGCCAAGATCATTGCCCATGAAGGCCGCGCCAAGTACAACGCCAATTCTTCCCATGGCGACCGGGACATCTATAAGGGCCTCACCTATTGGTCCCCCAACATCAACATTTTCCGTGATCCCCGCTGGGGCCGCGGCCATGAAACCTACGGCGAAGATCCCTATCTTACCAGCCGTCTGGGTGTGGCCTTTGTCAAGGGCCTGCAGGGCGACGGTGAATACCTGAAGCTGGCTGCCTGCGCCAAGCACTATGCCGTGCATTCCGGCCCCGAAGCCATCCGTCACGAATTTGATGCCATCGCCAACGAAAAGGACATGCGGGAAACGTACCTGCCCGCTTTCGAAGCGCTGGTGAAGGAAGCCGATGTGGAATCCGTCATGGGTGCCTATAACCGTACCAACGGCGAACCCTGCTGCGGCAGCAAGACCCTGCTGCTGGACATCCTCCGCGAAGAATGGGGCTTCGAAGGCCATGTGGTCAGCGACTGCTGGGCCGTGCGTGACTTCCATACCCGTCACATGGTGACCGATACCGCGCCCGAATCCGCTGCCATGGCCATCAAGAACGGCTGCGATGTGAACTGCGGCAATACCTACCTGCACATGATGGAAGCCTATCAGGAAGGCTTGGTTACCGAAGAAGACATCACCCGCGCCTGCATCAGCCTGTTTGCCACCCGTTACCGTCTGGGCATGCTGGATGAAAACTGCGAATTCAACAAGATCGGTCTGTTGGAAAATGACACCGACGAACATGATGCCGTGGCCCTGAAGGCGGCCCTGCGCAGCATGACCCTGCTCAAGAACGATGGCATTCTGCCCATCGATAACACCGATAAGGAAAAGGTGATCCTGGTTATCGGCCCCAATGCCAACAGCCAGCTGGCCCTGGAAGGCAACTACAACGGCACTTCCTCCCGCTATGTCACCTTCCTGGAAGGCATCCGCGAAGCCTGCAAGGGCAAGGCCCGGGTGATCTATGCCCCCGGCTCTCAGCTGTTCAAGGATAACGACAGCGTGCTGTCCCAGTACAAGGATGACCGTCTGGCTGAAGCTGTGGCCGCTGCGGAACTTGCGGATGTGGTCATTGCCTGCATGGGCCTTGACGCCACCATGGAAGGCGAAGAAGGCGATACCGGCAACCAGTATTTCTCCGGCGATAAGAACGATCTGGAACTGCCCGCTGCTCAGAAGCGCGTGCTGGATGCCGTGATCAAGACCGGCACCCCCGTGGTTACCGTTGTGGCCGCCGGCAGCAACCTGCGCGTGGAAGAAGGCAATGCCGTGGTGTGGGCATGGTATCCCGGCCAGGCCGGCGGTACTGCCCTGGCCAAGCTGCTGTTCGGTGAAGAATGCTTCTCCGGCCGTCTGCCCCTCACCTTCTACCACAACGTGGAAGACCTGCCCGATTTCACTGACTATAACATGAAGAACCGCACCTACCGCTACTACGAAGGCAAGGCCCTCTATCCCTTCGGCTTCGGCCTTTCCTACACCGATTTCGTGTATGAAAACGCTGCCTATGCCGACGGTAAGGTGACCGTCACCGTGAAGAATGCCGGCAAGATGGATGCCGAAGAAGTGGTTCAGGTGTATGTGAAGAATGACAGCAAGGATGCCCCCCTGCATCCCGCTCTGTGCGGCTTCAAGCGTGTGGCTGTGAAGGCCGGCGAAAGCGTGCAGGTGGAAATCGACCTGTCCGCCCTCACCTTCACCGTGGTCAATGACGAAGGCAAGCGCCTGCCCTGCGAAAAGGCTACCCTGTTCGTGGGCGGCTATCAGCCCGATGCTGTCTCCGCTGAACTCACCGGCAAGAAGTGCCTGGAAATCAAGCTGTAATCAACAGAAAAAAACAAGCCGCGGTCTGATCGGCCGCGGCTTTTCTTTGGGGGAGACCATGGAGGGGCTTTGCCCCCTCCACCAGGGCAGTGCCCTGGACCCAATTCCGGACCAGGGATATCATCCCTGGACCCTTTCTCCGGAAATGACAATTTGTATCAAACAAACAGTTTCCCGGTGGTGCGTGGGGAACCATGCGGGGCTTTGCCCCCTCCACCCCCACAAGGGGCATCGCCCCTTGACCCAAAGCCGGAATTGGCAATCTGTTTCACACAAACAGTTTCCCGGTGAAATGGAGCATCACGCACACAAATTTTCGCAAATGAACGATTGAAACTTTGCGAGTTGGC
>JAFWYZ010000078.1 GCA_017517465.1 Clostridia bacterium | reverse complement strand
TCGGCGGTCCAGGTGTTGACAGTCTTTTCACCCGTTACGGTCACGGCTTTGGTCTTGCCGTTGCCGGTCACGTTGATGACCACGCTGTCGGGACGGAAGCCTTCCTTATTGGTTTCGTCTTCCCAGATCTTGGTGATCTTCAGGGTTTCGTTCTGTACAGCATAGGTGTTGGTGATGGTCAGGCCATCGATGGTGGCGGTATACACAGCGGGTACACCGGTTTCCTTCACGCTGTACACAATGTTGCTGCCATTGGCCTTCACAGGCAGGGCTTTGAAGGTATGGTTCCATTCGTTGCCGGTGCCGCCGAAGGTAGCTTCGTCCACCTTCGTGTCATTGGCATACAGTTCGAACGTCACTTCATCGGGACGGAAGACGTCACGGTCATCGCCGTCCACCCAGATCTTCGTCACCGTCACATCGGCAACGGCGGGAGTGTGAGTGTTGGTAACGGTGAAGCCTTCAGCGGCATTGCCGGTGATGGAAGCGGTATAACCGGACAGTTCATTTTCCGTCACGGTATAAGCGATCTTCACATCGCCTTCGTATACGGGCAGACTATTCCAGGTAACGGTCAGATCCGCAGCATCCTTGGCAATGGTCTTGCTTTCCACGAGGGTCTTGGTTTCCCCTACCTGCTTATACAGGTTCAGGGTAACATCAGCGCGCAGACCATCCTGGTCATTGTTGTCATTCCACACCTTGGTGGCGGTGACAGAGGTAAGCTGCTGTGCGTAGGCATTGTTGATGGTCACTTCAGCTTCGCCGGCTGCAGTTACAGAAGCAACAGCATTATTGCCGGTGACAGTCAGGTCGTAGCCAACAATTTCAGCGCCGGATTCAACCACGGTATATTCACCGGGTACCAGACCGTTGATGGTGATTTCGTTATTGGTCAGTTCAGCATAGGAAACCTTACGTTCATAGCCTTCGGGACCGGTCACGGCAAATTCAATACCGCTGACATCCATACCTTCAGGCTTGTTTTTGAAGGTCTTGACGATCTTCAGGCTGCCGGTCATCAGGCTGTTGGTAACAGTCAGACCATCTTCGGAGATGCTCTTTTCATAACCGGCCACAGCAATTTCATCAACGGAATACTTGATTTCCTTACCGTCTTCGTTCTTATTCAGATCGGTGAAGGTATAGGTCATCTCATTATCAGCGGTCACATTCAGGGAAATGCGGCTGACTTCCGTCTTTTCTTCTTCACCCTTCATCAGCATCAGGATGATGGACTGGGGACGCATACCGGCGCGGTTGCTGTCATCTTCCCACTTCTTGGTCACGGTGACCTGAGTCTTTTCGGGAATGCGGGTATTCTTAATGACATAACCGGTTTCGGGGCTGCCCTCGATGGTGGTTTCGTAGCCTTCCGTCTCCATTTCCTTCAGGGCATACTGAATAAGCCCATCCACGTCTTCGGAGGGAAGCTGCAGTTCATAGGTCCAGTTATTACCGTCGGTAAGGATGAAGGGATTGCCGTAGGGTTCGTCATTGGCGAAGATCTGCACGCTGACTTCGTCAGGACGCAGGCCATCGGCATCGTCGCCGTCATCCCAGACTTTGGTGATCTTCACATCGAACTTGGGAATATCACCGAAGGTATTGGTAAAGTCATAACCATTCTGAGAGGTGCCGTAGCCGTACACCTTATCTTCGGACACGGTGTAGACATACTTGTTGCCGTTTTCATCATAGATGGGCAGGTTGGAATAGGTGTAGTTATCCATGTACCAGGTTTCGGCGATATCCAGTTCAACCTTTTCGCCGCCGTTCACGGAGCGGTACAGACGGATATTCAGTTCCTTGGCATTGACGTGAGCAATGCCGTTGTCACCCTTCCAGTACTTGGTACCAGTCAGATCCATGCGGACCTTCTTCCAGACGCCCACATATTCGATGTCGGAACCGACCACTTCACCGTTTTCATTCTTCTGGTGCTTGTAGCCATTGCCGGAAGCAACCAGCGTGTCAGGTTCGGCATGCCAGCCTTCGAAGACATAGTAATTGCCTTCCACGTTCCAGTGAGCAGGCTTGTCGGAAACGTCTTCCTGCTTGAAGCCGTTGCGGGCACCGGGCAGCGGATAGGTAGCTTCAATAGACTTCTTATCCGCATCGGTGAAGTTTTCGTCGTATTCGTAGCGATAGGTGGTCTTGTAGACCAGGTTATAGTACAGACGCAGTTCCAGAGAATCGTCTTCCTTCACCACACCGGAGGGCACGGCATCGGGATGATCGGGATTCAGCTTATAACCGGAAATGTACTTGGGATTGGCGGAAACCTGCTGGCCCGCAATGCCTTCGCGGTTTTCACGGAAGTCTTCGCGTTCCACATATTCGCCGTTGGCCTGCTGGAAGAAATGCTTCACCACATACTTGTGCTTCACGGTATCACCGGGCACAAACTTGGCGACATATTCGGTATCCATGTACCAGCCGTCGGTAATGGAGCCGTCATTGCGCACGTTGAGGTTGGCATGGGCCAGCTCGGCAGTGAGGGTGGGTTCGGAGGTGATCAGGGTGTCACCCTTATACCAGCCCAGGAAGATGCTGCCATTGATGGGCTGAGCGGTGGAACCCAGCACCGTCTGACCGGACTTACCGTTGGCCTGGTCCAGGTCATGAGAAACAGTACCAAGTGCTTCGTTATCGCTTACGTAGGTCACATCGATGGTGGTGTAAGCATAGTACTTGATATCCGCATCGATCATGTTGAAGGTCTGGCCGGGCTTGACCAGCACCTTGCTGCTATAGGGATTGAAGTACGGCAGGGTGCTCTGGGTCTTTTCGGAGCCATCCTTATTGAAGGTCTTGAATTCCCAGATGTCCTTGGTAGCATCAGAGGGCAGGGGCTGCACGGTGTGCTTATGGCCCACGTTGTCATAGAACACATGCAGATTGTAGGTATCGTATACCTTCACACCATCCACATAATATTCAATATTGAACCACACGGGCTTGTTGCCTTCGTACAGCAGTTCCAGACGGGGCTGATAGCCCTTGTACAGACCGGTGATCACCAGGGGCTGGCCCTTATAATAGGTATAATCCAGTGCTTCCACCTGGCCCTTGGTCATGCCGTTGGGCTGGAATTCCTGGTCGCTGTACATCCACAGGCTGAAGCCGGAGTCGGCATAATAGCCGATGGGGTTCAGCATGTCATGATAGGGCATATAAGTGTCGAAGCTCATGCGCCACAGGTTGAACGTGACGGTTTCACCAAAGTGGATACCTTCTTCGAAGGTAGCATTCTTGGTCATGGTTTCCCACTTATTGGGGTTGAGGAACTGGTTGTTGAAAGCATTCAGATAACGCTGGTCATAAATGATCTTGGTGATCTGTTCAGCTTCAGCCAGATGATAGCGATAGATGATGGTGGAGCCGGGAGGCGGCAGATTATTTTCATCAAAGCTATACAGGGTATCGTCACCGGGCAGCAGATACTGCTTGGTGTAGGGCTGGTTACCGTTGTTCTGATAACCGTCGCCGTAACCGCCGGCGCCTTCCACGGACTGGGGAGCATTCTTCAGTTCGCTCCAGGTGCCCACCTTATCGTCAATGGGCCACACGGTGGACTTATCGGTTGCCAGCACCTTATCGCCGTAGGGATAGAAGCCGGTCTTGCCGGGTTCGTATTCCTTATAGCCTGTGTAGGCATCACTGCGATAGGACAGGGTGTACACGGCATCATAGTAGAAGTTGACATCCACAGTGCCGTTGTAGCCGTTCATGGCCACGTTTTCAGTATTGAAGGTCACAGTGCCGTTCTGCTGATCAACCACAGCACCTTCCACACCGGAAACGCCGATGGTCTTGTCAGAGCGGTAGCTCATGATGCCTTCATAGGTAGCCTTGGAAACCACGTAAGCGGGATCGTTGGTCTTGAGAACCACGGTCTGGGTTTCGTGGAGGGTTTCCTGATTACCGTTGATGTAGTAGTGGTTGACGTTCACCGTGATCTGCATCTTGGCAGGGCCCCAGACAGCAGTGAAGGTGGTATTTTCATTGAGGGCCACCTTTTCGCCGGGACGGTAGAAACCGGTTTCATTTTCGGTATCGGGAGTCTGGCCAGGCACGGACCAGCCGTAGAATGCCAGATCGATATCACTTTCGGGCATGGTGAGACCGGTGCCGTCGGGCATGGTGATGTCTTCACCGGCAACCACGGTCACAGGTTCAAAGGTATCACCGGGGTTGGCAAAGGTAGCAGTAGCGGCATCCTGCCACACGGCATAGATGACGGTATCCTGCTTGATCACCACTTCGGTGCCGGGCTGGTACACGGTGGTGGCATCAGCGGTGGTGCCCCAGCCCTTGAACAGCTTGTTATCAGGAGCGGTAATGCCATCGATGGCAGCCAGCTTCACCTTGAAGCCAGGATCATCGGTGGTGCTTTCGGGGGTGGTACCGGTACCGCCGTTGAGATCGTAGCTCAAGGTGACCTGGGGACCCCAGACAGCAAAGTATTCGGTATCCTGACGCAGGGTGATTTCAGTACCGGCGGTCAGGATGTTGGCAGCGTCGGTATGCTGGGTGGAGGCAGATTCGCTCCAGCCGAAGAAGCACTTGCCTTCGGGAGCGGTGATGCCTTCCTTACCGGGCATGGTGTACTTGGTGTTGGCCTTGGCCTGGGTGCCGTTCACGGTGCCCTGACCGCCATTGGCATTGAAGGTGATCTTCACTTCGGGGCCCCAGACGGCGTAGTAGGTCTGGTTGCCGTCCTTGCCGGTCACGTTATAGCCGGGGGCATAGTAGGTGCCGTCCAGATAATCGGTATCGGCAGATTCGCTCCAGCCATAGAGCACCTTGCCTTCGGGGGCGGTGAAGCCGCCGGTGGGCATGCTGAAATTGGGAGCGGCAGCGGCCACGATTTCGTCAGTGCCGTTGTTGCCCATGAAGGACACATCGCCGGTCTTGTTGGTAACCTGGATGTTGATGCGCATTTCGCCAAGGCTGCTGCTGCCCTGGGTGCCGCAGTAATAGTTCACAGCCTGGCCGGTGCCTTCCTGTTCACCCTTGAAGGTGACAGAGGTCAGCTTCATGCCAGTGTTGCCGGGCATGGATTCATCGGTGGGAGAAATTTCAGTGATAATGAATTCCTTGGCGT
>JAFWYZ010000077.1 GCA_017517465.1 Clostridia bacterium | reverse complement strand
TTCTTTAACAATGGGGTTTCTGCGTGGTACCAGTGGCGCATCCAGCTCGCAAAGTTTCAATCGTTCATTTGCGAAAATTTGTGTGCGCGATGCTCCATTTCACCGGGAAACTGTTTGTGTGAAACAGATTGCCAATTCCGGTTTTGGGTCAAGGGGCGATGCCCCTTGTGGGGGTGGAGGGGGCAAAGCCCCGCAGGTCTCCTCAAGCATCACCGGGAAACTGTTTGTTTGATACAAATTGTCATTTCCGGAGAAAGGGTGCAGGGACAATGTCCCTGCTGGGTCCAGGGCACTGCCCTGGTGCAGGGGCGAAACCCCGCATAGCGCCTCTTACTGCATGTAAGGCGCAAATTCGTCCCCCAGCACGTCCCGGTTGTGCTCCAGGAACAGATTGCCTTTCATCTGGGAAAGATCGCTCTTCACATCGGCAGGATCCTTGCCAAACAGGTGCACGTCGCAGTAATCCAGGATGTACACCATATCGCTGGGAAGGATGGCATGGCCGTCCAGATGGATGATCATGTTGTTCTGGTCAGGGCAGCCAAGAAGATCCCACACCGGTTGGGAAGCCAGGAAAGAGAAGCACTGTCCTTCGGTGTTGTTCCATCCTTCGGAGGTAATACCGGTGACAATGATCATGTGCCGGTCAGGATGTGCAGTGAGGGCGGAGAGCATGTACTGTTCCACCGGAATCACTTCGGGGCTGGCAAGATAGCGGAAGTTCCAGGTGAACCAGTAGCCTTCGCCGCCTTTCAGATTGGACAGGGGCTCGTTGATGGAAGTGTTCGTCCAGGCGGCAGCACCGCCCAGGCTGGTGAGATCGTAGGTTTTACCATGATTGGAGGTACGGAAGGGGGCCAGACCGCCGCCGCCGGAGCAGGAGGGGATGCATACCTTGATCCGCTCATCGTAGGCACCGGCCACTGCCACGCTTTTGCCGTAGCGGGATACACCGCCCACCAGGGACAGGGAAGGATTGATGTTCATTTCGGCACCGGCACCCATTTCCATGGCATCGATGATCTTGCTCACGCCCCAGGCCCAGGCCAGCAGCACACCGGTCTTGTCGGTGGGATCCTTGGTGTAGTAGGGATGGAGGGTGTAGTAAGCACCGGTGAAGGTGTTGTTGTCGGCGGCAACGGGGATGGGGTTGTAGGCAATGCCGGCATAGCCACGGGAAGCGGCATACTGCTGGTTCTGGGAAACGGCAGGGAAGCCGGGCCAGGCCCAGATATATTCCACAAAATAGGGATAGCCGCCGTCAGGGGCTTCCGTCTTGGGCAGGGTGACGGTCACGGTGAAGGAGGCGGTCTTTTCGCCGGCAGAGACGGTGACGGTCATGTCATAGCCGGAAGCGTCCGCCAGCGGGGAAAGGGTGTAGGAAACGGTTTCTGTGGCTTTGTCCGGCAGATAGCCGTAAATGTAATACTGATACAGGCCCAGAATTTCTTCCCGGCGCTTTTGCCAGTCTTCCGGTGTTTTTACTTCCGTTCCGTCCAGGAAACGGAGCAGCTCCGGCATGCCTTCCAGCTGGGGCAATACTTTGGGATCGGTGTACATCATTGTTTCCTCCTCCTGTGCCATGGCAGTGGCGAAAGATGTGATCAGCAGCATAACAGCCATGAAAAATGATAGAACGCGCATAAGTCTCCTCCTTTTCGCATAACATATGACCGACATGGATTTTCCTCTATTATATAGGAAAGCAGTCAAAAAGGATAGTAAAAACACGTCATTTTTGTCCTTAATGTTATCAAAATGTCCGATGATGCCATCTCAAAAAGTTTGTTGAAAAAAAGTGAAAAAAATTTCAAAAAAGGTGTTGACAAATGGGTGCCGATTATGTATAATAACATTCGTCGCCGCAAGAGTGGCGCCAGGAAAAACCTTCGGGGTGTAGCGCAGTCTGGTAGCGCACGTGCTTTGGGAGCATGGGGCCGGGGGTTCGAATCCCTTCACCCCGACCAGTTTTCTCTCAGAAAGGCGAAGGGCATCCTGCATAACGTGGCCCCGTGGTCAAGCGGCCTAAGACACCGCCCTTTCACGGCGGTAACCCGGGTTCGAGTCCCGGCGGGGTCACCATTTTCCCTTTAGCTGGAAAGCCTTGGGCCTTTAGCTCAGTGGTTAGAGCTGCCGGCTCATAACCGGTTGGTCCGGGGTTCAAGTCCCTGAAGGCCCACCATTTACGGCCCGGTAGTTCAGTCGGTTTAGAATGCCAGCCTGTCACGCTGGAGGTCGAGGGTTCGAGCCCCTTCCGGGTCGCCATTTTCCCCCCGATTGGGCGATACGCTGGTGTAGCTCAATTGGCAGAGCAGCTGATTTGTAATCAGCAGGTTGCGGGTTCAAGTCCCTTCACCAGCTCCATCTTCTTTACAGAAGAATGATTCTTCACAATTGATATTCTTGGGTAGGTTCCCGAGTGGCCAAAGGGAGCAGACTGTAAATCTGCCGTCACCGACTTCGGTGGTTCGAATCCACCCCTGCCCACCAATCTGCGGGAATGGCGGAATTGGCAGACGCGCATGATTCAGGTTCATGTGTTCAATCGGACATGCAGGTTCAAGTCCTGTTTCCCGCACCAAGCACTTACGAAAGTAAGTGCTTTTTTCATGTAAAGAACCGGAATAAGAAACAGGCAGGTTTTCCTGCCTGTTTTTTGACGGAAGGCCTCATTTGCGGCACAAACCGATATTTTTTGCTGTGTAGAGCTTATGGAGCATCTGTTCCGCGTCATCCAGTGAGGGTACGGAAATCTGATGGCAAAGACCGTGCTGCAGCCGCATGCCTGCCTGCAGCTGGACGTTGCCGATGCAAATCAGTGTTCTGTTGATGTTCTGATCGCCGGCAAAATGCAATTCCTTTTTGCAGTTTTCCGACGCCATATATTCCGGCGTGATGAAAGCGGCGAACAAGGTGCACTGTTCAATATGGGTGGCGATCTCTTCCGACCATTCAGAGCCCGGAAGAATGTTGTCGTCAAACCAGACGGTAAAGCCGTCCTGCTGCATTTTGCGGATCAGGGGACGGATGGAATCGCTGTTTTTATGGGCATAGCTGATGAAGATGAACGGGCTGGAATCGTCGGGAACAAGGGCAGCATCATGGGAAGGAGCAGGGGATTGTGCCAGGATGCCGGTGCACAGGTCTTCCCATTTCAGGGAAAGAACAGCCATACGCTCCGGAGAATCGTCTTCAATGGTTACATTGTATTTGTTTTCGTACGTCACATTGACGGTGCAGGCATAATGGCGATCGCTTTTCAGCGCATGAAACAGGGGAACGGTGAAAGAAAGGCTTTCTTCCGGCTTGTCATTTTTCTTGATGCAGATCGTTACATTCTTGCTCTTCTGTGTGGAAAGGGAGGGCAGGTCGGTGACCTTTTGGGTAGGCGTACTGGTATCACGTTCAATGACAGGGATGCTGTTGACGGTGATTTCATATTTGGTGGTGTCCATCACCAGAAGGTCTTTCACGTCTCCGGCCCATATACCGGCTTTGACCCATGCGCCGTACACCAGAGCTTCGGATTCGGTCGTCACTGTGTGCAGGCGGATGTTTTCACGGAAACAGGCATGCAGCTGTGCAGGGGCATTGGCAGGGAGCAGCAGCACCTCCTCCTGGGGGATATAGGATGAGTCATTGGCCATCTTGCTCAGGCGATGATATGCTTGCTGTGCCGTATGCACATCCAGAGAATGAAGGGATTCTTCCGCAGTGCCTATGACCTCGATCACGCAGTCTCCGCAGGTGGCCATGGTCATGCGGTAGGTGTTTTCGTCTGGAATAATAGCGGTTGCCCGGATGCACCTGTCTTGCGGCTGACTGCAGAAATGGCTGACAATGGCCGCAATGGAGGCATCCATCAGATAAAACTTGATGCCGGTGGAACGCCACGCATTTTCCAGCATCACATATTCCCGGATACTCAGACCGGGATAGGCAATGCAGCAGATCTGCAGTTTTTCATTGCTCTTTTGCTCGATCTCAGAAACCACCGTCTGTACCAGCCGCTGTGCTTTCTGCGTGTCTTTCAGGGCAGCGGACAGGCTTTCATGGGGTGCGGTAATGGGAAAATGAAAAAAACGGCCATACTGCGTGGTGCCCCAGAAGATATTGTTTTCCGTGAATGCAATGCCGGCGTACATATGTTTTCCTCCTGTTCAGGGTGAAAAAATGGATGATGTGAAATAACTTGTGTACATTATAGCAGAACTTCTTATCTTTGGAAAGACAAAAGCTGAGAATGGGACAGGTGGAGCGGGAAAGATGACAAATGGGCAGGGATGCCTTTTCGGAACGGAAGAATGATGGTATAATGTTCCTGCAGCTGTGGGAAGGCTGTCAATGAAGCAAAAGAAACAGAGGGGACAGAAGATGAACGCACCTTTACAGAAGATTTGCGAGCAATTTATTGAAAACCGGGAAACAATCAAAAAAACGCTGAAAATGGGCAGTGCATATGTGTATCCCGTGTGTGCCAACCTGTTTTGCGGCAAGGGTGAAACGGTACAGGCGGAACGGCTGGTGGGCTGCAGGGAGATCCTGAAGCAGAAGGCAGGCATTTTTTCCAGCTTCAGGGGGGCCATTGAACATGCGGTGATCTGCATGCTGGCCCTGGAAGAAAAGCCGGAGGAGAAGCTGGACAGGGCCCTTGCGGCTTATGCGGTGATGAAAAAGGAATTCATGGCATCCGATTACCTGGCCCTGGCGGCTTTCATGCTGGCGGATGAAGAGGGCATGGAAGAAAAAGCGGCCCGGGGCAAGGCCATCTACAAGCGGATGCAGAAGGAGCATCCCTTCCTCACCTCCACTGAGGACAGCGTATATGCCCTGATGCTGGCCTTTGCCCAGCGGGATGACGATGCGCTGATCGGGGATATGGAAGAATGCTACGATCTTTTGAAAAAGCAGCTTCCTTCCTCGGGGAATTATCTGCAGACGGTGTCCCACATCCTGGCTTTGGCAGAAGGGGATGCCTCTGCGAAAGTGGAGCGCTTTCTGGGGCTGTATGAGGCCATTGGGCAGTTTGGCGGCAAGTACGGCAAGTATTACGAGCTGACGGTGCTGGCGGCCCTTTCGGTGCTCCGCGGCGATGTGCGCCAGATGGCAGCAGATATGATGGATGCGGATGCGTTCCTTGCCACCCAGAAGGGATACGGCTTCTGGGGCGTGGGCAAGAAGATCCGGCTGATGCATGCGGCCATGCTGATTTCCAATCTGTACAGCCGGAAGGAAGAAATGAAAACGGCCAGCATGAGCGCTGCCATTTCCATGGTGATCGCCCAGAACATGGCTTCGCTGGCGGCTGTTTCTGCGGCAACATCTGCGGCTGCAGCAGCATCTTCCGGCCATTGACGTGGAAAAATAAAAGCGGCTGAGAGATTTTCTCTCGCCGCTTTTTGTATGAAAAATCAGATGACGAAATTGCCGTGGTCGAAGACGGTCACGGTGGTGCCGTCTTGGCAGATGCCTTCGATGTGCATTTCCCGGGAGCCGAACATGAAGTCTACATGGTTCATGGAATAGTTGGCGCCTGATTCGTTCAGCTCTTCCTGAGTCATTTCAGTGCCGCCCTTGATGTTCATGGGATAGGCACGGCCCAGGGCCAGGTGGCAGGATGCGTTTTCATCAAAGAGGGTGTTGTAGAACAGGATGCCGGTTTCCCGGATGGGGGAATCGTAGCTGATGAGGGCCACTTCGCCAAGGTAAGCGCTGCCTTCGTCAAATTCCACCAGGTTTTTCAGGGTGTCCTGTTCCTTTTCGGCACCGAAATTGACCACCTTGCCATCCTTGAATTCCAGCCAGAAATTGTCGATCAGCTTGCCCTGATAATTGAGGGGCATGGAGGCTACCACTTTGCCGTTGACACCGGTCTTGAGGGGCATGCAGAAGTTTTCTTCGGTGGGCATGTTGGGGTTGAAGAGGATGCCTTTGGTGGAATATTCACAGCCGCCGGCCCATACATGATTGGGGACCAGCTCCACGGTGAGGTCGGTGCCCAGTTCGTTGGTGAAATGGAGGGCCTTGAAATTGTAGTCGTTGAGCAGCTTGGAATGGCCGGTGATGCGTTCGTTATGGGCTTTCCATGCGGCCACGGGGTCGTTGTCTTCGGAGACGCGTACGCTCATGAGAATGGCATCCATCAGCTTTTCCACCGCTTCATCTTCGGGAAGCTCGGGGAACACCTTCATGGCCCAGCCGGCACAGGGAAGCGCCACGATGGACCACTGGCCGTCGTTGTTCATGGTGTACTTCTGCAGGGGGGCATACTTTGTGCTGCCGGCAATCTGCACGGCCTGCATTTTTTCGGGATCCACATCCTTCATCAACCCGGGGGTGCTGCTGGTGATGTGCAGGAAGCAGCAGCCCTTTTCCTGTGCCCAGGCCTGCTTGTCATAGGTCCACTGGGGGAATTCGGTGAGGGTTTCCAAAGAGCAGTAGGTGTAGCTCATCAGCGCCAGCTGCTCATCGCTCCAGTTGACCACCACGTCGCCGGCACCGGCTTCATAGGCTTCCTTCACGCACATGCGCACAAATTCATAATTGGTGACGGAGGAGGTGACCACCAGCAGCTGACCGGGCTGCACATTGGCGCCGATACGGACGGCCAGCTTTGCATACTTTTGCATTACATTCTTGCTTGCCATGATTGATAAACCTCACTTTCTGATGAAAAACTTCCTGCTTTCACGGCAGGAAGTTTGCTTTTTTTACACGACCCTCTCCCGGCCCATAAAGCATACAGCCAGGGTGCCGGGGCCGCAGTGGGCACCGATGACGGGGCCGATCATCTGCAGACGGATTTCCTTGATTTCGGGGATGCGGGCTTTCACGATGTCAGCCAGCTTTTGGGCTTCTTCTTCCACATCGGCATGGAGCAGCACCAGCGTCTGTTCGCCGGCATTTTCAATGTTTTCGGCCACCCGTTCGGCAATGGTCTTCATGGCCTTTTTGCTGCCCTGCACCTTTTCCACGGCGTCGATCTTGCCGCCCTTGCCCATGGTGAGGATGGGCTTGATGCTGAGCATGCTGCCAAAGACGGCGCTGGTGGCGGAAATGCGGCCGCCGCGGCGCAGATACTTGAGATCGTCCACCGTCATCCACACCTGAGCACGGAAGCGGTTTTCCAGCACCCATGCTTCAATTTCTTCCATGGTGGCACCGGCCAGATACATATCGTGGGCCTTGAGTACCAGCAGCGTCATGGGGGCGGAGATGGACATGGTGTCCACCACGATCATTTTCCGTTCGGGATATTTTTTCAGCAGCTCATCCCGGGCTTCGAAAATGTTCAGGATGGTGTTGGACATTTTGGAAGAGAAGGCGATGAACAGGATATCCTTGCCTTCCTGGAAAATGGGCTCAAAATAATCCACATACACGGGGGTGGAAAGCAGGGAGGTGCTGGGGGCGGCACCGGCACGCATTTTGGCGAAGAAATCCTTTTCCACGCCGGCGCGGCCGTTATCGTCAAAATACTCCTGGCCGTCCAGGATGTAGGGCATTTTTACAACGGGAATATGGCGTTCATCAGCGATGGAAAAGGGCAGGTCGCTGTCACTGTCGGTCATAAATACATAAGGCTGTACCATGCTGTGTCCTCCTCTTTTTGTGGTATACGATCCCATTATACACAAAACAGGATGAAAATGCAACCTTTGCCCCTCTGATTACTATTTTTTCCGCAGCCCACTTGATAGGAAAATGCCCGTATGGTAAAATATCAATGACTATGGAACAAGGAGAAATATCGTGGAACACACAGGACACCGTGAGCGGCTGCGCAAGCGTTTTGACGAAAGCGGACTGAACGGCTTTTCGGACCATGAAGTGCTGGAACTGGTGCTGACCTATGCCATTCCCCGGGTGGACGTCAATCCCCTGGCCCATCGGCTGATGAACCGGTTCGGTTCTTTTTCTGCTGTGCTGGAGGCCTCTGCCGGTGAACTGAAGCAGGTGGAGGGCATGGGGGAAAGAAGCGCAGCGCTGCTTGGCATGCTGCTGCCTGTGCTGAAGCGGTATGAAAAGGACAAGCTGCAGGGGAAAAGGAAGATGAAAACCTTTACGGAGCTGGCATCCTATTGCTCCACCCTGTTTATCGGCAGCCATGAAGAGAAATTTTTCCTGCTATGCTTTGATGCCAAGCTGCAATTGACCCGGGAGGCCCTCCTTTCCAGCGGCACCGCCCAGGAAGTGCGCGTGCAGCCGGGGCAGGTGGCCCGGGAGGCCATGCGGGCCAATGCGGTTTCGGTGGTGGCGGCGCACAACCATCCCTCCGGCGATGCGGCCCCTTCCAATGCGGACAGGGACCTGACCGTGGGCATCCGGGATGCGCTGGCCACGGTGGACATCCGGCTGATGGACCATGTGGTGGTGGGGCTGCATCACGCATACAGCTTTCATCGGGATGACCTGCTGCCCCTGTATGCGGATGAGCCGGAGTATCTGGCCGCAGAGGACATGGCTCTTGTCAGAAGAGGAAAAACGGAGAAGAAAAAATGCAGGGAAGACGAAGATTATTTATGCTATTGACAGGCTTGATCGTTTTATGCGTGCTGGTGCTGGGGGCAGGGCTGGGCCTGCTGGTATGGGCGGAAACCCATCCTGCACCGGTGGGGGAAGACAGCCAGGCCATTGTGGTGCTGGGGGCCCAGGTATATGCGGACGGCAGCCTCAGCCCCCAATTGGAATTGCGCATGGAAGCGGCGCTTTCGGAATACCGGCGCATGCCCCGCAGGATCATCTGCTGCGGCGGTCAGGGAGAAAAGGAGCCTGCCCCGGAAGGGGATGTGATGAAAGCGTGGCTGATTCAAAGGGGTGTGCCGGAAACGGATGTGTTTTCGGAAAACACCTCGGAAAACACCACCCAGAACCTGCGCTATGCAGCGCAGTTTTTGCCGGATGGGGAAAAGCGCATCACCGTGATCACCAGTGATTATCACCTGCCCCGGGCCTTGCAGATGGCCAGGGATGAGGGATACCGGGCAGATGGGGTGGGCAGCCCTTGCAAACCGGAATACTGGGTGAAGAACCATCTGCGGGAAACCTTTGCCTGGGGAAAATACCTTTTGTCCCGGTTGGGGATCATGGATTATCAATGAACAGAAGGGCTTTTGTATGCTGAACAAAAAAGTACTGAAGGATTTCATCACCATCACGGTGGGGGATATCATTGTGGCAGCAGCTGTGTTTTTCTTCATGCTGCCCAGCAATATTACCGTGGGCAGCGGCACCGCCCTTGCCATGGTGCTCAGCAATTTCATCCCCTTGCCGGTGTCCACCATGACACTGATACTGAACATTGTGCTGCTGATCATCGGTTATTTGCTGATCGGGCCGGAATTCGGCATCAAAACGGTGTATGCCTCTTTGCTGATGCCCCTGTTCATGGGCGTGTTTGAAATGATCTGGCCCAATTTCCAGTCCATCACCCAGGACCCTGTGCTGGACGTGGTGTGCTATATTTTGGTGGTGGGTGTGGGGCTGTCCATGCTGTTCAGCTGCAATGCCTCCTCCGGCGGGCTGGATATCGTGGCCAAGCTGATGAACAAATATCTGCGCATGGAGCTGGGCAAGGCCATGAGCCTGTCCGGCATGCTGGTGGCCATGACGTCTGTGGTGTGCTATGAACCGAAAATTGTGGTGATCAGCGTACTGGGCACTTACTTTGGCGGCCTGGTGGTGGACCAGTTCATTTTCGGCCGGAATATCAAGCGAAGGGTGTGCATCATTTCCGAAAAAACGGAAGAGATCACGCAGTTCATCCTGCATGATCTGCATTCCGGGGCCACCTTGTATGATGCCATCGGCGCCTACAACGGCCAGATGCGCAAGGAAATCGTGGTCATTGTGGATAAGCAGGAATACCGTGCCCTGATGGATTATTTGCAAAAGACGGACCCAAAGGCCTTCGTTACCGTCATTTCCGTCAACGAAATCAGCTATCAGCCCAAGAAATAAACCGGACGAAAAGACCGCCTTTTGCAGCTCGCAAAGGGCGGTTTTTTGCCGTTCACCGAAGAAATACGACCGTTCATCGGGATTTTGTGACACGGAAAAGAAATTGTGCTATGATGTTCCTGCAACAGAAAAGGAGGAAGGAAACATGCGGTTTCAGTTGAGGATCGATCCGGAAAAGGAGGAGCGGGTGCTGGTCAGTGCCCATCGCCGCAGCGCATTGGTAGATCAGATCGAAGCGCTGGTGACCGGAAATGCGGGAGAGGATCAGCTGGCAGCATATTCGGAAGATGATATGCGGATGCTGGCCTTTGCGGAAATAGAACTGATTTATGCGGAGGATGGCAAAACCCTGGCCCTGGATCAGGATGGTACGCCCTGGAGGCTGCGCCAGCGGCTGTATGAAATGGAGGAAAAGCTGCCCGACTATTTTGTGCGGCTCAGCAAATCCGCCATTGCTAATCAGCGCAGCATTGTCCGGTTCAATGCCGGGTTCAGCGGTGCGGTGGATGCGCAGCTTCGCTGCGGCCGGAAAGAAAGTGTTTCCAGAAGATGCTTTGCAGAAATGAAGAGGAGGTTGAGCGTGAAATGAAAAAGTTTCTGAAGGATTTTGTGAAACAGGGGCTGGTGGCAGCCTGGGGCGGCCCGGTGATACTGGCCATTATTTACTTGATTCTTGGAAAAACAAGCGCCGTGGAAACGCTGACGGTGCAGGAAGTGAGCCTGGGGATTTTGTCCTCCGCCATCATGGGCTTTATTGCTGCAGGAATCCCCGTGGTGTACCGGCAGGAAGCGCTGCCGCTGGCCACGGCCATTCTCATCCACGCAGCCGTTCTGTATCTGGATTATCTGATCGTTTATCTGATGAATGGCTGGCTCAAAAACGATGCCGGGCCCATCCTGGTTTTCACCGCCATTTTCTTTGCCGGGTTTGCCCTCATCTGGCTGATCATCTGGCAGGTGACCAAGCGCCAGGTGAAGCAGGTGAACAGCAAAATTCAGCCTGAATAAAGAAAGGATCAGCAATATGGAAGCCATTCGGACAGTGGGACTGACAAAAGCATACCGGGACACCGTGGCAGTGCAGCCTTTGGATTTGTCCGTTCATCAGGGGGAACTGTTTTCCCTGCTGGGGGTGAACGGCGCCGGTAAAACCACCACCATCAAAATGCTCTGCGGCATTACCCGGCCATCAGGGGGCGATGCTTTTCTTGACGGAAACAGCATCCTCACCCAGGCACAGCAGGTGAAAAGCATCATCGCCGTTTCCCCTCAGGAAACCGCCGTGGCACCGGGCTTGACCGTGCAGGAAAATCTGCTGCTGATGGCCGGTGTCTGCGGCTTTTCCCGGGCAAGGCAAAAGGAAAAGGCGGCGGACATGATCCGGCAGTTCGGCTTTGAAAAGGTACAGGGGAAAAGGGCCGGAAAGCTGTCCGGCGGATGGCAGCGAAGGCTGAGCATCGCCATGGCCCTGATCAGCGAGCCTAGGATCCTGTTTCTGGATGAACCTACGCTGGGCCTGGATGTGTTGGCACGGGCTGATCTGTGGGATATGATCCGGTCCCTGAAGGGGAAGGTGACCATCGTGCTCACCACCCATTACATGGAGGAGGCAGAGGCCCTGTCTGACCGTGTTGGCATTATGAAAGAAGGCAAAATGCTGATCTGCGGCACACCGGATGCCATCATGCAGGCAGCGGATACCCAGGATTTTGAACAGGCCTTTGTGCGCATTGTCAGGGGGGAAGGAATGTGAGAATGTTGACGTTTGCCGGCAGAAATGCCAGAGAAATTCTGCGGGATCCCATGAACCTGGTCTTTGGCCTGGCCTTCCCGCTGGTGTTGATGCTGCTGCTCAGTGCCATTCAGGCCAATATTCCGGTGCCGCTGTTTGAAATTGATCATCTGGCCCCGGGGATCACGGTGTTCGGCCTTTCGTTCATGACGCTGTTTTCTGCCACGCTGGTGGCCCGGGACCGTGAATCCTCCTTCCTGCGCCGGCTGTATACCACCCCCATGACCGCCGGGGATTACATCCTGGGCTACACCCTGCCTATTCTGCCCATGGCGGTGGCCCAGACGGCAGTGTGCTATCTGTCAGCGCTGCTGCTGGGGCTGCAGCCCACGGTATGGGTTTTGCTTTCGGTTTTCATCAATATTCCGGCCGCGGTGATGTACATTGCCCTGGGGCTTTTATGCGGCAGTGTGCTGGGGGTCAAGCAGGTGGGCGGCATCTGCGGTGCCCTGCTGACCAACGTATCCGCCTGGCTTTCCGGCACCTGGTTTGATCTGGAATTGGTGGGCGGTGCCTTTGAAAAAATCGCCAATGCCCTGCCCTTTGTGCATGCGGTGGACATGGCCCGGGCGGTGCTGTCCGGCAATATGGCCGGCATCTTTCCCCACATCTGGTGGGTGCTGGGATATGGGATGGCGGTGCTGGTGCTGGCTGTGATCCTTTTCCTGCGGCAAATGAAAAACTGCTGAACAAAAAACAGCTGTCGGACAGTGAGCGTGATAGAAAGGATGGAGTTATCCTTCGCATTGCATCATGCAAATAACGAAACCGCAAGCCTTGACCAGCTTGCGGTTTTCAGTACTGCTGTGATAGAATGGAAATGGTAAACTTGAATTTGTAGACATTTACATTAAGAAGAGGATAAATATGGAGAATACTTTCTTTTGCCAATGGTTTAAAGGATTCGAAAAAGGTTTAGATGAAATGGATTTGGACAGCCGAGACTGTCTGTTGAAGCATTGTGCCAAATGCTGTGCTGATACAGGTGTTTTGCAGTCATATTTGAAGCTATATCAAACTGTGAACGGAGAGCGTGATGCGTTTTACAGTAGATTAAGTGAAATTGGTAATGTTCGTGGTGAGATTGTCGTATCTAATAAAGAATATTTCATTTACTTCCCAGAGTGTGCTTGCGATATTCATACTGTTTTTGGTGTTAATACTAATAATCTATGTGAATGCTCGCGACAAAGCATTATTTATGTGGCAAAGCTCGTATGGAGTGACAACAGAATCCGAGTAGAACAAGTAGAAACCATTCTATCTGGAGATACGGAATGCAAATTCAGGGTTATATTTGATTAAATCTCCATCTATCTTATATGCAAATTCCAATTTGTCGAGCTGGTAAATAACGCCTCTCCCTCATTGGGTGAGGGCGCAATTATACGCACTGTGCCAGTGCATTGCGTTTATACAACCACCTAAGCAAACGAGCATCCGGCATATTCGCCAGATGCTCGCCTT
>JAFWYZ010000011.1 GCA_017517465.1 Clostridia bacterium | reverse complement strand
CTCTTCGCAGAACGGGTGCAGGGCCGATGGCCCTGCCGTGGGGGTACGGGGGGCGAGGAGCCCCCTGCTCCGTTTCCTCAAGCAACATGCGGAAAGAAGTTTGTACGATATGTTTTTTCTATCGCAGGAAGGGTGCAGGGCCGATGGCCCTGCTGCCGGGGGTACGGGGGCCGCACAGGCCCCTGCCTCGTCGTTCCCCCAAGCAACATGCGGAAAGAAGTCTGGAAAAGAAGTCTTCCGCATCGCAGAATGGGTCCAGGGGCAATGCCCCTGGTACGGGGGCGCGGAGCCCCCTGCCCAGGTCTTCACAGCACAATTATTCCGCAGTCCGAATGGCAGCGAAGACAGGCTCCAGGCTGGCGATCATGTCTTCATCGGTGGGCATTTCTTCCAGGGTAGGATAATCGGGTGTAAAGCCGGTCACCTTGATGGTGCAGTTGTCCCGGGTATTCACATAAGCGGTGAGGACACGGTAATAGCCCAGGAAGTCCACGAAATTGCCTTCGGCATCCGCGTTATAGTTTTCGCAAATGCCCATGCGCAGGTGCACATCATGGCCGGCGATCTGGGCATTGTGCACGTTGAATTCGCCGTTCATATAGTTGGTATTGTCGGAGTTGACGGCAGCATCCGCCTTGGCATTGGAATTTTTCATCACCAGCACGGTATACTGGGAGATAGGGGCAGCAGGGTCTTCGGCAGCGAAGAAGAAATTCTGTTCCGTCTTATCGCTGACCAGGGCACCCATGCTTTTGTAGCCCTGGGGCAGGTCCACTTCGCCCATCTTGAAATACTTGGGCTTGGACAGGGAACCCATGTTTTTCACCAGCCAGTTTTCCTGATACCCTTCCACCTTGCCATCCTTCACGGAAAGGGAGCCCTTGTAATAGAGGCTGTTGCTGACAATCACAGCGGCGGCAATGATCACCACCAGTGCGATGGCGGCAATCATCAGATGCCTGGAATACTTTTCAAAGAATGCTTTGGTCTGCCGGCGCTGAGCCTCTGCCGCTCTCTTTTTCTTTTCTGCTGCGCTGGCACGGTACTGATGTTTCTTGGCCATAATTCAAGAACCTTCTTTCATGAATGATCCGTTCATCGGCACGCCGGAAACAGCGCACCGGGGATTAGTATACCACATCCCCCGAAAACTTTCCACCCCCGCAGGATGCAGGGTTTACCTTTTTCCGGGATTGTGCTACAATGAATGCATGAAAAAAACAAAAAGGAGCTGAATTCCATGAATTATGGCATTCAGATGTACAGCCTGCGGGATGCGGTGGCAGCGGATTATCATCAGGCGCTGCAGACCGTAGCCGCACAGGGCTACAAAATGGCGGAGCTCTTTGGCGGCATGCAGCCCTCTGCCCAAATCATCCGGCAGTGGGCAGACGAAGCAGGGCTCACCATTTCCGGCACCCACACCGGCGCCGATGCGCTGACGGAAGAAAAGCTGGAAAAAACCATTGAGGATCACCATACCCTGGGCTGCAATCTGCTGATCATCCCGGGGCATGACCTGAGTACCAAAGAAAAGCTGGATGGGTTCATTGCGCTGATGAACTGGGTGCAGCCCATTCTGGCCGAAGACGGCATCACCCTGGCCTATCACAACCACAGCCACGAATTTGTACCCAACCAGGACGGGCAAATCATCTACGACGAAATCGTAAGCCGCACGTCCATGAAGCTGGAGCTGGACACCTATTGGGCCTACAATGCCGGTAAAGATCCGCTGCAGATGATGGATGAACTGAAAGACAGGCTGGTGGCCATTCACC
Organism: Clostridia bacterium; assembly: GCA_017517465.1. Taxonomy (GTDB): domain Bacteria; phylum Bacillota; class Clostridia; order Christensenellales; family Aristaeellaceae; genus RUG563. The sequence goes on along the minus strand of JAFWYZ010000011.1, from coordinate 17,684 downwards.
TGAAGGACGGCTGCATGGGCGGCAAGGGCATGCCCCTTGGCAAGGGCACGGCGCCGGTGAAGCAGGTGTGGCAAAAGGCAAAGGACATGGGGCTTGTGATGGTGGTGGAAAGCGAAACCCAGCAGCCGGACGGTCCCACTGAAACCGGGGAATGCATAGCATACCTGCATTCCCTGGAGGGCTGATGCCCGTGCTGGGTGCCCGGGCCCATGATTACCGGGGCAATTCACCGGAAGAATTGTTTGCCCATATTGCGGGGGACGGTTTCCGGGCCATTCAGCTGGCCTTCCCCAAGTCCTTCGGCGTGGGGTATCCCGTGCCGGAAGCCTTCATCGAAGAAACGGCTGCGGCGCTGGAAAAGCACCGCCTCCATCTGGCCGTGGTGGGCTGCTATATCGACCCTGCCCTGCCGGACAAACAGGATACCCGGGCTCAGGTGGAAAAATTCATTTCCGCCCTGCCGGTGGCCAAGGCCCTGCAGGCCGGATGCGTGGGCACCGAAACCACCAATTTCCAAAAAGCCGGCGCAGACCGGAAAAAGGCCCTGCCCATCCTCATCGACAGCCTGAAGCAAATGGCGGATGCAGCGGAAAAGCTGGGGGTCAATATCGGCATCGAGCCGGTCTATGCCCATGTGATGCACAATGTGGAAGAAACGCTGGAAGTGCTGGAGAAGGTAGGCTCTTCCCGGGTGAAGATCATCTGGGATGCGGTGAACATGCTGTCCCTGGAAACGGCAAAGGATCAGCCCGGCTTTTTCCGCATGTGCTACAATGCTTTCCGAGGGAGGCTGTGCGCCATGCACCTGAAGGATTTTGCCTTTGACGAAAAGGGTGAAAAGCCTTCCCGTCCCCTGTTTGAAGGGCAGCTGGACGTGCCGGCTTTGCTGACACTTGTAAAGGAACACGAAACCCTGCCTATCCTGCGGGAGGAAGCCATTCCCGAAAGAAGTGTCCGGGAAATTGCAGCCATTGATGAGATTCTGAAAAAATAAAAAATGCCGTGCATATTTTGCATGCATCCGGCATATGATAGGAGTGAAGCAGGAGGCGCAGAGGGGAAGGCTTTTCAGGGGAAAAGCCGCGCTCAAAACTGCTTCAGGAGAGCCAGACCGATGGGAATGGCTCTCCTTTTTATTTTACTTCATCGGCATAGGGAATGGAGGCAGCAGCCCCGGGCCGCTCCACCGTCAGGGCACTGGCCCGGCAGGCATAGGATACGGCATCGGGCAGGGATGCCCCCTGCATCAATTGCACGCACACCGCCCCCACAAAGGTATCCCCGGCAGAGGTGGTATCCACAGGGGTGGTTTTCACGGCCGGGCAGAAATGCACATCGTCCCCCACATGATAGGCACAGCCCTTATCCCCCCGGGTGATGAGTACGTTTTTCACACCCTTCTTCAGGAAAAAGCGGATGTTTTCCCGGCAGCCTTCCTCCGTTTCCGCTTCGATACCGGAAAGGGCAAAGGCCTCATGCTCGTTGGGAATGAAATAATCCGCAAGGGGATAAATGTCCTCCGGCAATGTACAGGCCGGAGCCGGATTGAGGAACACGGGCACCTTGACCGCATTTGCGGTTTTCATTCCCTGCAGCACTGTTTCCACCGGGATCTCCAGCTGGAAAATCACCGCCGCCGCCTCTTCGATCAGCGGCTTTTTTTCCGCAAGGCAATCGGGGGTCAGACAGAAATTGGCCCCATGATGCAACAGAATGCAGTTATCACCCCTCACCACTGTGATCATGGCCATGCCGGTGGTATCCTTTTCTGTACAGATGCCTTCAAAGGAAACGCCGTTATCCTGCATGGCCCGCAGCAGCATGGCACCGTTCATGTCATTGCCCACGGCCCCCAGAAAAGCGGCCTGTCCCCCAAGACGGCTGACAGCAATGGCCTGGTTCAGCCCTTTGCCGCCAATATTCACGGTAAAATCACGGCCGGGCAGGGTTTCCCCAAGCCTGGGCAGCCGGTCTGCATGGATGGTGAAATCCGCATTGGCACTGCCGATGACGAGAATGCGCTTCATCAGAACCCCTCCTTAAAACAGCCCTTTGTGCCGGATGGGCTTTTCCAGCCGCTCCTCCACAAAGGCGGAAAGCAGCGCCGCCGGGGCATCGGTTTCCGGAAGCTCCGTTTTATCGATGCCAATTAGAAGCACGTCCTTCATCCAGGCATTTTCTGCCGGGGTGAGGGACATGAGCCTGTCCATCATCTCGCTGCACTCGGGGCAAACCAGGCCCCCCTCTTCCGTATCGAAATGGCGGATCTCCTTTTCCTCCAGCCGTCTTGCACATTTTACGCAGTGGGAAAGCCGGGGCCGATAGCCGGAAATGGCAGCGGCATGGAGCAGGAAAGCAGCGGTCACCGCCTTGGGGTCCTTTTCCTGATAGCACAGCCGGGAAAGGGAGCGGGCCAGCAGGGTGAAAAGGTGCACCGCCGGTTCATTGGGCTGCACCGTGGCTTCACACACGGACAGCATATAGGTGGCATATTTCAGTTTATCATAGTCGCTTCTGAGGGGGAAAAAGCTTTCCGTCAGGTTGCAGGAAACAACGGTCATCCTGCCCTTTCCCGTGTACAGCACATATTCCCCGAAGGCAAACCATTCACTGCAGGCAAGCAGCGGACTGCCGATTTTTTTGCATCCGCGGCACAGCGCTTCCACCCGGCCCAGGGTGGGCGAAAAAAGCGTCAGCATCCGGTCGTGATCCCGGTAATCTGCATGACGCAGCACAATGGCCTGGCAGGTAATGTGGGGCAAAAAAATCAACTCCCTGTGGAACGGTAAAACTTCATTGCCTTCTGAAACACAAAATACATGATCACAAAAAACACAAGCCCGGAAAGGGGGCACAAAAACGCAGCCACGCCGTCAATGCCCAAAAGGGGCTTTCCCAGAATCACAGCCGAGGGCACCTGCAGCACCAGCGCAAAGGGGGCCAGCGTGCCAAACAGCACCCGAAGGGGGCCGGGGTAGGCATCGATGGGATACTGGCAGGCGCTTCTGCCGCCGTAGGTAACGGCATTCACCAGCTCAATGGATTTGACGGAATGGACGGCGAACACCGCTTCGATCAGGAACAATCCCAGTATCAACAGCATACCAAAGAAAATTGCTTCGGTAAAGAGAAAAATTTTCATTCCGTTCCATTGCACCTGGCTCTGCTGACAGCCCAGCACCAGCGCCGCCACCCCCACCGCAATACAGCCGATGCGCCGGGGATCGATGGCATGGCAGAGCACCTGGGTCATGATCCCCCGGGGACGCAGAAAAAAAGTGTCCAGATTGCCGGAGCGGATGAGAGCCGCAAAATTCCCCGTAATGCCCCGGCCGAAGCATTCCGTCAGGTAAAAGCTGATGCTCATCATGCCAAAGAAGAAAAGCAGATCGCCCCCCGTCCACTGGTTCAGGGCCTGGAACCGGTTCACAATCAGCAGCACCGCCAGCATTTCCCCCGCTTCCATCACGATCTGGGCAAGGGTCTGCAAGCAGAAGCTGAAGGGGTATTGCATCTGGCTTTTCAGCAGCACCTTCATGGAATGGAGGTATAATTTCAATGTATTCATCTTAACCTCCCTGCACGATCATCTTCCGGGTGTTCCGCTTCCACAGATACAGCCCGATCCCCACAAAAATGCACAGCCAGATTCCCTGAATGAGGAACACCTGCCCTGCCTGATGCAGGGGTGTTTCGCCGGTATAGAGGCGGATGGGGGCATCCAATAGCTGGGCATAGGGCAATAGCCGCACCACCCTTTGCCAGGCATCCGGAAACAGGGTAAGGGGCAGAATATTCCCTGAAAACGTGGTCATCAACAGGTTCAGCAGGGCCTGAAAGCCCTTGAAATCGATGGTGCGCATGGTGATGCCCATGGTGATGTTTTCCAGGGCACACATGCAAAAAAGCCCCAGCGCCAGCCCCATCAGGGCCAGCAAAAGGGCAGGCACGGATGCCGGTGCACCAATGCCCCAGCCCTCAGGCAAAAGGCTGGCAAGCACCAGCATGGGTACCGCCCGCAGCAAGCTGCCCATCAGCTTCATGGCCATGATCCGGGCATAATAATACCCATACAGGCTCACCGGCCTGCACATTTCATAGGCAATGCCCCCGGTGCGGATCTTGTCCATCAGGTCATTGTCGGAAGAAAGCAGCATGCGGAAAAAAGCCTGCTGCAGCCACACATACGTCACAATGGCAGACAGGGGCATGCTTTGGGGATTCCCCATATACAGCGCCCGGTACACGGAAATGAGGATCAGCCCGAACACCATCTGGCATATGATCCCCCCAAGAGCAGCGCCCCGGTACTGGGTTTCCATTTTCCAGCGCATCAGGAAGGTGGAAAAGTATTTTCTCATAGGTCCATCTCCCTGTACATCCGGGCAATCAACAGATCAACGTTCTGGGACTGGGCCGTCATTTCCTGCATGGCACCAGCCTTTTGCAAAAGGGACAGCATATCGGAGGTGGGGATCCTGGCCGGTTCATAAGTAATGATGAAATTGTCCCCATCCTTTTGCAGGGTGCAGCTTTCGGGAAGGGAAGACAAATCCGGCGGAGCATCATAGCGCACATGGATGGTGCGCTGGGTGTCATACCGGGAAAGCAGCTCCGGCAGCTGGCCGTCATACAGCTTTTTCCCATGGCCCAGCACCATCACCCGCTGGCACAGGGCAGCAATATCCTCCATGTCGTGGGTGGTGAGCAGGACAGTGGTGCCCTTTTCCCTGTTTTCCTTCAGCAGAAATTCACGCAGCTTCAGCTTGCTCACCGCATCCAGGCCGATGGTGGGTTCATCCAGAAACAAAAGCCGGGGACTGTGCAAAAGGCTTCCGCAAAGCTCTGCCCGCATGCGCTGGCCAAGGCTCATCAACCGCAGGGGTGTGGCCAGCAGGTTTTTCAGATCCAGCGCATCCGTCAATTCTTCCAGACGGTTTTCAAATGCCCCTTTCTGTACCTTATAGATGTCCTTCAGCAGCCTGTAGCTGTCGATAATGGGCACGTCCCACCACAGCTGCATCCTTTGGCCAAACACCACGCCGATGTGCTGCACATGGGTTTTGCGGTCCGTCCAGGGGGTGAGGCCCCCCACCGATGCCCGGCCGCTGTCCGGGGTGAGAATGCCGGAAAGGATCTTGACGGAAGTGGATTTGCCGGCTCCGTTGGGGCCAATGTACCCGATCAGCTCCCCTTCATCCACATGAAAAGAAACATCCTGCAGCGCATGGATGATGCTTTTTTCCCGCAGAAAACGGCCCTTTTCTCTTTTTTTGCGCACGGTAAAAGACTTGTTGAGGTGCTCAACTTCAATAAAATGCATCGTATCCTCCGTATGAAACTGGGGGTCGGTCGAACGTGCGTATCGGAAACGTGGAGGGTCATTATAGCAAGGGATGAGAAGATTGTCAATGCTTTTTGCTTGCTATCCATGGGAAAAGGGTGTATACTAAGAACGAAAAATGCACACGAAAGGAAGCTTTTGCATATGAAAATCGCCATTGCCTGTGACCCTGCCGGTATGCCCCTGAAGGCGCCCATCGAAGAAACCCTCACCGAACTGGGGATTGAATATGTGGACCTTGGCATGCACGAAGGGGATTGCCGGGATTACCCCGTGTTCGCCCTGCGTGTGGCCAACAAGGTGGTCAGCAAAGAATGCGATCTGGGCATCGTGCTGTGCGGCACGGGCGTGGGCATTTCCATTGCTGCCAATAAAGTGGACGGCATCCGCTGCTGCCATTGCAGCGATTGCTATTCCGCCAAAATGAGCCGCGCCCATAACGATGCCAACATGCTGGCCCTGGGCGGCCGTGTTATCGCCCCCGAACTGGCTAAGCTCATCGTTGAAAACTTCGTCAAGGGCGAATTCGAAGGCGGCCGGCATCAAACCCGCATCGATATGTTCAAAATCATCGAACAGGGCGGTCAGCTGGAATAAAATTCAGAATGAAGAATTCAGAATTTTCTTTGCTTCATTTCTGCAGGGAGGGCTTCCCCCTCCCTTTTTTCTTGCAACAAAAACCAAAGTACCCCCCACCCTCTCACATCATGCCCATCCTGCGATGGAGAAGACTTGTTCTTCAAACCTTTTTCCGCATGATGATTGTGGAACGGATGAGCAGGGGCCTATGCGGCCCCCGTACCCCCTGCAGCAGGGCCATCGGCCCTGCACCCTTTCTGCGATACAGAAGACTGCTTTTCCATTCGTCTTTCCGCATGTAGCTTGGGGACGGTGAAGCAGGGGGCTCCTCGCCCCCCGTACCCCCTGCACCAGGGGCATTGCCCCTGGACCCATTCTGCGATTGAGAAAACTGATTGAACAAACTTCTTTCCGCATGAAGCTTTGGGAAACGGAAAGAGAGCCCACGGGCACTATGAAAACGTAGAAAAAGCCGGAGGAAGAAGCGTTTTGTTAAGGAATATTTTATCTGATCTCAGCAAATTTGATAATATCTGGAATATAGAATATTCTTTTTACAGAACTCAAATCCCTTTTAGCAAATAGCCACCTTGATAACCTGTCTTACTTGCTGTATTCCCAACAGTGGCAGGAATAGGAACAAGAGCGCACGGTGCTGATGAAAAGCCGTAAAATTTTCAGAAGAATATAAAAAAGGAACGAAGGTGATTTCCCTTCGTTCCTTTTTTCGTGATCCTGTTTATTGATTGAGCGCTTTTTTTGCAAGGTGTTCTTCTCTTGCGCTTGTGCGCCCTTCTTCCCGGATATCGCCTGCTTTGGTCAGCGCAACCTTGGTCAGATAAGGACCAACAATTTCATAGATCAGGACGGCGAAAAGCGTAATATTGCGCACAATGGCGCCGTCTGGCCCAAGTTCGATGGCTTTGATTGCCATTCCAAGGGCAACACCAGCCTGGGGCAGCAGGGTGATGCCCAGATATTTGATAATGTTGGGGTTGGATTTGGTCATCTTTGCACTGATGTGTGCACCGTAGCATTTCCCGATGGAACGGGAGATAATATAGATAATGCCAATAATCACAACCACCCAATCGGCAAACACCGACAGTTCCAGCTCAGCACCGCTGATCACAAAAAACAAAATGAGGATGGGAGCCGTCCATCGGTCCGCCCGGTCCATCAGTTCTTCCGATACTTCGCATATATTGCAGAAGACAGTGCCCAGCATCATGCAGGCCAGCAAGGAAGAAAAACCAATGTGAATGCCGCCAACAGTGAATTTCAGACAGGATATGGCTACGGTCATCATCACAAAGGTAACGGAAACCGCCATACGCTTGGAACGGGAATGGAAATATTTTTCGCACTGGGTGAAAAGCAGCCCCATCACAAAGCCAAGCCCCAGCGAAAGCACCACTTCCAGCAGCGGTTCCAACACAACCGTCAGCACATCCACGGCCCCTGTGCTGATGGATTTTGCCACCCCAAAGGAAACGGCAAACACCACAAGGCCCACAGCGTCATCCAGCGCAACCACGGGAAGCAACATATCCGTAACCGGCCCTTTGGCCTTGTACTGCTTCACCACCATCAGCGTGGCGGCAGGGGCGGTGGCCGTGGCAACGGAACCCAGCACAATAGCAGCAGGCAAAGACAGCTTATCCGGCATCAGAAAATGCAAGGCGATCAGTACTGCATCCACCACAACCGTGGTGAACAAAGCCTGAACCACCCCGATCACCATTGCCTGCCGGCCAATCTTTTTCAATTGTGCCAGCCGGAATTCATTGCCCATGGCAAAGGCGATGAAACCAAGGGCCAGGTCCGAAATCAGCCCGAAGCCGTCAATCTGTTCTTTGGTGATCCCTATGCCCGGAATATCCAGCGCGCCCAGAATAAAGGGGCCAATGAGCACACCGGCAATCAGATAGGCAGTAACTGCCGGGAGCTTTACCTGCTTTGCAAGCCGTGACAAGAGAAGTCCGGAAAGCAATGCAATGGAGAGACTCAAAAAAATGCTTGCAGTTTGAGTCATAGAGTACGCCTTCTTTCAAATCGTTATCAGACGGTGCCGGAGAGCAAGAAGGCAGACAGGAAGTGAAAACAGCATCCGTTTTCTCATAAAAAATCTGCGGTTCGTTCTTCGCGCCAGCCATGTATTATACGCTTTTCATCCTTGAGAAACAAGGGGGATGGGAGAATATCCATTGTTTTTTGTGTGGTTTCACATAAAATGGCGGCAAAGAAACGGAAAGCTCTCTGTGTCCTATATGCACGCACGTTCAACCCCGTGATCCGCATACCGGCGGATTGTATTTGCACTGTTTTTCCTTCTGTGACCCATTGACAAATAAAAACGCCGGGAATAAAATACACTCAATTTCATATCACCCCAAAGACGATGACGAAGTCGGCCGGAGCGGATGTTTTCAGAGAGCTGATGGTTGGTGCGAATCAGCAGCGGAAGTTTCAAGTGCCTATCCCTTCTGAGTTGAAACCTCGAAATGAAAAAAGTAAAGGTTTACGTGAGGCTGCGTGAATGCACAGGGTTTGTTGGAACCCGTTGAGTGGCAGCAATGGCTGCAATTTGAGTGGTACCGCGGATGTGTTTACACCCGTCTCAAAGCAAAAAGCTTTGGGACGGTTTTTTATTACAAGGAGGTAAGAATGTATGAACCAGTCCAGCCAGCATGTACAGGAAGTTGCTCTTCGTATCCAGGAAATGCGTCAGATTATGGGCTATTCCGTTTCGGAAATGGCAAGCCGGACCGAAGTGGACGAAGCCACCTATCTGGCGTATGAAAGCGGCGCCGTGGATCTTCCTTTTTCCTTTATTCACAAAAGTGCGATGGCCTTCGGCATGGAGCTGACCGACCTTCTGGAAGGCTACAGCGCCCATCTGTCCAATTATGCAGTGACCCGTAAAAACAAGGGCATCACCACCGCCAGGGAAGACGGCATCACCATTCAGAATCTGGCCCCCATGTTCCGCGGCAAGCTGGCGGAGCCCTACTGGGTGACCTATGAATATAAGCCCGAATTGCAGAACCAGCCCATCCACACCGTCACCCACTCCGGCCAGGAGTTCGACCTGGTGGTCAGCGGCTCTCTGATGGTTCGCGTGGGTGAAAAAACGGAAGTACTGAACGAAGGCGACAGCATTATCTACAATTCCAGCTCTCCCCATGGCATGATCGCCGTGGGCGGCAAGGACTGTACCTTCCTGGCCATGGTGCTTTCCGGTGAAGAGGTACCGGAGCAGGAAGTGCGCAAGACGCTGGTTCCCGGCCGCAAGCAGCAGCCCCTGTTCGTGGAGCAGTTTGTGGATTGCGCGGAAGACGAAAACGGTGCCCTGGAAACCATTACCTTCAAAAATGAAGACAAGTTCAATTTCGCCTTCGATATCGTGGATGCCGTTGCCGATAAATACCCCGATAAGCTGGCCATGCTGCATCTGGACGTGAACCAGAAGGAACGCCGCTTCACTTTCAGGGATATGAAGCGTCTTTCCGCTCAGGCCGTCAACTATTTCCGTTCCCTGGGCATCCAGCGGGGTGACCGCGTGCTGGTGATCCTCAAGCGCCACTGGCAGTTCTGGCCGGTGATGCTGGCGCTGCATAAGCTGGGTGCCATCTCCATCCCTGCCACCAACCAGCTGGTAGCCCACGATCTGGAATACCGCTTCAATGCCGCCGGTGTCAGCGCCATCCTGTGCACCGCAGACGGTGATGTGGCCCACCAGGTGGATCTGGCATTGGAAAAATCCCCCACCCTGAAGCACCGCATCCTCGTCAACGGCGAGCGGGAAGGCTGGCACAGCTTCGATCGGGAAAGCCAGCTCTTTTCCCATCGGTATGACCGCCCTGCCGATGCCCCCTGCGGCGAAGACCCCATGCTGATGCTCTTCACCTCCGGCACCACCGGCTATCCCAAAATCGCCACCCACAATTACAAGTATGCCCTGGGTCACTTTATCACCGCCAAGTACTGGCATTGTGTCCAGCGTGACGGCCTGCACCTGACCATTTCCGATACCGGCTGGGGCAAGGCACTGTGGGGCAAGTTCTATGGCCAGTGGATGTGCGAAGGCGGCGTGTTCACCTACGACTTTGACCGCTTTGACGCCGCCCAGATCCTGCCCTTGTTTGCCAAATACCGCATCACCACCTTCTGTGCGCCGCCCACCATGCTGCGCATGCTGTGCAAGCAGGATATCAGTAAGTACGACCTTTCCTCCATCAAGCACATGACCACCGCCGGTGAAGCGCTGAACCCGGAAGTGTACCGCTTGTTTGAAGAAAAGACCGGCCTGCAGATCATGGAAGGCTTCGGCCAGACCGAAACCACCCTGTCCATCGCCAATCTGGTGGGCCGTGACCACAAGGTGGGCTGCATGGGCCGTCCCACACCCTTGTATGACGTATGCCTGATGGATCCGGACGGCAACCCTGTGGCCCCCGGTGAAAACGGCGAAATCTGCATCCGTGTGGGTGACAAAGCCCCCTGCGGCTTGTTCATGGGCTATTACAAAGGCAGCGAGCTGGATGTGGAAAAAACCGCCGAAGTGCTGCATGACGGCTGGTACCACACCGGCGATGTGGCCTGGCAGGATGAAAACGGCTTCCTGACCTATGTTTCCCGTGTGGACGACGTGATCAAGTCCTCCGGCTACCGCATCGGCCCGTTCGAAATCGAATCGGTCATCATGGAGCTTCCCTATGTCATGGAATGCGGTGTTTCCGCTGCGCCGGATGAGGTGCGCGGTCAGGTGGTCAAGGCCAGCGTGGTGCTGACCCCGGGAACCGAACCCACAGAGGCACTCGAAAAGGAGATCCAGAACTACGTCAAGGAGCATACCGCACCTTACAAATATCCCAGAATCGTTGTCTTCCGCGATGAACTGCCCAAGACCATCTCCGGCAAGATCCAGCGGAATAAGCTGTAAAAGAAATACAAAGGATAAGAGGGGCTTTTCAACAACAGAAAAACGCAGAAAAGCCTCTCATCCTTCGAGCCGCAGAACCTGATTGTGTCATTCTGGAGGGCAACCATGTATTTTGATGATATCCGGGTTGGAACAACGCTGAACATTTCTCCTGCCGTCATTGAAAAAGAAAAGATGATGGCCTTTGCCCGGGAATATGACAATATTCCCATCCATACAGATGAGGACTATGCAAAAACCACGCCCTTCGGTCAGCTGATCGCCCCGGGGGTGATGTCCTTTATGTGTGTATGGGCCAAGTATCTGGAAGTGGAATGATTCGGAAAGGATCTGCTTGCCGGAAAATCCACAAAAATCCAGTGGCTCAAGCCTGTCTATGCCAATGATGTGCTGACCGGGATAGCCACCATTACAAAGACCCGGAAACGAAATTTCCGGAATGGCCTGGTGGAGATATCCATCGTTGCCTGCAATCAACATGGTGAAGTGGTTCTGACCAATGTGACCGAAGCCGTTGTCAAATGCCGCCCGGCAGAGTGAGCATCCCTCTGCCAAAGCCCCGGATAAGCTCATAAAGCGAGGTGTACCCTATGCGGAAATCCTATGTTACCTCCATGCCCAACCATATCGGCGCCTTTTTGAAGGCCAGCGAATGCTTTTCTGCCCTGGGGGTGAATATCACCCGTGTCAGCTACAATAAGGCGGTGGATTCCCACACCCTGTTCATTGATGCGGAAGGGACGGAAGAACAGCTGCAAAAAGCGGATGCGGAGCTGGAAAAGATCGGCTATCTGAGCAGCAACGCCGCCCGGACCATCGTGGTGCTGGTGGAATTCTGCCTGCCGGATGTACCGGGCAGTGTGACGGGTGTGCTCCGGCTCATCAACCATTTTGGCATGAACATCTCCTACATCAGTTCACAGGAAAACGGCACCGATTACCAGTATTTCAAAATGGGCCTGTATGTGGATGAACCGGAGCAGATCGCTGCGTTTCTCGGCGAAGCGGAGAAGATCTGCAAGGTGCGGGTGATCGACTACAACCGGTCCGAGAAGATCTACGACAACAGCATTTTCTACAACACCTATGTCACCAGCCTTGCCCAGACCATGGAGCTCAGCGATGATGTGCGTCAGCAGCTTCTGGTGCATGTGAACCTTGCCATGCAAACGCTGGACGAGCACGGCCTGTCCCCCTACCGCACCTTTGACAGCATCAGCAAATTCGCCGAATTGCTGGGAGAATCCCGGGGCGAGGCCTTCGTGCCCAGAATCAGCACCCACAAGGTGACCGATGAAACCGAAGTCATCCTCATTGAGCCACCCTGCGGCAGCAATACCATCATCATCCGAAGCAGACGGCAGGTATTGTTCATCGACAGCGGCTACGCCTGCTATCAAAGGGAAATGCACCGGGTATTCCGCAAGCTCCTGCCTGACTTCGACCGGATGCGCAAAACCATTCTGGTTACCCATGCGGATGTGGATCACTGCGGGCTGCTGTCCATGTTTGATGAAATCATCTGCAGCCCGAAAACCGCCTGGTGTCTCCAGAGAGAATACAATGGGCAGGACGGTTACCGGGAACAGAACCCGCTGCATAAGCCCTATATCAATATCTGCAAAATTCTCACTTCTTACCGAGCGGTCGATCCGGAAAAGCTGATTGTTCCATGGAGAGAAATCGGCGATCTGCACGCTCCGCTGACGCCCATCGGTTCTTTCGATTTTGAAGAGCTGCATTTTGAAGTGTACGAGGGCAAAGGCGGCCATCTGCCCGGTGAGATCGTGCTGATCGACTACGAGCATCATCTGGCCTTTACCGGTGACATTTATGTGAATACACACGGCCTGACGCCGGAACAAGCCAAATACAACCAGTACGCACCCATCCTGATGACATCCGTTGATACAGACCCCAAGCTGTGTGCAGAAGAAAGGAAGGCAATCATTCAGCGGTTGGGTGTGGGCCAGTGGCAGATCTTTGGTGCCCATGGATTCAAAAAAGAGCATGCTGTGAGTGTATGATCAATACGGCTTCGGCTGAAATTCCCGATGCTGAAACCTAACAGCAAAGAACAGCTCACAAAGCAATACAGGTTACTGTAGACACCGCTTTAAAACAGGAAGACAAATGCCTGCTGAATCCATCTCCGTATGCGTGTTATACGTGATCAGTCCGTTTCGCTTCATGGACTGCAGAAGGAAAACCGTACAAGAAAAAGACCAGTTTTAGCAACTGGTCTTTTCTGCATTTGGCTATCCAAATGCCCTGCTTGCTGGTTATCTGTTTTTACTTTCAGCTAATAACTCTGACACACCTGCCTTTTTCTTACTTTTTTTAATCCAGCTCTTTTTGATGTTACCAATTCACTGAGAAAAAAATATATCTTTGCATAAAGAAAAATGAAAAGAAAGATGAAATCGAAACGGAAAGCGTAGTATTACCTTCTTAAGCTTTCCAATATGTTCATGGGAGATATTACATGATTTGAGAACACAAAAAGTGTAATACAGTTTTCTTAAACATTGCCCAGAGGTCACCTACTATTGAATTTACTGACTGCTTCATTCATAATTTGTTCGTTTGGGGAAGTATTTTTTTTATTGTTTTGCTCTGATACATTCATATGGTGTTTCTTTGACCATATCACATAACCACAAAGAAAAGCAGACAACAGTAGTGACAAAAACGAGGTATGCATCGCTGAAAAAATTTGCACCTCTTACAAAGAAGAATTATTCGCAGACGTCTTGTATAGGGTTATTCATGCAGAATTCTTCATTGATCTTAATGATAATAAAGACCATTATTTTCAGTAGTTCAAGATAATCCTGCTTCTGTGTCTCTTCGTCAAGGGAACAAGTATCATGACTATACCGATTACGCAAATCTAAACCATTACTGAATTCGGATTTGTTCAAAACATAGTTTAAGTAATCCTGCTCAGGCTTTGAAAACAATGTATTCTCATATCTGATATCTCCAGCAGACACCATTTTCTCTACTTGCAATTTGAGGCGTGTGTCATAATATACAGGACAAATAACCTCGTTGTTGAACATATCTTTCAGAACAAATGCCCGTTCTTTATTTATCAGTAAGTGTCCGTCGTCAGCTATGTATATCACTCCGCGTGAAATAAGCCAATCCAAGTTGCGCTGCTGGTATTGCGCAAAATCTTCCTTAATCAGAATTTCGTTTGCTAGAAGATCTGGCAATGAGCTATATTCACTACCAGTCTTTTCGGTATAGCTCATCATAGATTGATCAGAGTATAGAAAAAGCTGCTCTGACCGAAGATCGCTTGATGCGGAGTAAGCATACTTATTCTCGCACATACTGGGAAGCTTGCTAAATACGATATGCCCAGAGGACATCTCCAGCAATTCGCGATCAACATAGCCATCCTCGCAGAACAATCGATACTGTTTAAGCACACCATCTATGGCAATGGCCAGCAATTTGCACTTCTCTGCATATGTTGTTCCTTCAGAAGGCGGACTGTAGGTAAATCCCTGAGCGTTAAATTCCTCCCTTAGATATACTTCAAAAAACCATTTAAAAAGATCTTCCAATCTGATTCCCAACTGTTGAAGTTCTTGCTGATATGCTGTAATCTGCAGAAGACTGCTCATTCGCTTAACATTGAATGCAATACCTGTTTGGTAATCCTTCTTGCCCTTGACTCCGAGATGGCGTTCAAATACACTGAGTTCAGATTTCAAAGCAAGAAATGCACAACGATGTTCCTTGTCAACATATTGAAAGAGATGAATGAAATTATTAAGCAGTGTTGGAAAATCCTGATTCTCTATAATCCACTCACGACTGTACGCAATACAAAGAACATTATTTTCAAATGATGATTCGACAGAGCCGTCCGGTATAGATTTAAACGATACTTGAGCCCCATAAGACATTCCTACGCTGTTAGCAAACAGTTTTTCCTGAAGGGTATCGCACTTTCTTCGTGCCTTCAACTTCAGTCGATCAGATATCGGAAATTCCTTCGAACTCTGTGCTTGTTGCAACAGCTTCAAACTATTGATGTTTCCATCGTCCTGATCAACAAAGTCTGACAGTACCTTATCTCGCATTTCCTGTGTGAACTCCATAGGAAAATGCATCTGCTTATCTGAATGTTCATGTGCAGCAAGGAAATGTGAAATAAGTTCTTCTGCTGTGCGATGGTTATTAACCAAATGCTCTGCAATAACTTGACCGTAGGTTGTTACCAAAATCCTGTGGTTTAGGATATGCCACACAACTCTTTCATCACCGTCCATCAATTTTTTGAGAGCATCAGCACCGATACGCTGATAAACTTTATAGTCACAAACAAGTGACCAGAAGTCATCAGTATAGTTCCAATTTACCTCTTTGCAAAGCAATTCAAGGTTTGTTTCATTGATTGAATTGCAAAACCTCCCCAAAATTTCCGGGACAAGTTTGCACTTACTATGAAAATCTGCCAAAAGTTCATCTGTCCAATGTTCAAGTTTGAACCCAGTTTCGAAAAGTTTCTTTATATTGTAAAGTTCCAACCCAGTATTAATATTCAAATCTCGAAGGTTCTCATCCCAGTGCACAAAGTAGTCTTCTGCTTCACGTAAACTCCAACCGGTACTCATATCATTTGGGCCGTAATATTTAATCTGTCTACTACTCATATAAATACACCTCGCTTCTTTCCATACAATATTATATCATGTCCAGGCTTTTTTCCAAGTGTCATTCCCATTAATTTACTGTCCATAAGTGATCAGCTTGACTTGTGTTTGAGGAGATGTCGAAAGAACAACACATTTTTTTTTATTAAATGGAAAATTTCTACAAGAACAGAAAAAAGTTTGTATTTGTATATTCGGTTAAAAGAAAGTATCTTGGAACTTGCAAGCAGGGCAAATGGATAGCCATTTGCACAAAATAATACGGGCACCCGAAAGGGATGCCCATATTTTTTATTTTGCTTTGGGAAAGTACCCCAAGCCCCTTTTTGTGTTATGCGGTTGCGTGTGTGTTATCAGCGGCGGCTTCCCGCTGGGCTTTCAGCTCTTTCTTTCGGTGATAACGTCTGCGGTATTCGGCACGCTGTGCATCCAGTTTTTCCTGGGCCGCCTGTTCTTCCGGCGAAAGAGGCTCGTCCGGAATGTGGAACTGCCCGATGTAATTGAAATAGATATCCACCTGCTGGGTGCGCTTTCCGCTGCTTCGGTCCGGCGCATGCACCATGATTTTTTCCACAAATGCCTTGATCATGGGTGCGGTCAGTTCTGAAAAATCGGTGTATTTCTTCGTCAGTTCCAGAAAATGATCGATGCGTTTTTCATCTTGTTCATAGGTGTCCATTTCCTGTTGCCCCTCTGCGATACGCTGTTCCAATTCTGCCTGCTCTGCTTCGTAGGATGCTGCCATCATTTCAAAACGTTTTTCTGTAATCCTGCCTAGGGCATAGGATTCATACAGCTTTTGAAACAAGGCATCCAATTCTGTGCAGCGTTTCCGATCCCGGACAAGCCGTTTCTTTAATTCCTTTACACCGGCTTCATGCTGAATTTGTGCACGGCACGAATCTGTTGAGCAAACGCTTCCGGATCAGAAATGGCATACCGGCAAATCTTCCGGATGGAATCCAGCAGCAGAGTACGCAATGCACTGGTTGTAATGAAATGGGTGGAGCAGTTTTTTGTTTCATAATTGCGGGTCAGGGAATAGGTGGAGCAGTTGTAGCTGTTCCCCTGCAATCCTTTGGATGCATCGTTCACATCCCTGAGTGCCCGGGAATTGTACATTTTCCTTCCGCAATCGGCACAGAAAACATAACCCGTCAGCGGATTGGCAAAACCAATATTGTCGATCCTGCGCCTGGAACCTTTTTCCCGCTGTGCCAGATGCCACACATCCGCTGGAACAATGGCTTCATGGGTGTTTTCGAAAATCAGCCAGTCCTTTGGATCGTGATGAATCTTTTCTTTTGTTTTATAGGATTTCTTGGACGAACGGAAATTAACAGTGTGCCCCATGTATTCGGGCTTGCTTAAGATACCGATAACGGTGGTGCCGCTCCAACTGTATCTTGTTTCCGGTCGCACACGGGATGGCAGTGCCTGATAGAATTTTTCAGCATAGTAATGCATCGGTGTAAGGACTTTACTCTCTGTCAGTTTGTGAGCAATCAAGTAGGGGCCGTACCCTTCCATGGACAGATGAAAGATTTTCCGAACCACCTCGGCCGCTTCTTCATCCACCAGCCAGTGGTTGTGATCTGCCGGATCTTTCACATATCCATAGGGTAAAGTGGCGGTCAGCGGCTTTCCTGATTTGCCTTTCAGTTGAAAAGCTGCCCGTACCTTTCGGGACTGATCCCGCAGATACCATTCGTTCATGATGTTCATAAACGGTGTAAATTCATTGCTGCCGGGATCGTCGCTGTCCACATTGTTGGCAATGGCAATGAACCGCACATCATGCTTGCGGAACAGCACTTCCGTGAAATAGCCGGTCTGCAAATAGTCACGGCCGATGCGGCTCATGTCCTTGACCAATACAACAGACACCTTATTCGCTTCCACATCGCTGACCAGCTGCTTCCATGCAGGTCGGTCAAAATTGCCGCCGGACCAGCCGTCATCGGTGTAGTGAATGCAGTTCAAAAAGCCATGCTGGGCAGCATAGCTTTCAAGGTAAGATTTTTGATTGATGATAGAATTGCTTTCTCCCATGAGATCGTCATCACGGGATAATCTTTCGTACAATGCGGTGATGCGCATTTCAGTCTTCCGGGCTGCCATGGGCGCTCCTTTCGGACTGACG
>JAFWYZ010000076.1 GCA_017517465.1 Clostridia bacterium | reverse complement strand
GATGGAAACATGCAAGCGGCGCAGGAGGAAGCAAAGCATCTGCTGGAAACTTCCTATCACGGCATGGTGCGTATGCTGCTTTTGCACGGCGAAGAATATGCCGGGTTGATGCAGCAGGCTGATATTCATTAATCCGGCATGCGGTTTTCCGGATGCTGTAGATAAAAGGAGGAAATACCCAATGAAAAAGAAGACTGTGCTTATTCTCATTTCCCTGCTGTGCATGCTGGCGCTGCTGATGAGCGGCTGCTCCAATTCTGCCAAGGAAACGTCAGATGCCAATACAAAGGACGCCAAGAAAATTGTGATCTGGACCAGCGGCGAGGATTACAAGAACGATAACTATCTCAAGGGCATTCAGGCCAAATTCCCGGATTATGAATTCCAGATGGAATACATGAACAGCAGCACCATCGCCGCCAAGGTGATGGCCGAAAAGGAAAACTGCGTGTGTGACATCATCCTCTCCAACGAATACGGCTATCTGGAAATGTGCAGCGAACAGCTGGCCACCCTGGATCAGTTTGATTTTTCCGTGTTCCTGGATGATATCGTAGCCCAGAGCAAGAAGTATACCCCCGAAGTGAAGAACGGCGGCGCCGTGATCGTCAATACCGACGTGCTGGCCAAGCGCGGCCTGCCCATGCCCACCAGCTATCAGGACCTGCTGGATCCCCAGTACAAGAACCTGGTTTCCATGCCCAACCCCGCCTCCTCCGGTACCGGCTACATGTTCCTGCGTCAGCTGACCAACGAATGGGGCGAAGACCAGGCATTTGAATATTTCACCAAGCTGAGCGAAAACATTCTCCAGTTCACCTCCTCCGGCTCCGGCCCCATCAATGCCCTGGTGCAGGGTGAAGTGGCCGTGGGTCTGGGCATGACCAGCCAGGCTGTGGTGGAAAAGAATCAGGGCGCTCCCCTGGAAATCCTCTTCTTTGAAGAAGGCTCTCCCTACAGCATGTACGGCAATGCCATGCTGAAAAAGAGCGCGGACCGGCCCGAAGTGGTGGAAGTGTTCAACTTCCTGGCAACGGACATGTGCATGGATAACCACCAGAAATACTTCCCTGACCAGCTCTACAAGGATTACACCACCCAGATCGAAGGTTTCCCCACGGATATCGACTATGGCAACATGACCAACGATACGTTGGAAGAAAAAGAAAGACTGGTAAAAAAATGGACAATTTCGTAAAAAATCGGCTGGAGATCCGCAATCTTTCCAAGGGCTACGATGGCAAAGAAGTGCTGCAGCGTGTGGATTTTGACGTCAAGGATGGGGAATTTCTCTCCATCCTTGGCCCTTCCGGCTGTGGTAAAACCACGCTTTTGCGTATTCTGATCGGCTTGATGGAAGCCGATACCGGCACCATTACCAAGGACGGTAAGGATATCACCAAGGCCCCGCCGGATCAGCGCAGCATGGGCATTGTGTTCCAGAACTATGCACTGTTTGAAAATATGACGGTGCTGCGGAATGTGGAATATGCCCTGCGCATCCATGGCAAGAGCAAAAAAGAAGCCCGGGCCATTGCCCAGGAAATGGTGGAGATCGTAGGCCTGAAGGAGCATCTGAACAAAATGCCCCGGCAGCTGTCCGGCGGTCAGCAGCAGCGCGTGGCCATTGCCCGCACCCTGGCGCTGAACCCCGATATCGTGCTGTTTGACGAGCCTATGAGTGCTTTGGATGCCCTGACCAGAATGTCCATGCGTGCAGAGCTCAAGCAGCTGCAGAAGCGCTTTGGCATGACCATGATCTACGTGACCCACGATCAGGAAGAGGCTTTTGCCCTGTCTGACCGGATTATGGTCATGGAAAAAGGCGGTATCAGCCAGCTGGATACGCCGGAAGCCATTTGTGCTGCCCCCGCCAACGACTATGTGCGCTCTTTCGTGCTGGATACGCTGCAGTCCAAGATTGACTCTCTGCGCAGATTTGCCGACGAGCAGAAAGCGTGACCTGAATGAAAAAACTCTTTTCATCCCGCCATATTCTGCAGGCGTCCATTTGTGCGTTCCTGATTTTTGCGGTGCTGCTGCCCATCATTTCCATGCTCACCCAGATCACCGGGGACGGGCTGAACGAGGTGTTCACGTCGCCGCAGTTTTCTTCGGCTGTGGTCAATTCCGTCACCACGGGCCTGACGGCCACCGTCATTTCCCTGACGCTGGCCATGCTGGCTGCCTGGTGTATGGAAAGAATCAGCATGAAGCTGAAGGCCATCTTCAGCGTGCTGTTCATCGTGCCCATGCTGCTGCCTTCCATTTCCCACGCTTTCGGTCTGGTGTCCCTGCTGGGCACCAATGGGCTGATCACCAACCTGCTGGGCATGTCGGGCGGTATTTACGGCTTCTGGGGCATTGTGGCCGGCGCGGTGCTGTATTCCTTCCCGGTGGCATTTCTGATGTTCTCCAGCATTCTGCGTTATGAAGACGCGCTGCCCTATGAAGCGGCCAAGGTGCTGGGCATTCCCGGCAAGCGGCAGTTCCTGGATATTACGCTGCCCTACCTGAAGAAGACCATCATTTCCGCGTTCTTCTCCGTGTTTACCATGATCATCACCGACTATGGTATTCCGCTGATGATCGGCGGCAAGGTGACCACCCTGTCTGTGCTGATGTACAACAAGGCCGTTGCCATGATCGACTATGACGCCGGCAGCATTATCGGTGCTATATTGCTGGTGCCCGCCGTGATCGCCTTCTTTGTGGACCTGCTCAACCCCGAAAACGCTCAGAACAGCTTTGTTTCCAAGCCCATTGAGCCTGCGAAGAAGCGCAGCCTGGAAGTGCTGGGCTATGTGTTTTGCGCGGTGGTTTCCCTGTGCATTCTGGCCCCCATTGCTTCCTTCCTGATCATGGTGTTTGAAACCAAATACCCCATCGATCCCACCTTCACCCTCTACCATATTGAGAAAACCATCAACCGCGGTGCGGATGGCTATCTGCTCAATTCTCTTTTATATTCGGTGCTGGTGGCTGTGTTTGGTACGCTGGTGGCTTTTGTCTGCGCTTACCTCACCACCCGTATGCAGGGCCGGTTTGGCAAGGTGCTGCATCTGTTCTCCATCACCAGTATGGCCATTCCCGGTATCGTGCTGGGCCTTTCCTACCTGCTTTTCTTTAACGGAACGCCCATTTACGGCACCATCTGGATCATTGTGCTGGTGAACTCCATTCACTTTTTTGCCTCACCTTACCTGATGATGCGCAACACCCTGGAAAAGATGAACCCCAATCTGGAAGCAGTGGGGCAGAGCCTGGGTGTGGGGCGGCTTCATATCATCTGGGATGTGATTTTGCCCAAGGTGAAACTGACGGTGTTTGAAATGCTGGTCTACTTCTTTGTCAACTCCATGATGACCATTTCCGCCGTTTCCTTCCTGGCACCGCCTGCCCCCAAGCCGCTGGCGCTGATGATCAATCAGTTTGAAGCCCAGCGCCTGATGGAAAGCGCTGCCTTCGTATCACTGGTGATTTTCTTTGCCAATATTCTGGTGAAGGTGGTCATGCAGCTGATCCGCAAATTTTCTGCTGATGAGGAGTAAAATATGCATACGCTGACCAAACTGCAATTTGACGTTTTGACGGCACTGGAAGGCAACGGAAAGGCCAACAGCCGTCAGGAAATCGCTGTGAAAACCGGGCTGGATGCCACGGCCATCATGACCGCCATGGACGAACTGGGGGCCCTTGGCTACCTCAATGACCTTGCCATCACCGATAAGGGCCTGCTGGCGCTGGAGCCTTACCGGGTGCAGCGGGCTGTGATTCTGGCCGCCGGCTTCGGCCACCGTCTGGTGCCCGTTACGCTGAATACCCCCAAGCCCCTTGTACGGGTGAAGGGTGAGAGGATCATTGACTCCCTGCTGGATGCACTGGCAGAAGCCGATATCCGTGACGTGGTCATTGTGCGCGGCTACCTGTCCGAGCAGTTTGATCAGCTGCTGTACAAATATCCCTATATCAAGTTCATCGAAAACCCCATCTACAACGAATCCAACAATATTTCTTCCCTGATGTGCGCCCGTTACTACCTGAAAAATGCGTACATCTGCGAGGCTGACCTGCTGATCCGCAACAAAGCAGTGATCCGCAAGTATCAGTACTGCACCAACTTCCTGGGTGTGCCCGTGGATCGTACCGACGACTGGTGCTTCACCACCGGCGACGACGGCTATATCACCAGCCTCACCATCGGCGGTGTGGATTGCCACCATGTGTACGGCATTTCCTACTGGGATGGCCAGGACGGTGCCAAGCTGGCCGAGCATGTGAAGGCTGCTTATAACCAGCCCGGCGGCAAGGAACGGCTTTGGGACATGGTGCCCTTTGAATACTTTGCCGGTGAATACAAGGTATCCGTGCGTGAATGCGCCATGGAAGATATTGTGGAAATTGACACCTATAACGAATTGAAGCAGCTGGACAGCGTGTATCGCTGAGGCGGAAAGGACGTTTGCGTATGCGGAT
>JAFWYZ010000075.1 GCA_017517465.1 Clostridia bacterium | reverse complement strand
TCAGCATTTCGCCAACGCGGTTTTCCGCACCCTTGCCAAAGACCAGATGGGCAGGAGAATAAAACTCAAAATTGTTCATAAAAAAGCCTCCTTATTTGATGTGGATGTGATGTTTCTTGCCCAGGGCACGCAGATATGCCGTGGCATCCACATAGTTTTCATGATGATCGTAATGCTCGGTGAAAACAGTGGTATCTTCACCCAGCTTTTCCGCTTCCTCCAGGGCCACATGCAAAGGCAGCGCACCCTGACCCAGCTGTACTTCCCGGATGCAGCAGGGCAATTCGTCCCCCAGCTTCACATCCTTGAGATGAATGGAGCGGATATGCTTGCCCAGCAGCGTGAAGCAGCTGCGGATAAATTCTTCCGCATGATGATAGCGCTCAATGCCGTTGATCATGTTGGCAAAATCCAGATGCACGGAGAAGCCGGAACGGTCCATATCCCGGATCAGCTGCAGGTACTGCTGGGGGGAATCGGGGATCATCCAGGGCATGGGCTCCAGAGAATAGCTGGACACTTTGGGGTTCACATCGTCGATGATCTCCCGGGTGATGCGGATGATTTCGTCATAGGTTTCTTTAGCATAATTGCCGGGGGCATAGCCGTCCCACAGGGTGGGGCTGAGGGAACCCACAATGTTCACGCAGCAATTGGCCCCCACCCGCTCTGCCATATGCAGCTGGGCCTTGGCATAATCAATGGCTGCCCGACGTTCGTTTTCATCGGAGGAGAGCACGTTTTTCCACACGCCCACTTCGCCGATCACCAGATCGTTTTCCCGGCAGCACTGGGCATATTCATCCTGCACATGCAGGGGCGCAAAGGAATCCACAGGGAAAATGACTGCGGAATAGGTAAGATTCTTTACTTCTTTCAGCCATTCTTCCGGACTGTGATAGGGGCGCATCATACCGCCGCCAAGCCGCATAAGCAAAACCTCCTGTTCATTCCATTTTTTCCTGATTATATCATACCATACTTTCCCCTTCTGTAAAAGACAGAAAAGAAAAAGAATGTGCCTGTTTGACACATTCTTTTGTTTCTGCTTTTGCTTATTCGGCCACGGCAGCGAAGAACACTTTCCGGCCGGCGGCGCGGATTTCAGCTGCCTTGAGATGCATGGCACTGACGGAAATGGGGGCGGTCACCAGCCGGTATACCTGGCCGTCCTGCTCCGTTTCTTCGGCGGGGAAAAGGTTCAGGTCCGCTTCTTCCAGACGCACATAGTAGCGGTTCAGCGTGTTTTCATTGCTGGCAGCGCCTTCCACACATACTTCAGGCAGGAATGCCTTGCAGCCCATGCGGATATTGACCAGGTCCCGCAGCACATTGGAAGCGGTGGGATCGCCGCCGGCACCCTGGCCCATCAGCACCAGAGAACCGTTGTATTTGCACACGCTCTTGGCCAGGTTATTGTTATCCAGCACGGAGCATTCGGGGGCACTCTTTGGGAACAACACCGGCTCCACACAGGCATAGATGCTGCCGTCTTCATTCTTGCCGCCCTTGGCGATCAGCCTGCACACCTTGCCCTTGGGAGCAAAATGGCACACATCCTCTGCCGTCAGGTTTTCAATCCCTTCACGGTTGAGGCCATCCACCGGCAGCACACCGTAAGACACGGCACAAGCCAGCATGATCTTGCGCAGGGCGTCCTGGCCGGATACGTCGGCGGTGGGATCCGCTTCCGCATAGCCCAGCTGCTGGGCGGTTTTCAAAGCATCTTCGTAGGTGCAGCCCTTGCGCTGCATGGCATCCAGCATGTAGTTGGTGGTGCCGTTCAAAATGCCGCTGACGGACTGTACTTCGTCCATCTGCCGGGACTGGCACAGGGCAAACAGGATGGGCATGCTGCCGCCGCAGGCAGCACCAAAGAGGAAGGCCACCTTGTTTTCGCGGGCAATTTTGTTCAGTTCCACCCCGTACACGGCCACCATGGCCTTGCTGGAAGAAACCACATGCTTGCCGGCCTGCAGCGCTGCCTTGGCATATTCATAGGCGCACTTGGCATCGGTGATGCATTCCACCACGGCATCGGTTTCGGGATC
>JAFWYZ010000074.1 GCA_017517465.1 Clostridia bacterium | reverse complement strand
CTGATTTCCCTGGACGATTTTTACCGCAATCAGGACACCCTGCCCCGGGAAGCGGACGGCAAGCCTGATCTGGAGGCTTTGTCTGCCCTGGATGTGCCTTATTTCCGGGAATGCATGCAAAAGCTGCTCAGCGGTGATGTGGCGCTGATGCCTCATTTTGATTTTACCATCAAAAAACGCATCGAAAAATACCGTCCCCTACAATTGGAAAAGGATCAGGTGCTGGTGCTGGAGGGCATTCACTGCCTGAACCCGGAAATGCATCAGGGCATTGACCCGCAGCTGATTGCCAAGGTGTACATCAGCGAGCTGACCTGCCTGAACCTGGATCACCATAACCGCATCCGCACCACCGATGCCCGGCTGCTGCGCCGCATTGTGCGTGACCATCAGTTCCGTGCCACACCGCCGGAGGATACCCTGAACATGTGGAACAGCGTGCGCAGGGGAGAGGAAAAGTGGATCTTCCCCTTCCAGGAGCAGGCGGACTTCATGTTCAACTCTGCCCTGCATTATGAACTGCCGGTGCTCAAACGCTATGCCTATGACATGCTGATGCAGATCACCCCGGACAAGGAATGCTATCTGGCAGCCCGGCGGCTGATCAAGATTCTGCATTATCTGGTGCCTGCGCCGGAGGATGTGCTGCAGGAAATTCCGCCCCTGTCCCTGCTGCGGGAATTTATCGGCGGCTGCACATTGTATTGATCCCTGGCACATATCCTTCCTTATCAAAAGGAGGGAGTGTGCGGTATGGAAAAAAGAAAAAGGAAGGGCCGGGGCAGGCGGCTGCTGAGAGGGGTACTTCTGGCAGTGCTTTTGCTGTCGGCCCTTTTTCTGGTATTGCAGAAAAACCTGGAGGGGGTCATTCTGGATATGGCCCATGCCCGGGCAGAGGCCATGGCGGTGAACTTTGTCCAGCAGTCCATCCGTCAGCTGACGGGCGGAGCGGCGGTATACAGCCGGATGATGACCGTGCATACCGATGCCCAGGGCCGTGTGACCATGCTGGAAGCCAATACCCAGGAAATGAACCGGCTCAGTGCGGAAACAGCCCTGCTGACCCAGCAGCAATTGGATAGCGCCGAGGCCCAGAGCATCTCCATTCCACTGGGGGCAGCGCTGGGGGTGCCTTTCTTTTCCGGGCTGGGGCCCCGGGTGCAGGTGAGGATCGTGCCTGTCAGCGCCGTGTCCGCTGCCTTTTCCACGGAGTTTGAGGATGCGGGCATCAATCAGACCCGGCATAAGATTTTCCTGTCTTTGCATACCACCGTGCGGCTGGTGATTCCATCCGGAGCCAGACAGGTGTCCCTGGACAGCCAGGTGCTGGTGGCGGAAAGCATCATTGTGGGGACGGTGCCGGGGACGTTTGTGCAGGTTCCTCAATATGATGATGCGCTGAATTTTGCAATTCCTTGATTTTTTTGTTCTTTTATGATAATATTTTCGTAACAAATTGCGCTGTTTACTTGACAGCAGACCATATATGCTCTAAAATATGTAGAGAATATGGATATTTATCTCCCAGTGTGCACAAGCATGCTTGGAGGGAGGGAGGGGCAAGAAATGACATTTGCCCGGAAAATGATGAGGTTTGCAGGGCTGCTGATCATGGCAACCTTGCTGTTTGGCCTGTGCGTGAATGCCCTGGCCGTGGTGGATCCTGTGGAATTCACCATGCAGGTGATGCCCGACAGCCTGACGGCTCCCGGGGATGTGCAGGTGTCTTTGCGGGTGGCCAATACCGGCACCACCGACATGAAGGATCCTGTCACGCTGTATGACCCTGCCGGCAATGTGGTGGCCTCCTTCGGGGACGGCGGCAGCTATATCCTGTCCGCCGGCGCTTTCCGCACCTGGGAAGGCACCTGGAAAATGACCGACGAGCAGCTCAATGCCGGCGAAGTGGTGTACACGCTGAAATATCATCTGGAAGATGAAAACGGCGATCTGGTTGCCATGAATGCCACGGCTTCCGGGAAGGTGGCCTTTATTGGCGAGCGGGTGGATCTTTCCGTCAACCGCAGCGTCACCCCCGAAGTGGTGCGCTCCGGCAAGGAAGTGACCGTCACCTACGAACTGTACAACAGCGGCAATGTGGAAATGAAGGACATCCGCGTGAAGGAAGCCATTTCCAAAAACGCCCAGAAGGTGGACCGGCTGCAGCCCGGTGAAAAGAAGACCCTCACCTTCACCGCCAAGGTAGGCAATGCAGATCTGACCAGCAGCGCTGACATTACCTTCAAGGCCGGGGACGACAAAAAGACCCAGACCAAGGATATTGCAGAGCTGATCATCCCCCGTGCTCAGCCCAACCTGAAAATCGAACTGGCTTCCCCCCAGACCGGTGTGAACATCGGCGAAGTGGTGAAGCTGCAGGTGATCTTCACCAATGCCGGCAATGTGTCCTACTCCAATGTGTCCGTGTCCGACGTGAACAAAGGTGAGATCCTCACCAATCTGTCCATTCCTGCCGGTGCTACCGTGACCGAAGAAAAGGAATTCCGGCTCACTGAAATGACCACCTTCAAGGTGACCGCCACCCTGCCGGACAATACCGGCGAAACCAAGGCGCTTTCTTCCGCCAATGAGCTGACCATCGGTGTCTTTGATCCGGAAAAGACCCTGCTGCTCACCCTGAACCTGACTGCGGATCAGGAAAGTGTGCAGAAGACCCCTGCGGATGTGCGCTTTACCCTGACTGTGACCAACAACAGCAACATCAAGGCTGAAAATATTGCCGTCACCCATGGCGAAACGGAAATCACCACCATCGATGCCCTGGAAGCCGGTGAGAGCAAGACCATCGTCCGGGATGTGCGCATTTCCCAGGCAGGCAAATTCCGCTTTACCGCTTCTGCCAAGGACACCATGAACAACGTGGTTGCCTTTGACTCCAACACCCTGCAGGTGGCTTATGCCCCCGCAACCCCTGCCCCCACCAAGGAAGTGCGTGCCACCGTGGCACCGCCCAAAACGGTGACCCCTGCTCCCGTGGATTCCGTGCTGTACAGCGCCCGCAATGCGCTGATGACGGTTGCCGGTGTGCTGGGTGTGCTGTTTGGTGTGGCGTTCCTGCTGTTTGCCGTCAGCACTGTGATGCGGCTGAAGAACAAGAATAAGTCCCGCAAGGCTTATGACCATCTGGAGCTGTCTGAGCGCCGTGATTACACAGAGCCTGCTGAAAACGTGGATGATGAGCAGCAGCCTGTGGAAGAAACCGCTGTGGAAACGACTCCTGTGGATGAAAAGCCTGCCGGTGACGGCGAAGGCGGCTATCGCTTCACCCGGGAAAACGAAGAAACCGCAGCCCCCGAAACCCGGCATGCGGTAAGCGCTCCTAAGGCTGAGGAAGAAGAAGAATAAGCTGAAAAACAACAACGGCTGCCGTTTCCAAGCGAGACGGCAGCTTTTTTACGGAGAGAATGATGAACAACTTTGTAAAACGGGTGCTGGCGCAATTGCCCGCTGCAGCGGATGTACAGCTGATCGTCATTGACGGCATGTGCGGCAGCGGCAAAACCACGCTGGCCCAGGAATTGGCCCGGGAATTGGGTGCACCTGTGATTCATATGGACGATTTTTTCCTGCCCTATGATCTCAGAACGCAGGAGCGGCTGGCGCAGCCCGGGGGGAATGTGGATTATGAACGGTTTGCGCAGGAAGTGCTGCCCTTTGTTGGTGTGGAAGATGGATTTTCTTACCGCCGCTTTTCCTGCTCGGATGGCAGTTTTTCCGCCGCCTATTGCCCTGCGGGGAAGGTGCGCATCGTGGAAGGAACGTACAGCCTGCACCCCAGCTTCTTGCCGGTGTGGCAAAAATTGAATGCCCTGCGGGTATTCCTGTCTGTGGATGAAAAGGAACAACTGCGCCGGATCAGCCTGCGTAATCCGGATTTGCTGGAGGCTTTCCGCACCCGCTGGATCCCCATGGAAAATGCGTATTTTTCCGCCTTTTCGGTTGCAGAAGGGGCGCATGTCTGCCTGGAAAGCAAGCCTGTCTGATCCGGTGGGCAAAATCACGCACACCGGGCGGAATTTGTCCCAATAAAAAGCTTGTCAAATGGTGGGAAAGTAGGTATAATAAATTGAGGCAGGCTGGCAATACAGCCGCCGCACACTCGATTTAATTGAAGGAGGAGTTTCCTATGGTGAAGGTTGCTATCAATGGTTTCGGTCGCATTGGCCGTCTTGCTTTCCGTCAGATGTTCGGTGCTGAAGGCTACGAAGTGGTGGCCATCAATGACCTGACCAACCCCGCTATGCTGGCTCATCTGCTGAAGTATGACACCGCTCAGAAGGGTTACTGCGGCGCCATCGGCGAAAACAAGCACACTGTGGAAGCCACTGAAAATTCCATCATCGTGGACGGCAAGGAAATCCGCATCTACGCTGAAAAGGATGCCAACAACTGCCCCTGGGGCGAACTGGATGTAGACGTTGTGCTGGAATGCACCGGTTTCTACTGCTCCAAGGAAAAGTCCATGGCTCATATCAATGCCGGCGCCAAGAAGGTCGTCATCTCTGCCCCCGCTGGCAACGACCTGCCCACCATCGTGTTCTCTGTTAACGAAAACACCCTGACCGCCGAGGACAAGATCATCTCCGCCGCTTCCTGCACCACCAACTGCCTGGCTCCCATGGCCAAGGCCCTGAATGATGCCTTCCCCATCCAGAGCGGTATCATGACCACCGTGCACGCTTACACCGGCGACCAGATGATCCTGGACGGCCCCCATCGCAAGGGTGACCTGCGTCGTGCCCGCGCCGGCGCTCAGAACATCGTGCCCAACTCCACCGGCGCCGCCAAGGCCATCGGTCTGGTTATCCCCGAACTGAACGGCAAGCTGATCGGCTCCGCTCAGCGCGTTCCCGTTTGCACCGGTTCCACCACTCTTCTGGTTGCCGTTGTGAAGGGCGAAAACGTGACCAAGGATGCCATCAACGCCGCCATGAAGAATGCCGCTTCCGCT
>JAFWYZ010000073.1 GCA_017517465.1 Clostridia bacterium | reverse complement strand
CCGGGACCGGGTGCGCCAGAGCGGCCTGGACCTGGACGTGCTGGACCGCAGCACCGGCCTGTGGAGAGATGTATCCACCCTTTCCGGCGGCGAAAGCTTTCTGGCCAGCCTTTCCCTGGCCCTGGGGCTTTCCGACGTGGTACAGAGCCAGAGCGGCGCCGTACGCATGGAAGCCATGTTCATCGACGAAGGCTTCGGCACCCTGGACGACAATGCCCTGCGCAATTCCCTGCAGGTATTGTCCCAGCTGGCGGACGGCAAACGGCTGGTGGGCATCATCTCCCATGTGCACGAACTGGAAGAAAAAATTGAACAGCAGATCATCGTGAAAAAGGGCGCTCAGGGCTCCCAGATCACCCTGCAGGCATAACGAAAGAAGGAAACACCGCGGCTGAAAAGCAAAAGCTGTCTGTCAGCTATTCCCACGCAGACAAAAGCATCTGAAAAGAGATCACCGCCGCGCCGGAAGCGGAAGGCAAGCTGAACATCTGGTTTGACGAATCCCTGGTGCCGGGGGAAGAATACCGGAAAAAAAGCGCATCTGACGTTCGGTCAGATGCGCTCTTTTTTTAATACTTGTTATTTGCCCAGACGGATCATGTTCCAGCTGGCAGCGGGCAGCACGATGCCTTCCTTCTCCACAGCCACATCGCAGGGCTTTACTTCGTTGGGGTTATTTTCGGTATTCACGGCCTTCATGTCATCATGATGCAGCACGGAATGGCTGATCACCCGCAGATCGCCGAAGGAACGCAGGTCCGCATCCAGCAGCACATCTTCCTTCAGATCACGGTTGACGGCAAAGATCACCACTTCCTCGTTGTCATTGAGCACCGCAGCGGCATCCACCACCGGCACGTCATTATAGTGCTTGGTGTCGAATTTTTCACAGGTCAGCTGGGGCAGCAGGCTCTTGCCTCTACCCATGGCACTGGCCTGCATGACGGGATAGAAGATGGTCTGGGCCCAGGCACCGCCCTGCTTGCTGGTCATGATGGGGGCAATGACGTTCACCAGCTGGGCCAGGCAGCCGATCTTCACACGGTCCGCATTTTTCAGCATGGTGATCAGCATCAGGCCCACCAGCAGCGCATCTTCGAAGTTATAGATGTCCTCCAGCAGCGGCAGGGCATTCCCCCAGGGCTCCGTCTTGTACAGCTCCTGATCCTGCTGATTGGAATGATACCACACGTTCCATTCATCCAGGCTCAGGTGCACCTTCTTTTTCGCATGCTTCTTGCCCTTGACGGCATCGCAGATGGAAGCCACAGTCTTGATGAAATCATCCAGATCCAGGGTGGAGGCCAGGAAGTCTTCCGTTTCGTTATGGGGATTGCCATAATAGCGGTGCAGGGACACATAATCCACATTGTCATAGCATTCCGTCAGCATCTGGTATTCCCATTCGCCGAAGGTGGGCATGCCGGTGCCGGAGGAACCGCAGGCCACGGTTTCGATGGTATCGTCGGTCCACTTCATCATCTTGGATGCTTCGTTGGCAATGCGGCCGTATTCCACAGCGGTCTTGGCGCACATCTGCCAGGGGCCGTCCATTTCATTGCCCAGGCACCACAGTTTGATATTGAAGGGGTCTTTGGCGCCGTTTTTGATGCGCAGATCGCTCCAGTAGCTGCCGCCCTTGTGATTGGCATATTCCACCACATTCCGGGCCGCATCGGGGCCACGGGTGCCCAGGTTCACCGCGTACATCACTTCGGAGCCCGCTTCCTTGGCCCAGGAACAGAATTCATGCAGGCCCACTTCGTTGGTTTCGGTGGTTTTCCAGGCCAGGTCCAGCCGATGGGGACGTTCTGCCACCGGACCGATGGAATCTTCCCAGTTGAAGCCGGACACAAAATTGCCGCCGGGATAACGCACAATGGGCACGTTCAGGGTCTTCACCAGATCGATCACATCCTTGCGGAAGCCCAGCTTATCCGCCGTGGGATGACCGGGCTGATAAATGCCGGTGTATACCGCACGGCCCAGGTGTTCAATGAAGGAACCGTAAATGCGCTTGTCAATATCGGAAATCACATAGTCCTTGTCCAGAATCAGCTTAGCGTTCTTCACAAAAGACACTCCTTTATTCTTTTTCTGTTGCTCTCATTATACCATGAAATTTTTCTTTTTCAATCGTTCCGGCTATTTTCGTCCATTCTTCCTTGCCCCTTGAGCATCCGGGGCACAAGCCGGTGGCGACGGTCCGTTCAGCGATGGGTGCGCAGCATGTTTTTCAGTTCCTCATTGGATCCGTTTTGCATGATATCGTCATAAACCCCGGGAAAGCGCAGCGCCTTTTTCAGCAGTTCCTTATCCATTTCATCCGCAATTTCCGCCCATCCCCGCTTGACGGTACGGTTTGTCTGCTTCATCAGCTTTGTGTCCCGCTTCTTCCTGTCTGCCTCCTGGGCCGGATATCCTTCCCCGAAAGGCCCGTCAAACAGTTTTTCCAGCGTATGCAGAAGATGCTCCTTTCCCTGCCATCCCCATCCGTCTTTCAGGGGCAGGGAAGCCGCATTGCCGCCATTGATCCTGCCAAACAAAAAGGCATCCTGAGGCATGGGGATATATCCGCAAAGCACCCCGGGCAGGCTGTTTGCAGCCAGCATCATCCCCTGGCCGGAAGAGCAGCCTGTCACCACAAAATCCACTGCCTTGCCGGACAGCAAAAGGCTGATACAGACGGCGGTTTCCACATAGGAAAAGGTCTGCTCCGTGCTTTCCGGCAAACAGTAGCACACCGTTTCATGGCCCATCGGTTGGGTAATTTTCTTCACACATTCAGCGATGACATCCATTTTATCCTTTTGCGAAGATGCCAGAATAATGCCTATTTTCATACAACCTCCATCAAAAAACAGCAAGCCACATGCTTGTATGGCTTGCTGATGGATTGTTTTTTACCCGAAAATAATCAGCATGCCCACCAGAATGCCGGCAATGGCCGCAAAGGCAGGCAGCTTACTGTGATACATCAGAATAGCCTGGGGCAGGATTTCACCAAACACCACATACAGCATGGCGCCGCTGGCAAAGCCCAGGCTGATGGCCAGGCCCATGGCGCCGATTTCGCCGATGGCATAGCCCAGCAGCGCGCCCACAATGGTAGGCACACCGGAAAGGGCGGTCATGAAAACGGCCTTGGGCTTGCTCATGCCCCCGCTGATGAGGGGCACGGAAACCGCCATGCCCTCGGGAATATTGTGCATGCCGATGAGAATGGCCAGCACCAGCGCCGCGTTGCCCATCACCCCATTGTTGCTGGCATAGGAGGCACCGATGGTCATCCCCTCGGGCACATTGTGCAGCGCAATGGCGCAGGCCATGACCAGCCCGGCCATAAACAGGGCAAACTTGTTGTCCTTGTTGTTCTGATGATGGGTATAGTGGTCGGAGTGAATCAGTTCATCCAGATCATCCGCCGTCTTGGGATGGGTTTCGTCAATATGCTTCACCTGAGGGTTCACATGCCGGTCGATCAGGTGGTTCAGCAGGAAAATCACCGCCACACCCATCGCCACAGAAAGCATGGCCACCCACAGGCCCACGTTGGTTTCCACCGCTTCGGTGATCAGATCAAAGCATACCACGCTCAGCATCACACCGCCGGCAAAGGCAAGCAGCAGGCTGGCCGTACGGTTGGAATCCTTCTGCAGCAGCGCACCCAGCAATCCCCCAAGGCCCGTACCTACCACACCGGCCAAAGCCGTGGTCATCATCAGCGTTTCCAGAACACCCATTGTTTTCACATCCCATTCTTTCGTGCAATGAAGTTTACCACGGTAGTATATCATACTTATCATGCCATGGGAACACCCCCTTTCCGCTTTCCTTCCATCTTTTTTGCGGCATGCCGAATCCTTTTTTCAGATGCAACGGTCTTGTTGTTTCCGGGTTCTTATGGTATGATGAACAGGCATAGAGAAATATCCATTTCAGGAGGAAATGAGGGTTTATATTGATGATTTTGCTGCAAAAGATCCTGCCGGTATTTCTGGTATTGTTCCTGGGGGTTCTGTGCCGGAAAAAGAACCTGCTCACCCGGGAGGGCGTGAATGCGCTGAAGAAAGTGGCAGTGGATATTGCCCTGCCCGCCGTCATGTTTTCCGCCTTTGCCACCGCCGAATATTCGGTCAAGAGCATCTGCGTGCCCCTCACCATGTTCACGGTGTGCTGTATTGCCCTGTTCCTGGGCTTTTTCATCTGCCGCCGCTTTTCCATCCCCGGCAGGCTGTCCCCCTTCCTTGCCGCAGGGTTCGAAGCGGGCATGCTGGGCTATGCCCTGTTTGTCATCCTCTTCCCCGATGAAAGCCTGTCCTCCTTTGCCCTGGTGGATCTGGGACAGGTGCTGTTCGTGTTCACGGTGTACAAAATTCTGCTGGCCGGCAAGGGCAGCCTGAAAACCGCCGTGAAAGATGCCTGCATGTCCCCCACCATCTGGGCCATCGGCCTGGGGCTTGCGGTGGGCGCCACCGGGCTGTATCAGGCCCTTGTTCCCAGCGGCATCAGTAAAGTACTGGACAGCGTGACGGATTTCGTATCCGCCCCCACCAGCGTGCTGATCCTCCTCTCCATCGGCTATGACCTGTCCGCCAAGCTGCAGTGGCGGAAGATGGCCTCCCTGATCGCCATGCGCGTGGGCATCAGCGGGGTCCTGCTGGGGATTGTAATGCTGTTTGACAGGTTCGTGCTGGGCAGCATGATGAGCACCACTGCCCTTCTGATGATGTTTGTGCTGCCGCCCCCCTATGTGCTACCGGTGTTTGCGGACGTGGAAGAAGAGCGCAGCGATGTTTCCTCCGCCCTGTCTTCCCTGACGCTGGTGAGCATTGTGCTCTTCGCCGTGCTGGCCGCTATCCTGTAATAGTTACAATGAAACAGGCCCTGCATATTGCAGAGCCTTTTTTCTTTTGTCTGTTATTTGCTTTGGAGATACAGCTTATAGGCCTTGTTGATGGCATTCACCGCTGCCGTGGAAGAAATCGTGGCATGGGAGGCAACATCAACATCTGCCATATCCAACGGCGCTTTCATGCCGATAAACTGATCCCGGAAGGAACTTTCCTCCACATTTTTTCCAAAGCCCGGTGTTTCATCCTCAGCTGCCACAGAAAGGGACTTGATTTTTCCCTCTGCGTCAAATACCACGTCCACCTTCACCGGACCGAAAAAACCTTCTTCCGAAGCACTCCAGCATTTCACAGGAACTGCACCCGGCTGTGCAGCTGCTTCCTGCGCGGGCACCACATCCGGCTGTACCGCGTCTTCCTGCACAGGAACCGTTTCGGCTGCCTTGCCGTTTGCCTGCTGCCACAGGAGATAAGCATTGTTGATCCCCTCTACCACCGCCTCGGAGGAATAGGTGGCCCCGGAAACAGCATCGACATCGGCCATATCCACCGGCGCTTTCATGCCCAGAAACTGATCCCGGAAACTGCTTTTTTCCACTTGACTGCCAAAGGTTTCTGTTTCCTGGCTGGCATCCACGATAAGGAACAGGATTTTGCCATGTTCGTCAAAGGCCACTTCCACATTCACCAGCCCGATCAGACCCTTGGCGGAACCCTTCGCCGTTTCCACCGTTTTCCCGGTTGCCTGCAGCCACTGCTCATAGGCCTTATTGATACCCTCCACCACTGCACGGGAAGAAGTGGTGGCGCCGGAAACAGCATCAATATCCGCAAGGCTCAGCGGCGCCTTCAGACCGTAAAACTGATCCATAAAGTCCGGCCACTGCACCTTCCTGCCAAAGCCCTCTGTTTCACAGAATTTCTCGTCCCCAATGGTGAAGTACCCGATTGCTCCTTCATCATCAAAGCTCACTTCCACCCACACAGGGCCCGCAAATCCCTGCCCGTAAGCACCGTAGGTGTTCTGAGACAGTTGTTTCTCCGGCAGAACGGCTTCGTTTTCACCCGCTGCCTGTGCAAGGCTCTCATCCACTTTCAGGGGCGTGGTGCCCAGGTTCCATCCGGCCACATTGCACTGTCCTTTATTGTTCGCCCCAAAGGCCACCACACTGCCGTCCGTCTTCAGGCATACCACATGATCTTCTCCCAGTGCAATGGCCAGCACATCCGTCCACTGATTGGGATTCTCAGATTTGTAATCCCCTTTTCCATTGTAGGCCACGCTGCCATCCGCCCGGAGTGCCATATCGTTGATGCCTTCGGTATAAACGGCCACCGCATCCCTGATTTCTCCCAGTTCTCCGGAAATCACTGTGCCGTCTTCTGCCAGGCCGATCACACCGGTGGTGTTGCTGTCAACATCCACCACTTTTCCATATATGGATTTCCAGTTATTCACACCATAGTTCTTGTATCCCACCGCATCCACATAACCGTCGCTTCTCAGGCCGATGCTTTCCATGCTGCCCACACCGATATCCACGATGTTTTTCCACTTCTGTACATTGCACTGGCCCTGACCATTGTCCCCCGCAGCCACCACCGTGCCGTCAGCCTTCACACCGTAGGTCTGG
>JAFWYZ010000072.1 GCA_017517465.1 Clostridia bacterium | reverse complement strand
GCTGCTGCAGGGGGTCAGCTTATTGTAGGTGGTATCCAGTTCGCTGTATTTAAACTCCGTCAGGGGCAGATAGCGGTCCTTCACGGCGGAGCAATATTGCTCTTCGTGGTAATTCTTTCCGCCGTTGGGATTCATGTACAGCGGCGTATCATCCGCAGGATAGGTAAGCAACCGCCCGGTATCATCCCAGATCAACACTTTCGTGCCCACCTTGATATTGTCCCACAGCCATTTGATGTTCTGGCCCTGTTCGTTCTTATCCTTTTGAACACGAACACAGCCATGGCTGGCCTTTTTGCCCAGCAGTTTTACCGTAGAAGAATAATCCCGTCTGCTGGCAGGCGTTTCATGATCGCCAATATAGGGCACCTCGTGAATGGCGCAGCCGTTATTAATCCGCATACCATAAGCGCACCACAAATTTCCGGCCGGGAACCCACCCATACGGCTGATCATGAAATACTCGCCGGAAGGGGTTTCGTTCCATGGCTGTTCATCATTATTCAGTCCCGTGGAAACCAGCAGTTCGCCAATGCATTTCCCATCGGAAAAAATGTACATTTTCTGATACAGCTTATCAATCAGCAAGCCGTATTCCGGCTTGGGGTCCACCGTTTTCAGCATCGATGTCTTTACATAGCCCTGAATCAGATCATCCGTATTGCCAAAGCCATGATGGCCTTTCTTGTTGTATCTTTCTCCGTAGGAGGAATTATAGGCTTCCACCAGCGTCCAGCCGTTATCCAAATGCTCAATCACATGAACACCCTGAGAGGCACAGGTAATTTCCCCCACCACATTGTCTCGGTCCATGCTGTCGTCCGGTGTTTTACGAAGGGCATATTGCTCTTTCTGTCCGCCTTCGATCACCACCATCGGCTGCATCATCACTTCCCAGATGGCTGCTTCGTTCATCTCTTCCACAGGAAGTGTCCAATAGCTGAGCGGGTCGTTCGTTGTTTTTATTGCACTGGGCACAATCACCCGGGGTGTGGGCGCGGGTGTGGGAGTAGGTGCCGGCGTGGGCGTGGGAACGGCTTCCACAGACAGGCTGATCTGCTGGGCGGTGCCGGTGTAGCCTTCCCCATCCGTCAGCTGCAGCTGAATATCATACGTCCCAAGGGGAATGGCGGCACCGTCCACCATGCCGTTCCAGGAATGGGTGCTTTCCCCTTCCTGGATCATCTCTTCCATAATGGTGTGCCATTGTCCGTCTGCCATTCTGATGCGCATGGAAAGCGTGCCCGGCATATTCACATTCACTTCTGCCATCCATACATCGCCGGGGTTCACCACAGAAGGCGCATAGATGGAAATGATCTGCGGCGCTTCACTGCCCAGTGTGATATCCGCCGTAAAAGCGGTGTTTTCACCTTCCGCCAGCAGCTGATAGCTGCCCTTTGCAGGCGCTTCGCCGCTTTCCGTCAGACCATCCCAGATGATGTTGTTGGCCCCAGCCATGGCATTCCATTCCTGACGCAGCACCGTTACCACATCGCCGTTTTCATCCAGCAGGCTCAGCGTCACAGTGTCCGCACTGTCCAGCTGGAAACTGATCCGTTCACTTTTGCCGGGGTGCAGTGTCTGGGGCACAACGGTAAACCCATCCTCGGCTGCAACGCCATTCATCCATAATAAAACAATCAATAAACACGGAAAAAGCCGTTTCAACATGGTGTTCTCCTTTGGTTTCATCTGTGTATCTGCACACACGTGTTATTATACCAAATTTACAATCGTCCAACAACCCGCTTTTCCAAACCTTTTGTAAATTTTCATCAAAAAAGCGCGGCAGAAACCGCGCTTTCTTGCAGCGATAGATTATACCTCTCCATCCACGTAAATTTCATACTGCTTGCCGTCACGCATCAGAACAGGAATGATCCCAAGGGGGGCGGGCACAACAACCGTCTGGCCGCCCTGATAAATTTCCTTGGTATAGGCATCCTGCCATACGCTGCCTTCAGGCAGATAAATGCTGCGCTCCGTGGCCCCTTTATCAAACACCGGTGCCACCAGCAGATCCGGGCCGAACATGTACACATCTTCCACTTCCCAGGCCTTTTTGTCTTCCGGGAAATCGTAGAACAGGGGCCGCATCACGGGCGCACCCTTTTCGCTGGCCTCCTTCATCAGCTGCCGCACATAGGGCCGCAGACGTTCGCGGATGAACAGGTATTTTTTCAGCAGATGATAATTTTCTTCCCCGAAGCTCCACACTTCATTGTCCTGGCCGCTGGTCAGCTGGCGCACATTGTTGATGAATTCCACTTCCCGCTCATGCCAGGGGCTGCGTTCTCCATGCATGCGGAATACCGGGCTGAAGCAGCCCCAGGCAAACCACCTCACCAGCAGCTCCTTGAAATCCGGATCGGAAATATCCCCGCCGATGAAACCGCCGATGTCGCAGGTCCACCAGGGAATGCCGGCCATGCTCATGCTCAATCCTGCCTGCAGCTGTTCGCGCATAGAACGGAAGGATGAATAAATATCGCCGCTCCAGGTCAGCACGCCGTATTTCTGGCTGCCTGCCCATGCGCAGCGCACCAGGCTCATGATCTCCGTTTCTCCTTCCGCTTTCAGCCCATCATAAAACCCCTTGGCATATCCAACGGGATAGGTGTTGGTGCACTGGAGGGCCGGCCCGGCATAATACCGGTAATGATCAAAATCATACAGCCCGTATTCCGGTTCCGCTTCATCCAGCCAGAAGCAGCGGATGCCAAGATCATAATAGTTTTTCTTGCACTGATCCCACACATACTTCTGTGCCCCGGGGTTGGTGGCATCAAAGAAGGTGGTGTTGCCCATCCAGGTCATGTGAATGGCATTGCTTCTGTCCGCCTGCACCAGATACCCTCTGGAAGCCATGGGGCCGAAGTTTACGCTGCGCTCATCAATGGTGGGCCACACGGATACCACCGTTTCAATGCCCATGTCCTTCAGTTCCTTCACCATGGCCGCAGGATCAGGCCAATCCCTGGGTTCAAAGCGGAAATCCCCCTGCATGGTCCAGTGGAAAAAGTCCACCACGATGGCATCCATGGGCAGGCCTCTGCGCTTATGCTCCCGGGCCACATTCAAAAGCTCTTCCTGGGTGCGGTAGCGCAGTTTGCACTGCCAGTAGCCCATGCCGTATTCGGGCATCATGGGGCTCATGCCCACCGCCGTGGCATACTGCTTTTCAATTTCGGCAGGGGTATCCCCGGCAGTGATGTAATAGTCCATCTTCATGCTGCGTTTGGCTGTCCATTCGGTTTTATTGGTGCCGAATGTGACGGTGCCCACCGCCGGATTGTTCCACAAAAAGCCGTAGCCGCGGCTGGACACATAGAAAGGTACACTGGCCTGGCTGTTGCGGTGGGCCAATTCCAGCGTGGCACCTTTTTTGTTCAGATGCAGATGCTGATACTGGCCCATGCCGAAAATCTTTTCGTCGTCATAGGCTTCGAACCGTGCCACCACGGAATAATCATTGCATCCGGGCACAGGGCGCACTTCACGGGCACCCACCCCCAACGGAACACAATACCGGTTCAGCCGGTTGCGGTTGCGCCAGTATTCCTCGGTCAGCAATTCACCCTTGTGGTTGTAGAAGGAAATCCACCCTTCCTCATTCACCCGGGCTTCGATCTTGCCGTTTTTCAGGCGCCATCTGGTGGCTGTCTGGTGGTACTTTTTCCATTCTTCCCCTTTGTACCAGGGATCGGTATTATCCACGGTTTCGCAGGTGATTTCTGCCGGATATTCCGGAAGCTTCTCACTGAGCGCCCAGTCGTTTTCGTCCATTTTCGGCTGTGCCGTCACCCGCACACGCAAACCGTTTTCACCCCAGGGTTCGATCCATGTCTGCATGGTGCCACCGGCCAGAATCA
The DNA here is from genome assembly GCA_017517465.1 of Clostridia bacterium. Classification (GTDB taxonomy): domain Bacteria; phylum Bacillota; class Clostridia; order Christensenellales; family Aristaeellaceae; genus RUG563. The sequence continues at coordinate 12,130 of JAFWYZ010000072.1, read as the reverse complement.
ATCGGTTTCCTTCCTGATAAACTGCCATCAATAACATCCTCCGTCTGTGGATTTTATGTACGTTTCGCTTGCCTTTTATTATACCTTTTGTCCTTCTTTCCGTCAATGGCGCAGCGGCACGATTGATGACAAACTGTACATTTTCATTGCCATACATCACAAAAAAAGAGCATTCCGAAGAATGCTCACTGTACAGGAAAGTCAAATTTTTCCGTTTTGAAAGGCTCGTTTTTCAGCCGGTAATGCCACCATTCCTGCTCAAAGGGCCTGAAACCGTTTGCCTCCATCACTTTTTTCAACAGCTCCCGGTTCTCCTCCTGCTCCTGTGTCAGGCCTTTGGCCCCATGCCAGGACCGCTTGCCAAAGTAATCAAAGCAGGTGCCCATATCCAGTTCGTTGCCGTCCATATCCACCAGCGTCAGGTCCACCGCGCTGCCCCGCATATGGCTGGAATTGCGGGCAATATACCCTTCATCCACAATGCGGCTTTTCGTTTTGTATTCCGGGTAAAACTCCGCCTGCATTTTCATATCGTCCGCATCCTGGCTCCAGCGCACAAAATGCTTCACCGCACTTTGGGGACGGTACGCATCAAAGATCTTCAGCCGATACCCCATTTCCCTAAACGTATCCGCCGCATTTTTCAGCGCATCCGCCGCTTCCACGGTCATCACCGCATAAGGCGTCAGATACCCATCAATGGGTTTCCCCACAAAATTGTGTTCCCCGGCATAGCGGATATCCAGCACCACATCTTCGATCACATCGTGCACATAGCAAAAGCCATCAGGAAGCTGATATGCAGGTGCCGGCAGGCTTTCAGCGCATCCTGCAGCAGCCATTACCGTAAACAGCATGCAGATCATCACCCTTTTAAATGGTGTCATCATAGGTAAACTTCACCTCATGGGGATTGCCCCACAAATAGTATGTAATGTGAATATCACGCACATTGTGGGTGTTCCCTTCCGTCAGCAGCACGCACCAGATATCCCTGGTCTGCCCCGGTTCGATCACCACTTCGCCGCTTTCCCCGTAATACAATACATCCTGCAGCATGGGGGCAATCTGCATTTCCGTCATTCTGGCAGCCACCAGCCCGTTGTTTTTCACCCGAAGGGTGTATACCCGGTACTGGTATTCCTCTGCGCTTTTCAGTGTACCGCTTTTCAGCCTGGTACCGATCAGCGCATCACGCTCCACGTTGGTGCGGATCTGCTCAAATTCCGCCGGTCTCTCCACAGCGGAAAACACCTGCAGGTCCTTGGCGATCACCTGCAGCGTGGTGTTGAAAAGGCCATACCCCACCACAGCAACCGCTGCCAGCACCAGCACGATCATCACAATGGCCACAGATCTCACTGTTTCTTTCCTCCCATTATTCCATTTCGGAAAGAATGCGGTTCATTTCATCAATCATTTCGCTGTCCTTGAGCCGGAACTTGAATTCCACACGACGGGACGCATCCATGTTCACCGTTCCGTCCTTGTTGTACACAGGGTCGGAGAAGCTGCGCCCCTTTGCGGTCATTAATTCCTGCATCAGTTTGATCTGCCGGCTGCTCAGCCCGGGCAACTGCAGACAGTATTCAGCCACAGACAAAGCGCGGTTCTGGCTCAGCTTCAGGTTGGACATGTAAGAGCCTGCGGTGTCCGTGTGACCTTCGATCACAATTTCGCCCACATAATCCACATATTCTTCGCTCATCAGCACACCCAGATATACCGGCAGGAACCTGGCCAGCAGCTGCTGACCGGAATCCTTGATGGTATTGGAATTCACATCAAAAAATACAGCGCTGTCCAGCACAATGTCACCGGTATCCTTATCCACCGTTGCTTTCAGGTTCGCTTGATTGAGGGCCAGGGTCAGATCCTGAATGATCTTGGTACGCACGCCCACCAGGTCATCCAGCCGCTTTTGCTGGTTTTGCATTTCCGTTTTCTGCGCCTGCAGCACGACCTGCATGGCGTTCAGCTTATCCGTCTGTTCCGCCAATTGATCCTGCTGGGCAATCAATTGCAGCTGCAGCTTTTCCTGTTCCTCTTCCTTGGTTTTCAGGGCTGTCTGGGCAGCGTTCAATTCGCTTTGCTGTTCATCCAGCTGGATCTGAATGGTGGCCAGTTCTTCCTGCTTGCCCATCAGGGTCACATTCAGGGTTTCCACCTCTTCTTCCCGTTCCACCAGGGTGATCATGGCTTTGTCCAGTTCCGCCTGCTGTGCGTTCAGCTGCTGCGTTTTCAAATCCAGCATCTGATAATACTGATACACGCTGTATACCACAGCCAGCACAAAAACAATCAGCAGCGATGCCATCATATCCGAATAGGATATCCAGTGGGCACCCTGATCCGATCCGGAAGGCCTGCGTCTTGCTCTGCTTCTTCCGGTCATTTTACTTATCCTCCATCTGGCGGATGGTTTCCGTCATATCATGGATGGCCAGCTGCAGTTTGGACATGGCCGCAGCGCAGCCTTCCCCATCCTGCTTCATGGACAGTTTTTGCATTTCCTCCATCTTTTCATGCATGGATTTCAAAATGCTGCTCACATTTTCATCAAAACGGCTCATGGCAGTATTGAATCCGCCGGTAATGGCATCCACAAATCCTGCATAGCTTTCAGACAGCTTTTTGCTGCTTTCACTCAGTTCCCTGCTGACCGCGCCGGACAGCTGAATGGTTTTTTCCGTGCTGTCGTTCACAGCCCCGGTCACCTTGCTGGACCAGGTGGCATAGTCCTGCAGATCCTGCTGCAGGTTCTTCTGGGCAGTACGGATGCTTTGCAGCATGTCCGCCTGGTCATTGGTGGCTGCCAGCACACCGGACAGCACTTCGCTGCCATGCCGCAGGAACTGTTCGTTGCTTTCCTTCTGGCCGTCCATGCTCTGCACATATTCATCAAAACGGGTAATGATCTTTTCCGTCACAAGGTGCACCTGCTTGAGGCTCTTCATAATCTCATCCGCAGCTGCCATGGTGGTATTGATGGTGTCATAGGAAACACTCTGTGCCTGATTGATGGTGGACAGGGTTTTGCCCAGCTGCAAAAATTGGCCGTTCAAGGAACGGTTCATCTGCTCGATGAAATTGTTCACAATGCCGTTTACCCCATCCAGCTGTGCCTGGGTCTGCCCCAGAATGAACTGGTTCATCTGCTGGGCCACAGGGGTCAGGGTGCGTTCCACACTGGTGACAATCCCTTCGCTGACACGGTTGGCCATATCACCGCTGATATGGCGGATCAGCGCCGTTCTGTCCTCCTGCTGCAGGATCATCTGCACATGGGGTTCCAGGGGCTTTTGCATCACGATATCGGTAAACGCATCGTTAAAATCGTCAATGGCCCGGGTGGCACTGCCGTGTGCCATACGGTTGAGCATATTGAAGATCAGGCTGCAGGCAATACCCACGATGGACGTGGTAAAAGCATAGGTCATGCCGCCGATCATCTGAGGAATGCTTTCCATGGTCTTGGCTGCATCGCTCACATCCAGACCGCCAAGGCCCTGCATCAGACCAATGAAGGTTCCCAGAATACCAAGGCTGGTCAAAAGCCCGGGCACAGCCTCTGCCAGTTGAGCATGGCCCACGGAATAGATCACCGTATCATCATTGACGTAATCTTCCACATTGCAGTTGATGCCACGGGCATCCAGCTGCTCCGCATTCACAAGGAAGCGTCTCCAGGGGCCCTGCATATTTTTGCCCAGGAACATGGTGTCCTGCCATACCGGCGGCACCGCACCTGCGCCCATTTCCAGCTTGCGGATGCTGCGGCGCAGCTTGCCTCCGGCACGGCTCACCGGCAATACGCACTTTGTAATCCCGATCACGAACACAAGCCCGGTGGCCACATAAACCAGCAAATTTCCAAGGTCAGCAGCCAACCTCTGCAGCAAATCATTCAAAACGGGTCACTCTCCCCTCAAATACGATATATCTTTGTATATTTTAACATATTCCACCTTCTTGCGCAACATTTTTGTAACAGTTTACAATTCAAATACAAAAGGGATGCAGTTTTGCATCCCCTGTTTTTCGCTTATGCATTTTCACACACAATGCACAGCCATTGCGGCAGCGCCATGGCCGGATTCTGCTGCCAGTCGTACATCCTGTCCACTTCAGCAGCCTCCACTTTCACACCGTTCACCGCATCCTCAAGCGGCAGCCAGAAAGGATACTCATAATTCTTTTCATCGTGCATTTCTTCCATGTGCTTCAGCCTTAGCCCGCTTTCCGCCATGGCATTGACAATGTCCTGTACCCGCCAGGTAAAGGTGATGTTATATTCATCCTCATAAGGCCCCACGTCTGAATAAGGCTTTACCACCTTCAGATCATCCCCGAAGGGCCGCTGGAACGGATGCACATCGCACATCACATATATGCCTCCGTCTTTCAGAATACGCTTCACATTCCGGTACATCCCCGGCAGGTCATTCAGCCATACATGTACACCGTTGGAGGTATACACCAGGTCATATTCACCGTCTTCAATGCCATCCAGCCGCATGGTATCCGCCTGCACAAACCGGATCTTCAGCCCCAGCTTCTGTGCCATTTTTTCACCGGCATTGAGCTGTTCCCGGGAAATATCACAGGAAGTCACCTCCGCTCCCAGCATCGCAAAGGCAAACACAGCATACTGATCGCCGCTGGAGGGAACACATACTTTCTTTCCCTTCAATTCGCCCGCATATTTCCGGATCTGCTTCCAGGTTTCCTTTTCAAATGCCCACGAAGGATCATTCACAATGGCAGAAATGATCTTCTCCGCGTGTTTGAAACGCAGGTACGCATCCGAATACTCATCCCAGTTTTTCTGGTTTTTGCTTACGATATCGTTCATGGATAATCACCTCACTTGCTAATATACTAACACATTCCTTTGCATTGTGTAAAGGAAAGCCACCCGTTAATGGGCGGCTTTCAATGCTATTCACGGATGCTTCAAACGCCACCGGCGGCGCTTCGGCTACCTCTCCGCATCCTCAATGGTCGCCCTGCTCGCTGCCGCTCGCACTTCTCCCTTTCGGATGATTCCTTCGCCTCGCTGCTTCCGCCACCGGCGGCGCTTCGGCTACGTCACCAGGGGTATTCTTCGCCGGACCAGGTAACAAAAATGGGGCCTTCCTGTTCCCGTTACCAATACATACTGTTTCATCGTCTTTCCCATTTCTTTATGCTTCATCGCCGTACAAAAGGCCGCTGGAGCCTGTTGCAATATAAAAACGTCCAAAGGTCTCCTTATCTCCGTCCACGGAGTGGATCCGGCCGTACATCTGGTTCCATTCGTTGATGCGGTGGATGGTATAGCCGTCATCCGGTGTTCTGTAAAAGCCGTATTCCCCGTCAATCACACCGGTAAAATAGACCATCTTCTGTTCATTTTCATAATTTCCGCCAGGCTTTCCCAGGCCCAGCCCTACGCAAAATGCCTTATCTTCCGGATTTGTCAGCCTTTTTCCGGTGAAAGTATCGTTCTCCTTGTCATACACCAGCTTCCACAGCCCTTCACCGGTTGCGATATACATGACACCCGTTTCTCCGGAGCAAATCCGAACTTCGGTCTGATCCGCACAATCCACCAGCCCGAAATTGACGGCCGGGAAGCCCTCCGGCGCCCCCTTTTCGCGGAATGTATCACCGCTGTCCAGGGACACATACAGCTCCCCTTTGTCCCCAAACCCAAACACCAGCTTTTCGTCACATCGGTCTGCCAGGGGCTTCATCATCCCTTCCACAGGCTTTCCTTTCTGGTTCAGCACCCGGGAGCGGGCAAACTTCTTTCCTGCGTCATGGCTGACCAGCAGGTATTTGGTATACAGAAAAATCCTTTCCGAGGGGGCCCATACATAGCTTTTGCCGTCAGCGCACACCGTGACCCATCCGGCATTGGTATTCACCCCGGAAATGCGCTGCAGCAGCACATCCATATCATCACTCAGCCCCATGGGCATGGGCAGGCGGTGCCACGTCCTTGCCCCGTCACGGCTGACAATCAGGCCGCCTTTTGTCTTTCCTGTCCAGTTTCCCCGGGCCGTGACCACAATGTGATCGGGATCCTTGTCCGGCCATGCACAGCTGAGGCAGGTGATATACCGGTTTCCGTCAGCATCCGCAAATGAGTTTTCGCAGTGCCTGTCCACATCGGTGAAAGCAAAGCCTCCCAGATCCCCGATCATGTCCAGCACCTTTACCCTGCCGCCATGGGGCGCATGCACATTGATGTGCACCGTCTCTTCCATCCCATCGCACCAGTCTTCCCACACCACCGTTTCATCTGTCAGGTTCCCGGTACGGAATACGCCGGTGCCGGTATTGAACCAGGCCGTGCCTTTTCTGTGGGGATCCATCTTCACGTCCGTCATCCAGTGGATCAGGTTCCTGCCGCCGTTGTAGCAGGGCTTCATGTAAGACAGGCGGAAGGCCATCTTCCCCACATCCAGATCATGCAGCACGCATTTCCATGTGCTTCCATGATCTTTCGACACATATACCCCATCACCTCCGCGCCGATTGATGGTGGCGCAGATCACAAGCCCATGCCCTGCATCAATGGCAGAATAGCCCCAATCACCTTTTTCCGGGGTAATATCTTCCATCTCTCCGATCACGCTGCCCCTCAGCCGATACCTGGCCATCCTGCCGCAGGAGCAATCCCCGCAATCGCAGGTATACCCTCTGTCAATATTCTGGCTGCGGGGCCCATTGGCAGAATAGGATACATACAGGTATTCATCGTCAAAGGAGCATCTTTGCGCCACCAGCCCATGCATTTTGCTGCCTTCCACGAAAACATATTCCGGCTGTTCCACTCTTGAAAAACAGTTGCCATTGTCATATGACACATACAGGCTGTGGCCGCGTTGCCCTTCCGTTCCCTGTTTCAGCCCTTCCGTTCCCACCAGCACCATGCCGCGGATCACCGAAACAAATGTACAGGCTGTCTCCGGAAACGCTTCACATCGCTTTACCGTATCCCCTTCATCATCGGAATACCAAAGCCCCTCCAGCTGGCTGGCCATCCAGAGACGCTTGCCGTCAAAGCAAAGCCGCTCACCGGCCCCTCGGCCATGGAGATTGCCATGCACAAAAAAGGGCAATTCCTTTTTCACAAAGGTTTTTCCCCTGTCCTCGGATACGGTCAGCAGCCCATTTTTGTCCCTTTTCCATGCGCCGGAAATGACAAACAGCTTCTGTGCATTCTTTGCATCCAGCGCAGCGGAAATGGGACATGCCTCCCGCAAGTCCTCGTTGTTCACATGGTCGATCAGGCTGATCCATGCCTGCTTATCGTAATCAAAACGGTACATGCCGCCAATATCCGTACGGCAGTAAAAAGTGTTTGGATCCGTTGGATGAAAGAAAAAGCCGGTTACATAGCCACCGCCTCCGATGGGCAGATGACGGTAAAAATAGGGCACTTTTGTCACTTCATGCATGGAACAGAAGTTCCTTTCTTTTTTGATAATACATCTTTTCTGCACCCTTTCCTTCGCTTCCTGCATCAAAAACCAAAAACAGCCTTTTTCTTCACCCGTCAGTACTGTTTTGTCACTTGTTTCAAAAATGTATTTTTCCTGTTTTTATTGTAAAGAAAATTTAAGACTTTTTTCCCCTTCATCCTCCGTCTCTTTTGTAGATTTTTAAAGTCACATGTAGTATAATATATGTAAATGGAGAAGTATGTTCCGCATTGCCGTGCGGATCTCCGGAAAGGAAATTTTCATGATCTACGACCTGCAAAAGGCCAGTATGTGGAAACGCATTTCTGCCTTCCTTTTTGATGCCATATTGCTGGGCATTGTGGCGGTACTGTGTGCCTTTGCCCTGTCCGGCCTGCTGGGGTACAACCAATATGCCGAAACCGTCAACGATGCCTATGCCAGGTACAGCGAGGAATATGGCGTCGACATGAAAATGAGCGCTGTGGATTACAATGCCCTGCCCCAGGAACAAAAGGACATCATGCTTCAGGCCTTCGAAACGCTCAATGCCGATCAGGAAGCCACCCATGCCCTGAGCATGATGATGGAGCTGAGCGTGCTGATTGCTTCCTTCGGGCTGCTGCTCGGATTCATGGCGATGGAATTTGTCATCCCCCTGCTCCTGAAAAACGGACAGACCCTGGGTAAAAAAATCTTCGGTATTGCCGTCATGCACACGTCCGGCGTCCGCCTGTCCGCCCCCATGCTCTTTGCCCGCACTGTTCTTGGCAAATATGCGGTGGAAACCATGGTGCCCGTCTATATCCTGCTGATGATGCTCTTTGGCAATATGGGCATGACGGGGCTGATCGTGCTTTTGCTGCTTCTCATTCTCCAGGCATCCGTTCTGATCGCCACCCACACCAATTCCTGCATCCACGATCTTCTGTCCAAAACGGTCACGGTGGATTTTGCCAGCCAGATGATCTTCGAAACAAAGGAAGAGCTGCTGGCATACAAGCAAAAAGTTCATGCCCAAAAGGCTGCCAAAGCAGCTTATTGATTTAAGAAGTAATTCAACAAGGGAAGGGATCCAATATGAAAATCGTACTGAAAAACCTGACCAAAGTATTCCCCAGCCGCAATAAAAAATCCAATGACGAAGTGATCGCCGTCAATAATTTCGATTTTGAAATTCCGGACGGTAAACTGATTGGCTTGCTGGGGCCCTCCGGCTGCGGCAAATCCACCACGCTGTATATGATCAGCGGCCTGCAAAAGCCCACCGGCGGCCAGATTTTCTTCGGCGACGATGATGTGACCCAGCTGTCCACCGAAAAGCGCGGCATCGGCCTGGTGTTCCAGAACTATGCCCTCTATCCCCATATGACGGTAAAGCAGAACATCCTCTTCCCCCTGCAGAACCTGAAGGGCGCAGATAAAATGCCCAAGGAAAAAATGCTGGAGCAGGCTTATCATGCCGCGAAGCTGGTGCAGATCGAAGATTTGATGGAGCGCAAGCCCTCCGAGCTTTCCGGTGGTCAGCAGCAGCGTGTGGCCATTGCCCGTGCATTGGTGAAAATGCCCCGGGTGCTGCTCCTTGACGAGCCCCTGTCCAACCTGGATGCCCGTCTGCGCCTGCAGACCCGCGAAGAAATCCGCCGCATCCAGAAGGAAACGGGCATTACCACCGTTTTTGTTACCCACGACCAGGAAGAGGCCATGTCCATTTCCGATATGATCGTGGTCATGAAGCTGGGTGTGGTTCAGCAGATCGGCGAACCGCAGAGCGTGTATGACAGCCCGGCCAACCTCTTTGTTGCCAAGTTCCTGGGCACTCCGCCCATCAATGTGTTTGAGGGTGAAGTGAAAAACGAAACCCTCTATATCGGTGATGAGGCTGTGCTTTCCGTCCCCGGTGTTGCTTCCCAGCCCGTTACCGTGGGTATCCGCCCTGAAGGCTTCCAGCTGGATCCCATGGGCCCCCTCAAGTGCCGGCTGTCCAACGTGGAAGTGATGGGCCGCGATGTGAGCATCGTGTCCAAGCATGAAAACAGCCTCAATCCCATCATCCGCTCCATCATCAATGCGGATCATAAGGTGGATATCGCCAGCGAGTTCGTTTCCTATTCCCTCAAGCCCAATAAAGTATTCCTTTTCCACAAAGAAACCGAAGACCGGATCTTCTTCTGAGGTGATGTGCTATGGTAGAAAGCAAACAACAATGGAAAGCCTGGCTTTACCTGGCACCGGCTATCGTGCTGCTGCTTGTGTTCACTGTATGGCCCATCATCAACACGGTGGGCATGGCCTTTATGGAAGGCTATTCCGGCCTGACCAAAGCCGGCGGTGAAGCCACGTTCAAAATCGGTCTTGGCAATTTCATCCACGTAGTGGGCCACCCCGATTTCCAGCAGGCCATGAAGAACACCATTCTCCTTTGCCTGTTCACCGTGCCCCTGTCCACCATTCTGGCGCTTCTGATCGCCGTTGCCCTCAATGCTATCAAGCCTCTGCGCAAGGCATTGCAGACCATCTTTTTCCTTCCTTATGTCACCAATTCCATCGCCATCGGCATGGTGTTTGCCGCCATGTTCAACGTCATCGGCTCCATCGGCACCCGCCGTCCCATGATCATCAGTTACGGCGTGGTGAACGATCTGATTCGTGCCTTTGGCGGCAACTGGATCAACTGGATCAATGCCGGTTCCGAATACTGGGCCAATATGGTGGTGATGGTGATCTACATCGTTTGGAACGCCCTGCCCTTTAAAATCCTGGTGCTGCTGGGAGGCCTGCAGAGCATCAACAAACAGTATTACGATGCCGCCAAGGTGGATTCCACGCCCCGCTGGCGGGTGCTCACCCGCATCACCGTGCCCCTGCTTTCCCCCATGATCGCCTATGTGGTCATTACCGGCTTCATCGGCGGGTTCAAGGAATACACCAGCATCGTGGGTATCTTCGGTGAAAACATGGGCCCTGCCCATGACGCAGGCCGTCTCAATACCATGGTAGGCCTGATCTACGATTCCCTTGAAATGGATAATCAGGGCGGTGCCAGCGCAGCGGCGCTGATCCTGTTCGGTATCATCCTCATCGTTACGCTGATCAACCTGCAGGTCAGCAAAAAACGGGTGCATTATTAAAGAAAGGAGGAAAAATCATGCCTGAACAAATGAAAGTCATGAACGAAAAGGACATGCACAAAACCACGGCCCACCAGAAAGTCTTTCGCATTCTGGGCCAGGGCGGTATTTACCTGTTCCTGATGGTCATGGCGCTGATCGTGCTGTTCCCCTTCTACTGGATGATCATTTCCTCCCTCAAATCCCTTGCCGAATACCGGCTCAGCCCGCCCACCTTCTTCCCCATGCACATCCTCATCAGCAACTATGCCGAGGCCTTTACCACGGCAAACCTGGGCCGGCTGTTTCTGAACACCCTGTACGTAGGTGTGGTCAGCACCCTCCTTTCCCTGGTGATCACCATCCTCACCGCCTTTGCCTTTGCAAGGCTGGAATTCAAGGGAAAAGAACTGCTGTTTGCGGCGCTGCTTGCTACCATGATGATCCCCGGTGAACTGTTCACCATCACCAATTATTCCACTGTCATTTCCTTTGGCTGGCTGAACACCTACACCGTGCTCATCGTGCCCTTCCTGGTCAGCATTTTCTACATCTACCTGCTCCGGCAGAACTTCCTGCAGATCCCCAACGAGCTCTACCTTGCCGCCAAGGTGGACGGCACAGGCGATTTCAAATATCTGTGGAAGGTCATGGTTCCCCTGTCTCTTCCCACCCTTATTTCCATTACTATCCTGAAAATGATGGGTGCATGGAACAGCTACATCTGGCCCCGTTTGGTTACCCGGGCCGATGAATATGAGCTGATCACCAACGGTCTGCGCAATGCATTCACCGATACCACCGGCGATGTGAATTATCCGGTGCAGATGGCCGCCGTAACACTGGTGTCCATTCCTCTGTTCCTGGTGTTTGTGTTCCTGCGCAAATATATCATGAGCGGTGTGAGCCGCAGCGGTATCAAGGGTTAAAGGGCCGGATAAGGCCTTCAACATAACCAATCCACCCCATCTTTACAAGAAAGGACGGAAACCCACATGAAAAAACTCATCTCCCTGCTCCTGCTTCTGGCCATGCTGCTCAGCTTCGGCTTTGTGGCGGTCGCCGAAGACGCTCCCGTGTATGACGGCAGCGAAGTGACCATCCGCTTCTACAACTCCATGGGTAAGACCAACACCCCCGTTCTGGACAAGTACATCGTTGAATTCAACAAGCTGTATCCCAACATCAAAGTGGAATACTCCGCTCTGGGCGGCTATGACGATGTCCGCGACCAGATCTCCAAGGAAATTCCCGAAGGCATCGAACCCAACGTCGCTTACTGCTACCCCGACCACGTGGCTCTGTACAACCTGGCCAAGGCCGTGCAGACCCTGGATGCCTACATCGACAGCACTGCCACCGTCACCCTGGCTGACGGCACCACCACCACCTTCGGCCTCACCCCCGAACAGAAGGCTGACTTCATTGAAGGCTACTACAACGAAGGCAAGCAGTTCGGCGACGGCCTGATGTACACCCTGCCCATGAGCAAATCCACCGAAGTGCTCTACTACAACAAGACCTTCTTCGATGCCAACGGCCTCACCCCTCCCACCACCTGGGACG
>JAFWYZ010000071.1 GCA_017517465.1 Clostridia bacterium | reverse complement strand
GCTTCGGCAGGGCTTTTTGTGTGGAAAAAAGGATGCATTAAAAAAGGACACAGCCGGAAAGCTGTGTCCTATATTTTAGCAGTTGATATTACTTCACGATTTCGCCCATGGTGCCGGGGGCAGCGCAGGCAGCGTTGCTTTCGTCGGTATCGATGTGCATAGCCAGGGCGAAGTTTTCGTTCACGCGGCAAACCACATCGCCGAAGATCAGGCTGCGGCCTTCGGTTTCGATCTTGACGGAGACAACGTCCTTGTCCTTCACGTCGCACTGAGCGGCATCGGCGGGGGTCATGTGGATGTGACGCTTGGCAGCGATCACGCCTTCAGCGATTTCCACTTCGCCCTTGGGGCCCACCAGCTTGCAGGCGCCGGTACCGGCGATGTCACCGGATTCACGGATGGGGGCGCTGACGCCGATGGAGCGGGCGTCGGTGAGGGAGATTTCCACCTGAGTGGCATTGCGGGTGGGGCCCAGGATGGAAACACCGGGGATGGTCTTCTTGGGGCCAACCACGTCCACGCGTTCGGCGCAGGCATACTGGCCGGGCTGGCTGAGCATCTTCTTGACGGTCAGTTCATAGCCTTCGCCAAACAGGGTTTCCAGATCAGCCTTGGACAGATGCACGTGACGGGCAGAGGTTTCAACGATGAATTTCATTGGGGATTCCTTCTTTCTCAAGTATTCCTTGTTATATTATAACAAATGGGGAAACGAAAGTAAATGGATTATTGCACTTTGCGCCAGGCACTGAAGGGAAAAATCACCCGGACAGCTTTGCCCACGATCATATCCCGGCTGATGGGGCCTACATCGGAAGCACGGCTGTCGTGGGAGGTGCGGCGGTTATCGCCCACCACAAAGTACTCATTGGCCCCCAGCTGACGCAGGGGATAATCGTAAGGGATGGAGCCCATTTTTTCCGGGTTTGGCACCAGTTCACCATTGACATACATGTTGCCGCCGGAAAACTCAATGGTATCACCGGGCAGGGCCACCAGCCGTTTCACAAAGGCGGTGTGCCTGGTAATGGAGAGGTTGGCCCCCAGGGGGATGGCAAAATCGGTACGGCCGGGGTAGCGGCAAATGACGATATCCCCGCGTTCCATGCCCTTGGTGCCTTCGCCGTAGGCCCGCTTGGACACCAGCAGCAGTTCGTTGTTCTGAAGGGTATTGGTCATGCTGGTGCCCTTGACCCATACAGGCTCGGCCACAAAGGTAGTGATCACCATAAAAAGGGCAAACACGACCAGCAGATCAAAAACAAAGCCAACTATTTCCTGTAACACAGTCTTCTTCTTTTTCTCTTTTTTGGTTTTTTTGTTGACACCGGTGGTGACAGTCATCGCGGCACAGCCTTTCCCCGGTTATTCCACCGGCCGCCAGTTGGACAAAGGCAGGATCACCTGCACCGCCTTGCCCATGATCATATCCCGGCTGATGGGGCCCACGTCGGAAGCGCGGCTGTCATGGGAGGTGCGGCGGTTGTCGCCCACCACGAAGTATTCATCGGCACCCAGCTGACGCAAGGGATAATCCCAGGGGATGGAGCCCATTTTCTCCGGGTTTGGCACCAGTTCACCGTTGACGTACATATTGCCGCCGGCAAACTCGATGGTATCACCGGGCAGGGCCACCAGGCGCTTGACGAAGATGGTGTAGTTATCAATGGAGAGGGAAGCACCCAGGCTGATGGAGCTTTCCATGCGGCCGGGATAGCGGCAGATCACCACATCGCCCCGTTCCATGCCGTCGGTGTCTTTGCCGTATGCCAGCTTGGATACCAGCACAATTTCGCCGTCCTGGAGGGTGTTGGTCATGCTGGTGCCGTCCACCCGGACAGGCTCTGCAATGAAGGCGCGTACACAGGTGGCAATCACCACGGCGGCCAGCAGCGTCCACACCCAGCTCATGATTTCCTGACCCAGGGTCCGCTTTTTCTTTTCTTTTTGCTGTTTTTCTTTTTTGGCGGGAGCCACGGTTTTTTCGTTGATTTCAGCAGACATTTTTTCTGTTTCCTTCCTTGATCATTCCACAGGCGCAGGACCCTGCTGCAGCAGCTTTTTGCGGCGCTTGAGGAAGGTTTCCCTGTCCAGCATCACAATCCTGCCGCAGCCCTGACATTTGATTTTGATATCCGCGCCTGTCCGGACGACCACCCAGGTATCGCTTTTACAGGGGTGGGGCTTTCTGGTTTGCACAATATCGCCAAGCCTGATCTCTTCTACCATCCCTTTGCGCCTCCTTATCTGATGTGTATCGTCTCTTTGATATTATATACGCATTTTGTTTTTTTTTCAATGTTATTTGAAGGAATCTATGTAAAAATCGGCATACGGCCCGGTGCCGGCGCATAAAACGGCATGAAGGGGGAATGAACCATGGAAAAAGGAAATACCGTGCCGGTTGCCGCAAAAAACCATACATTGCAGCTGGATAACCGGCGCAAGGCAGCCCTGACCGGTGTGATGGAGGTATTGGCATTTGACGAAAACCAGGTGGTGCTGCGCACGGAAAGCGGAGAGGTGGCACTGATGGGGGAGGGGCTGCACGTGACCCGGCTGGAGCTTTCGGAAGGCCAGCTGACAGTGGAAGGGAAAATTGACTCTTTCTTCTATTCGGCACCCAGGAAAAGCAGCCGTCTGTTCCGCAAAAGCAAATGAATTTTATCATTTTGCCGGGTCAATGGCAGCTGACCGTGCAGCTTTTCTGTGCCGGGCTGGCAGGCGGACTATGGTTTGACTTTACCCGTCTACCTGCCCGCCGTCCCGGCCTTTTGTGGCTTTGGGACATGATGGGCGCATTGGGGCTGTGCCTTTTGTATACGGCTGTCATGGGAACCATGGGGGAAACGCGGGTGCGGCCTGTGACGGTCCTGTTTTTTGCGGTGGGCTTTTTTCTGTATCGGATAACGGTGCACCGTCTGGGAGCCTTTTGTTTTCGGAAAATGTTTGGCAGGAAAAAAACGGCGGACGGCGAACAATAATAGAATGAGAGAAAGGAAGTGGGGCACATGCGAAAAAGAATCAAGCTGGTGACGGTGCTGATCGTGGCCATTACCGTTGTTGTGTGTGCCTTGCTGTGGATCGATCAACTGAATGATGAAATCTCCGGGCTGGAGAAGAACCTGAAGCAGGCGGAAGTGGAGCTGCGCAGGGCGGAACAGGAAGTAGGCGATGCAACCGCCGAGATTAAGAACATGGATCAACCTTCCTATGTCATCAGCCGTGCACGGGAACTGGGCTATCTGATGCCCGGGGAGATCCGCTTTGTGGTGGTAAACCCGGAAGTATTGACGGATAATCCCGAAGATGCCATTGTAGAGGAGCTGCCGCAGCAATGATGCATGCCGCTATTGCCATCGGATCCAATTCCACCAGAATGCTCTGTGCTGAAAAGACAGCCGGGGAAATCAAAAATGTACTGAGGGGCCGTGAGGAAACACGGCTCTTTTCGGCTTTGGATGAACAGGGATTTTTGCCTGAAGCGAAGATCGAAGAAACGGTGCAGGCGGTGAAAATGCTGTACCGCGCTGCGCTTTCCCATGGGGCAAAAAGCTGTGTGCTGTTTGCCACCAGCGCCAGCCGTGATGCCAAAAACAGCGAACGGCTGGTGCAGGGAATCAAAGCCGAAACCGGCCTTGATATGCAGATCATTTCCGGGGAAGAGGAGGCCCGGCTGGCTTTCTTTGCCTGTGCCGGAAAGGAAAAAACGCTGGTGATGGATATCGGCGGCGGCTCCACCGAGCTGACCCTGGGGGAAAACGGGCATATTTTTTCTGCTGCCAGTGCCCAGATGGGGGCCAGCAGGCTAATGAAAATGCAGGAGATCTGGTGTGAAGAGGATGCGGAAAAGGCCCTTTTGCTGGCTAAGGAAGCCATGAAACCCTATACCGATGCCCTGCAGGAAAAGGCCGGCGGTGCACGGTTTGTGGGCATTGGTGGCACCTGTACCGCAGCCGCCGGTATTCTGGCGAAAAAATTCTTTGATGTGGATACCATGGACGGAGCAGCGGTTTCCCTGAATGAAGCCAGACGGCAGCTGCAAATGCTGGCCGGTATGACCCTGGCGGAAAGGGAAGGGGTGCAGGGCTTGCCTGCCACCCGTGCCCTGCACATGCCAAACGGCCTGTGCATCCTCATTGCCGTGATGGAACTGATGGGCTTTGACAGCCTTTCCGTATCCGGCAGGAACAACCTGGACGGGTATCTTCTGTCCCTGGAGGAAACGGTATGAAGGAATATCACAAGCTGGTGCGGGACCGTATTCCGGACATCATCCGGCAGGGGGGAGAAACGCCCCATATCCGGGTGATGAATGACGAGGAATACCGCCATCATCTGGAAATGAAGCTGGATGAAGAAGTGAAGGAATTTCATGCGGACAAGAATGTGGAAGAGCTGGCGGATATTCTGGAAGTGGTGTATGCCCTGGCAGATATGACGGGCAGCAGGGAAGCGCTGCTGGCTGCTTATCAGCAAAAGCACGATGCCCGGGGCGGCTTTGAAAAACGTATTTTTCTGATTTCCAAGGAATAAAACAGGCCGGACGATCATCGTCCGGTCTTTTTTGTTGGATTCAGCTATTGCTGCATTTTTCGGCATCAATGGCCAGCACCAGCATCAGTGCATGCAGGGCATCCCGGGGATCGGCCACATCAATGACGTAAGTGTCCGTCCAGTGGAACAATTCCTTTGAAATCTGGGCCACGGTGTTACCGAAAGGGTCTGTGATGGTATAATCCCAGCCCATGAAATCCCCTTCCACATGCCAGCCGTTGTAATCGATATTGAACTTGGGCCGGAAAGCAAATTCCTTGCGGATATTGCCGATGCAGCTGCTTCCCTCGTATATTTCAAACCGGGGCAGCCAGGACAGCACCTTTTGCTTTACCGTGCCCAGCTCCTGGCCCATGGCATCGTAGATTTTCAGCAGATGCCCCCAGGCCAGCTTGCCCTGTACCGTGTACACCGTTTCGCCGGCTTCGTCATAAATATCATAGCTGCACAGCCAGGAAAACAACCGCTGCTTGAACAAAAGTTTCATTTTTTTCTCTCCTGTTTTTTCTTTTGTAATGTCCGTTTCCGGGGAAGCCCCCTTCCACATCAACAGTGTATCATCAAATGCACATTTGAACAACAATTGTTGTCTCAAATGTCGGTTTTGCGTGTTCAATGATGTACAGACGCTTTTTCCATCACGTCATAGCACAAATAATCCCCGTTTTCGGTGAGCAGCCGGTGGTATGCCGTTTCCCGGTAGCCCCTTTTCAGGTACAGGGATTTGGCAGGCAGGGAGGCATCCACAATGACGGTATCAAACTGCTTTGCGACCCTGTTTTCCGCAAAATCCAGCAGCATTTTTCCATAGCCCTTTCCCTGAAATTGCGGCAGCACAAACAGCCGCAGAATTTCATTTTCCCGGAGGGTAACCGTGCCCACCGGCACATCCTTTTCATCCGTGGCCAGATAGACCAGACCCATTTCAATGTCCCGCCGGATGGCTTCCGGATTGTGGTGGTTCAGGAAAAAATCCACCGCCCCCCGGGGGTAATAGCGGGGATAGATGGCGGAGATGGTTTCCTGGGCAAGGCGGTGTACCGTTTCCCGGTCGTTTATCGTGGCAGGGCGGATGGGCATGGCAGGTCACTTCCTCTGGATAGAATGAGAGAAGTGTAGCACAATTTGCCCAAATGGGCAAGCAGCTTGTCCCAAATAGGAAAATAACTGACAGAAAAATTTTCCATTCATACGACAAAATTCCTGTCTCATTCGTCTATATAAGCAGAGGGGGGGTGATTGTTACGTGAGCAATACATTGAGCCCGAACAATGCTCAAAATGACGATCAGAGATTTGAACAGCTTGTGGAGCAATACCAGGAGGAGGTGCTTCGCATATGTTTTTTGTATCTTTCAGATCAAACGCTGGCAGAGGATGCCGTGCAGGAAACTTTTCTGAAAGTGTACCGTTCCATGGGTACTTTTCGGGGCAATTGCAGTGAAAAAACATGGATCATGAAAATCGCCATGCATGCTTGTTATGATATCAATCGTTCCGGCTGGTTCCGGATGATAAACCGCAGGATAACCCCGGACATGCTTCCGGAACAGGCAGCAGCATGTGAGGAGCAGGATGAGGAACTGGCGCTGGCGGTTATGCAGTTGCCCAGGAAAGAGCGGGAAGTGATTCTGCTGTACTATTATCAGGGGATGAAGGTGCAGGAAATTGCACAGACGTTGCAGCTGGCCCATTCTTCTGTTTCAGGCAGATTGAAACGCGGAAGGGAAAGAATGAAAAAACTGCTGGAAGGGAGCGAGCTGGATGAATAAGAAGATCAGCCATTATGATTTTCAGGCATCATTGAATCGCCGCCTTTCCGGCCTGAAAGCGGATCCGTATCTTTCCCGGCGCATTATAGCACAGGAAAAGAAAACATCTGTGACTACAAGGAAGACGGCTTTGCTGATTATTGCTGCGGCAGTGCTCATTGCGCTGGCAACAGGGGCTCTGGCCTATGCTTTGAACGTTTGGGGTATTATTGATTTTGCCGGAAGGCCCTCTAATGCCTATGTGCCGCCCCGGTATGAAGACAGCATCGCCCGGCTTGATCTGCCGGTTGACACCGGCTTTGGCAGATGTGTCCTGCAGGAAGCTTACTATGATGGGAAAGTATTGCGGATGACGGCAGAAATGACACCAAATGAAAAAATGCTGTTCATCAGCGGGGACGTATCACCTTCTGATCCGGTGGACAATCCGGAATACCAGGGGTTGACGATTGCTCAATATGCATTGCAGTGTTATGATGGGCATCTGTCCGAAATCCACCTGAGCGCTGCGGACAATGAAACCTGTGCGCTTATGCCCAATGAAGGTGGTTCGTTCACGCTCTATCTGGAATGCATTTTTGATGATGAACAGGCAGAGCGGGAAACGGAAGTGAAGCTGATTTGTCTCCCTATTCAGATCAGTGAAGATCATAAGGGTACATATGATTTTTCCGGCCGGGAAATAACCACTGTCCTCATTCCGTTTCATGCTGTGGAAACAAGATCATACACCTGTGTTGAGGAAATGGCGTTTCCGGAAGCAGGTGTGAAGGTCATCGGTGTAGCGCTGACAGTGACG
>JAFWYZ010000070.1 GCA_017517465.1 Clostridia bacterium | reverse complement strand
GTATCCTCGCTTTCTGCTGCAATAGAAAAAGCAGCTATGTACTTGAAGGTTTCCCTTCAAGCCATAACTGCTTGAATTACTTGTATTTCCCGCGACTCATGACGAGGAGGGGTAAACCTTCCTCTACATAATAACGCGTTTCACCGGATGCTCATCTGCTTTTTCGCTGCTGGGTAAATTGTTTCTTTAGAACCCTCCCGCCATAGGGTGGATGTTTTTTATGTCGAGGACTGGATTACAGGGCAGTCAGGTCGTTTTGTGAGATGCAGGCAATGCCCTTCTGGGCCAGCGCTGCAACAGCTGCGGCGGGATCCTGCACATGGCAGATCATGTAGGCATGGGCGGTGTCTTTTCCGCCCAGGAATGCATACATGTATTCCACGTTGATGCTGCTTTCGGACAGCACGTTCAGCACCCGGTTCAATCCGCCGGGTTCATCGGGGATGGCAACACCCAGCACCTTGGTGACGGTGAGCACAAAATCTGCTTCCCTGAGCGCGGCGGTGGCGGCGTCCAGATCATTGACGATGATGCGGACGATGCCAAAGTCGGACGTTTCTGCCAGGGACAGGGCACGCATGTTGATGTTGTTTTTTGCCAGAGTATCGGTGAGCAATTGCAGTTCACCGGTTTTGTTTTCGACGAATACGGAAATCTGATTCAGTGTCATGGCCACAACCTCCTTAAATCTTACGCTTGTCAATCACACGGACGGCCTTGCCTTCACTGCGGGCAATGGTCTTGGGGGCCACCAGCACCACATGGGCGGAGATGCCCAGCATGGAGCGCAGCCCGGCTTCCAGTGCGCTCTGCCGCTTTTTGATTTCACCCATGTTATCGGTGAACATTTCGGGGGTCATTTCCACCTGCACGTCGAAGGTATCGGTATTGCGTACACGGTCGATGATGATCTGATAGTTGGCAGGATAGCCTGCATTGATCAGCACCGCTTCGATCTGGGAGGGGAACACGTTCACGCCGCGGATGATCAGCATATCGTCGCTGCGGCCCATGGGCTTGGCCATTTTGATGAAGGTGCGGCCGCAGGAGCACTTTTTGCGGCTCAGCACGCAGATGTCCCGGGTGCGGTAGCGCAGCAGCGGGAAGGCTTCCTTGGTAAGGGAGGTGAACACCAATTCACCCTTGGTGCCTTCGGGCAGCACTTCGCCGGTGTTGGGGTCAATAATTTCGGCGATGAAGTGGTCTTCATTGATGTGCATGCCGCTCTGCTCGCTGCATTCGAAGGAAACACCGGGACCGGACAGCTCCGTCAGGCCGTAGATGTCGTAGGCCTTGATGCCCAGGGTGTTCTGAATGTCCTGGCGCATTTCTTCGCTCCAGGCCTCGGCGCCGAAAATACCGGCTTTCAGCGGGATCTGATCCGGGGTCAGGCCCATTTCCTTCATGGTTTCGCCAAGATAGGCGGCATAGGAGGGGGTGCAGCACAGGATGGTGGACTTCAGATCCTGAATGAACATGATCTGCCGCTCGGTGTTGCCGGAGGAGGTGGGCACCGTCAGACAGCCCACCTTGTGGCTGCCGCCGTTGAGGCCGGGGCCGCCGGTGAACAGGCCGTAGCCGTAGGACACCTGGCACACGTCTTCATCCGTTCCGCCGGCTGCCATGATGGCACGGGCGCAGCAATCTTCCCACAGGTCAATATCGTGCTGGGTGTAGAAGGCCACCACACGCTTGCCGGTGGTGCCGGAGGTGGACTGGATGCGCACGCATTCCTTCTGGGGCTTGCCCATCAGGCCATAGGGATAGGCCAGGCGCAGGTCATCCTTGGTGAGGAAGGGCAGCTTGTGCAGATCTTCCGTGCCCTTGATGTCATCGGGGGTCACGCCCTTTTCTTCCATCTTTTTGCGGTAGTAGGGCACATGATCCCACACATGCTTTACCTGCTTTACCAATCGTTCATCCTGCAGGGCCTTCAGCTCCTCTACGGGTGCGCATTCGATTTCCGGCTGATAATAACGTTCCATGTTTGTTTCCTCCTTCATTTAGCAGACAATTGAAAAATCCCTGTATCTTTCCAATACAGGGACGAATTTCTTCGTGTTACCACTCTGTTTCGCCTATACCTTACGGTATATGCCTCATCAGGCTTCGCACCTGATCATGGGGATCAGGCTGAAAAGTCTTGGCGATGTAACGGTCGCACCCGTTGCGCCTACTTGTCATAAAGATTTCAACGCACCGCTCACAGAATGAACTTCGCAGGGGTATTGCTGATGCCTTGCACCCACCGGCATTTCTCTGAAGCTTTTCGCCCTGTTACTCTTTCTGCTCAGACACATTTGCTTGTTTACTTTTGCATCTCAGCTGTTGCTGAAGACATGCTTATTATATATCACAGAATTAAGGATTGCAAATTCACAAATTGCATGGTATTATAAGAAAAACTTATGAATGTGAAGTGAGAAGAATGAACCTGAACCAGCTGAGGTATTTTGTGGCGGTGGCGGATAACGGCAGCTTTACCAAGGCGGCCCTGCAGCATTACATTTCCCAGACGGCCATCACCCAGCAGATCCATGCTTTGGAGGAGCAGATCGGCGCAAAGCTGTTGGACCGCAACAGCCGGCCTGTTTCCCTGACGCCGGCAGGCAAGGTGTTTCTCAAAGAAGCCCGGGAAATACTGAGCAGGATGGATGCGGCCCTGGTGCGCACCAGAGAAGCATCCACGGGGCTGGAGGGGGAGCTGCGCCTTGGCTATACCAAGGGCTATGAGCACAGTGACCTGCCCCAGCACCTGCGCCATTTTCATCTGGAATATCCAAACGTTTTGATTTCCTGTTACCGCTGCGATACCGATATGCTGGCTGCCGGGCTGGCAGCCGGGGATTATGACATTATTTTCACCTGGGACAGCACCAATTTGCGCCAGGAGGAGAACATTCAGCTGCAGGTGGTGGAGCATGTGCCCCTGCGGGCGGCGCTGTATGCCAGCCATCCGCTGGCCCGCAGCAGCTATCTGACCCGAAAGGATCTGAAGCAGGAAAACATCCTGTTCATGTCCCCTTCCGGAAACGGCGATTCCTTTGGCGATGAATTCTATATCAGGCTCTATCAGCAGGCCGGTTATCAGCCCAATATTCTTTTCCGTTCCAATGATATGGAAAGCATTCTGATGATGGTGGCCGCTGAGGAGGGCATCTCCATTGTGCCGGAATATTCCCATTCCTGGGATGTGGGCACGGAAAATGTGGTGTTTGTTCCCTTGTCCGGCGAAGGGGAAACAGAAGAAATTCTGATGGCCTGGCGCAAGAATGACGATAACCCGGCGCTTGGGCATTTCATTGAAAAGCTGCAGCAGAAGTAGAACCGGCATAAAGAAAGACCACCGGCAGAACCGGCGGCCTTTTTTTATTATGTTATTCAAACACAGCGGTGATGGCACAGGAATCGGTGACGGTGACGGTGGTGGTGAGGGCAGTGGGGTCGGAGAAAACGACTTTCTTGTTATTGCTTTCCCAGCCCTTGAAGGTGGCACCGTCTTTGGGAGAAGCGGTGAGGGTGAAGGCATATTCGGAGAAAATCTTGGTTTCCAGGGTTTCCGAGAAGGCCTTGTCGTCACGGTGATTGAGGATGACACTGCCCTTGGTGCCGTCGGACAGCTTCAGGTTTACGTTCACCGGGGTTTCCATTTCAAAGGCCTTGGCCACGATATCGCTGAAGCGTTCATAACGGCCGTCAAAGTACACGCCCATCTGGTGCAGCTTGTCCTTATAATGGGTTTTCAGGTTCCATTCCGCCACCCAGAAGGGGCCAAAGCGGAGGAAGGTGTCATCCATGTAGGGCTGATACTGGGCGGTCATTTCCTTGAGGAGGGCCCTGGCACGGGTCTTGGTGAAATAAAGGTTGCGCACGTCGCTCATGGACAGCAGCAGTTCCTTCACAAAATCCTCGTTGTTCATCAGGGACTTCACCAGCGCAGCCAGGTGCATTTCGTCGTATTCTGCCCAGAGCAGGGGATCGGAAATGGTATCCTGGGAATAGCTGCCGCCGTCGCCGTAGACGTCGGAGGAATAGTCGGTATCAAAGAGGATCATGCGCCATTTGCCGTCGGAAAGGGGATGGTCGCTGAGCTCGGTGTCACGCACGCGCCACATCATCCAGTTATTGTTCTGGAAAATGCCGTCCATGTTATCGATGTACAGGGCCACAGCCACATAATCGGCAAAGGACTTCATATCCAGCATGTCGGCAGCCTGGGCATAGGTATCGGGGTCTGCCATATCTTCATAGAGGATGAAGTCAAACATTTCCCAGTACAGGTCTTCATCAATGCCTTCTTCGTCGCCGTCTTTGAGCTCATTGTTTTTCATGATCATGACGTTTTCGTTGTCAAGGCCGTAATGATGCTGGAAATAATTATCGTTGAATTCTTCGGTGAGGGTGTACATGCCCCAGTATTCGCCGTTGATAAAGCCCACGGCGGGACGCACAGCGGCGGTTTCCATTTCCAGGCCTTCCGCCAGCTGGGTGATAAAGGGATCGCGGATCTTGGTGTTGTCACGGTCATTGCCGCCGTTGCGCAGGGTGACGGCCTTATACCGGTCCAGCACTTCGCCGGTTTCTTCGCAGATGTTGTTGGGGTAGAGGGCATGCTTGATGCTCTTTTTGCCGTATTCGTCCCGGGCAATGAGGCGCAGGCTCTTCTGGGCAGCGGAGCGGCTGGTGCCGCCTTTGATGCGCACACCCATGTTCTGGGAGAAGCTTTCATCTTCCAGAATGAAATCTGCCACCACAGGCCGTTCCCATTCCTTGCCCCGGTTGGAGAAATTGCCCTGGGTCTGCCAGGCTTCATAGGGTTCTTCCTGCTCGGCATCCCATTCTTCAAAGGTGGCACCCAGCACATAGATGCCGGTGTCATAATCGAACAGGTCGTCATATTCCATGATGAGGCTGACGATGGCCAGATCACCGTAGGTTTCCTGACGGTCAAAGCCGATGAAGAAGGTGCCGGCACAGGTGTCGGCCACGGTGCCGTCGGCATAAAGGGCAGCAGCGCGGATGACGTGGGCGGAGGGGAAATCCTTCCAGGGCTCAAACTTGTTTTCTTCGGTGTTGGTATCCAGAATTTTGTTCAGCAGGTCAGGCTTATTGACGGTGGAGGTGAGGCGGATGGGGCCTTCATAAGCCAGATCGCTTTCATCGGGCATGGAGCCGTCCACGGTGTAGTAAATGTCCACATCGTTGGAATTGCAGGTGATCTCCAGCAGCATTTCATCGGCATAAAAACCGCTGTCCAGAGACAGGTCCACATCAATTTCTTCTGCCATGGCATTGCAGCAAAGAACCGGCAGAATCATGAAGGCGAGGAAAAGAACCAAGAGCAGAGGACGTTTCATTTTTCACAGGCTCCTTTTTAGTAAAAAATCGCATTTATTATACCATGTTTTCCATCATCCGGTCAACGGAAAGAAAAAGAAAAGCCGGGCTTTGTCACAAGTCCGGCAAGGATATGGCAGGATCAGTTATAGCCCATGGCGGAAAGGATCCGGTCCATGGTACGGCTGAGCATGAGGGAAAATTCTTCGGACACATGGGGCTGTTCGCCGCTGAGAATGCACCGGCCCAGCTGTTCCACCTCCAGCCGGTAATTCTGGGGGGAGAAAACGGTTTTTTCTTCCGTATTTCCGTTCAGGGTGACGGCATAGGAAAGATCGCCTTCCTGATTGAAGCAAACATTGGAGCGAAGGGAACCCTTCAGGCCGTGGATATGGAAGCGGTCCAGCCGGCGGAACTGATTGGTGGGCAGGGCCATGCCGCAGGTGAAGTGGGCCTTGGCGCCGTTTTTGAAGGTCATCACGCCGGTGGCGAAGTTATCCACATTTTCGGGGGTGAAGGTGGCAATGGCCTGCACGGTCTGAGGTTCTTCTCCCATCATCCACAGGATCTGGCTGACGGTGTAGCAGCCCAGGTCATACATGCCGCCGCCGAAAAATTCCCGGTGCATGCGGATGTTTTCCATGGAATAATCGGACGTGACAAAGGCGGACTCCATGTAGGTGACGGGGCCGATGTTTTGCAGCTCGTCTTTCACGGCGGAAACGATGGGGCTGTGGAGATAGGCAAAGGCTTCCATCAGCAGCACACCGTTTTCCTTCGCACAGCAAAACATTTCTTCCGTTTCTTTGGCATTCATGGCCATGGGCTTTTCGCACAGCACATGCTTTTTGGCCTGCAATGCCTTCAGTGTCCATTCCAGATGCAGGTGATTGGGCAGGGGAATATAGACAGCCTGCACGTTTTCATCGCACAGCAGTTCGTCATAGCTGCCATAGGCCTTTTCAAAGCCAAACTGTTCCTTGAAAAGCTGTGCCTTTTCCATGCTGCGGCCGGCAATGGCATACAACTCACAGTTGTCCGCTTGCTGCATACCGGGGATGGTGCAGCCTCTGGCGATATCGGCAGTGCCCAGCACGCCCCACTTGATCTTGCTCATTGTTTTTCCTCCTTAAGGACGGGTATTGACATACCACACGTCCATTTCCTCCCGGGAAGGGGCTTCGAACAGGCGCTCCAGCTTGGCCGCCAGCCCCTCATCGATGAAATATGCGTCGGATTTGCCTTCTTCGATGGCCTTGTTGCGTTCGGCCACGTTTTTCTGCCAGTTTTCGTCGCTGATATCGATATAGTGGAATTCGCAGGGGATGCCCCTTTCTTCATAGAAAGCCCGGGCAGCGTCTCGGTGCTTTTTTTGCCAGAAGCCCCAGTCCAGCAGCACATTGGCCCCGGCTTCGATGATGTCGAGGGATTTTTTGTACAGATATTGCTGGGTGCGCTGGCTGATCAGGTCATGCTTGTCCCCCAGCAGGGGATCAAACAGGGTCAGCATCAGTTCATCGCAGGACAGCACCACGGCTTTTTCCTGTTTACGGATGCGCTCTGCGTAGGTGCTTTTGCCGCAGCACAGCTTGCCGCACAGAAGGATGGCCTTGTTCATGTTTGCTTCGCCTTTCTTTCAGTCCTGATTGCCGCTTTCCATGTCCAGGATCTTGCGGAACTGGGTTTCGTACAATTCGCGGTAGATACCGCCCTTTTCCAGCAGCACTTCGTGGGTGCCCTGCTCGCGGATCTCGCCGTCTTTGAGCACCAGGATCTGGTCAGCCTTGAGGATGGTGGACAGGCGGTGGGCGATGACGATGCTGGTGCGGCCCTGCATGAGCACTTCCAAAGCATCCTGAATGGCGCTTTCGGAGATGGAGTCCAGGGCAGAGGTGGCTTCGTCCAGAATGAGGATCTTGGGATCCTTCAGGATCACCCGGGCAATGGACAGGCGCTGCTTTTCGCCGCCGGACAGCTTCAGGCCCCGGTTGCCCACCATGGTGTTGTAGCCGTCGGGCTGGCGCTTGATAAATTCATCGATGCTGGCAATGCGGCAGGCTTCTTCGATCTGCTCCATGGTAGCATCTTCGTTGGCATAGCGCAGGTTATCCAGAATGGTGCCGTTGAAGAGGTAGGTTTCCTGGGTCACCACACCGATGCAGGAGCGCAGGTAGCTCAGATCCATCTCCCGCACGTCCACGCCGGCCACGGTAACGCTGCCCTTCATGACGTCATAGAGCCTGGGAAGCAGATTCACAACCGTGGATTTGCCGCTGCCGGAGGGGCCCACGATGGCAAACATCTGGCCGGCGGGCACGGTGAAGTGAATATCCGTCAGCAGGGGCTTTTCGGGCACATAGGAGAAGGCCACATGATTGAAGCAGATGTCCCCGTTCTGCACCTGGGGCTTTTTGCCGTTTTCGGGGGAGGCGATGGTGATTTCCTTGTCAAAGTAATCAAAAATGCGGGTGAACAGGGCCAGGGACCGGGTGAAGTCCACCTGCAGGTTCAACAGGCTCTGCACAGGGCGGTAGAGGCGGTTGATGAGGGAAACGGTGGCGGTGATGGTACCCACTGTCAGGGTGGGATCCAGATTGGCCACGATGAAATAGCCGCCGGCAAAGTAGATCAGCAAGGGGCCGATCTGTGTGAACATGCCCATCACCACATGGAACCATTTGCCGCTGCGCTGTTCTTTCAGGTTCAGCTGGGTCACTTCTTCGTTTACATTGACGAAGCGCTCATATTCCTTTTCTTCCCGGGTGAACAGCTTCACCAGCATGCTGCCGGAAACGGACAGGGTTTCGTTCACCAGCTGGTTCATTTCGTCATGCTTCTGCTGGCTTTCGGAAAGCAGCTTCCACCTGGTTTTGCCCACGGACCTTGTGGGCATGATCAGCAGCGGGATCACCACAATACCTACGATGGCCAGCTGCCAGCTCATGGAGAAGAGGGCTACCAGGGTGGTGACCACCGTGGCGATATTGTTGACGATGGAGGTAAGGGTGCCGGAAATGACGGAGGATACACCGCCGATATCGCTGTTCATGCGGGTAACGATATCACCCTGCTTTTCGGTGGTGAAGAAGGAATGGGGCATGTGCTGGAGGTGGTCATACATCTGGTTTTTCATATCGAAAATGATGCGCTGGGAAATCCAGGCATTGATGTAGCTTTCCAGCACGCCGATCACCTGGCTCACCGTCATGGTGACAAAGGCGGCAATCAGCAGCTTGATCAAAAGCTGCATGTCCTTGCCCACCAGCGCTTCATCCACGATTTTACCGGTGATGATGGAGGGCAGAAGGCCAATGGCTGCGGACAGCAAAATAGCCAAAAATACCAGCACGAACTGCTTCCAGTAGGGCTTCAGGTAGGAAAGAATGCGGAAAATCAGTTCTTTGGTCACCTTGGGCATATTCTGTTTTTCAGCATCGGAGAGAAAACGGCTGGGGCCGCGCTGCATAAGAAAAACCCCCTTTTGCATCTGTAGTTTCATTCCGTACTATTTTAACAAAACAGAAGGAGAATGTAAACAAATTCATGGATTGTTCACATTTAAATTGACTTTGTCAGAGGGGGGTGCTATAATTTTCCTGTAAATACAAAGGAGGTAGTTTGATATGAAACTGAACAAACTGATTGCTGTTCTGATGCTGGTTGTGCTGGCCTTCGGCCTGACTGCCTGCGGTTCCAAGGAACAGAGTATTGTTGGCAAGTGGAGCCTGGATGCCGATTCCATGCTGGCTATGAGCGGCGAAGATCTCAGCAGCATGAGCGAAGAAGAAAAGGAACTCATGAAGGGCATGCTGGCTATGATGAGCATGACCATGGAATTCACCGCCGACGGCAAGGCGATCCTGAGCATGACCATGATGGGCGAAACCGAAACCGAAGAAACCACCTATTCTCTGGAAGACGGCAAGCTGGTCATGGAAGGCGAACCTGCCGAATACAAGGTGGAAGGCGACAAGCTGTCCATCACTTCCGAAGGCCAGACCCTGGTCATGACCAAGGTGAAGTAAAAAATGCAAAAGAGAGGGCGCAGGCCCTCTTTTTTTCTGCCGTCAGTTGCAGGCTCCGTTGACAGGGAAGGGCGGATGCCGTATAATGAAGGCACAAAATACAAAAGAATCCGGAGGGAATGAAAATGAAAAACATCATGAAACTGCTGGTCCTGGTGCTTGTTCTGATGCTGGGCTGCATCGGTGCCATGGCCATTGAGCAGAGTGATATCGAAGGCGTGTGGGATGTGGATGTGACCCCCATTCTTGTTTCGCAGGGTGTGCCGGAAGATCAGGTGGCTGAGCTGCTTGAACTGATGGGCGGCATGACCATGACCATCACCTTCACCCCCGATCAACAGTGCATTATGGAAACGGTGGCTGGCGGTGAAGCGGACCTTCAAAAATTCACCTACACCCTGGAAGGGGAAAAGATCCTGATGAACGACGGCAGTGTGTCCGAGCTGGTGCGGGAGGGAGATACCCTCACCATCATCGATCCCGATGGCTTCACCATGGTGCTGGCCTGGCATGGCCCTGTGGGTGAAGTGGCTGTTTCCGCCTCTGCGGAAAGCAGTGATCTGGTGGGCGTATGGGAAATGGACGTCAATGCCATTATGGCCATGACCGGCATGGATATGGAAAGCATGACGGAAGATGAAAAGGCCATGGTGGAAGCGGTACTGGCTGAAACCAGCATGACGCTGGAATTCACTGCTGACGGCCGTGCAATTATGAGCATGACCATGATGGGCGAAACCCAGACCGAAGAAAAGGCCTACGAAGTGCAGGGCAGCCAGATCATCATGGACGGTTTCCCCTCTGACTTTGTCATCGAAGGCAACACCCTCACCATCACCGAAGGGGAAGCATCCATGAGCATGACCCGCTATGAAGAGGCGGAAGAACCTGCTGCCTGATGGG
>JAFWYZ010000069.1 GCA_017517465.1 Clostridia bacterium | reverse complement strand
GCGGAAAATGCGCCGGGCAGCATCGTTGACGGAAATCACCTTGCCCATGTTGCTGAGCAGCACCAGCCCTTCCGTCATATACCGGGTGGCTTTTTCAAATTCATCCTGTTTGCGGCCAAAGGCAGCCTGCTTTTCCTGCATGCTGCGGATCAGGGGGGCCACCTCTTCAAAAGCGGCTTCCCGGGGCGGCGCATCGGGGCTGATGCGGTTCAGCGGTTCCGAAATGCGGTGTGTGATTCTCTGGGAAACCATGCCGCAGATGAAAAAGGCAATGCAAAACACGGCACCGGCGGCAAGCCCCAGATACAGAAGCAGGTCGTGCCGGCTGATTTCCGGGCTGGGCAGGAAGTGGATGGCCACAAGTCCCAGCGCCAGCATGGCCAGAAACACCAGAATCAGCACCATGAAAACGGCGCGGAAAATGAGTTTGTACATTATTGTTCCTCCGCAGTGAAACGGTAGCCCACACCCCGGATGGTTTCAATGCAGCTGCCGCATTCGCCCAGCTTGCCCCGGAGGGTGGCAATGTGCACATCTACGGTGCGGGTTTCGCCCACATAATCGGCACCCCATATTTTCATCAGCAGCTGTTCCCGGGAAAACACATGCCCGGGACGCTCTGCAAACAGGCGCAGCAGCTCAAACTCCTTCAGGGTCAGCGTGACCTGCTTTTGCTGTACCAGCACAGTATGTTCTTCCGGGCTGATGGTGATGCCCCCCAGGGACAGGAGCTTTGTGCCCTCTGCGGTGCCGGTGCGGCGAAGCACAGCCTTCACCCGGCTTACCATTTCCATCATGCCAAAGGGCTTGGACAGGTAATCGTCCGCCCCCAGGTCCAGGCCGATCACCCGGTCATATTCGGTGCCTTTGGCGGTGGCCATGATCACGGGAATGGCGGCCGTGCTGCTTTTGCTGCGTAGCTTTTTCAGGATGGAAAGGCCGTCCTCGCCGGGCAGCATGATGTCCAGCAGAATCAGCCGGGGCATTTCCTTTTCCAGTGCCTGCCACAGCGCTTCTCCGCGGTCAAAGCCCCGGGTCTGAAAACCGGAGGCCATCAGTGTATAGCTCATCAGTTCCCGGATGCCCGCATCGTCTTCCACCAGATAGATCATTGGTCTCTCCTTCTGCGTATCAACGCCTGAAAAAACTTCATACATATCTATTTTAATACAGCTCCTTCTTCCGCTGCAACCATTATTTCATTTTTTTCGTGTTCTTTTTCTGCGTTGAGGGAATTATTAACTTTTTTCTGTGTCTGTTACAAAACAAAGACACAAATGAAAGAAAATGCAAAAAATGTAAAAATATACACTATATGAACATGTGTTTCCGCCACAACTTGTGGAGGAATTGAAAGGGCAATACCATGGGTAGAGAAAGAAAGTTATCCACACAAAAACGGTGTGCATGGAAGTTCAAATGTTAAAAAACCATCAAAACCCTTGAAAAACGGGAGAAAATCTGTTATGATTACACCGTGGCTTGAACAAAGCATACTTTTCAACAAAAGTTATCCACAGCCCGCAAGTCTTCGGCACAAGGCGGGTATATTTTTTTCGGCTCTTTCGGGCTGGGTTCCCCGGCATTATCATGCATCAGTCATGCACAGGAAGCGGAGAGATACACCTTGGATAAAGCGATGATCTGGGAGCAGGCATGCTCCTTTATGCGCCAGGAAATGACGCAGGTAACCTTTGATACCTGGATCAAGGCGGCCCTGAAGCCCCTTGATTTTGTTGACGATCAGTTTTTCATCGAGGCCATGACGGATTTTTACCATCAGTTTGTGGTGCCCCGTTATGCGGTGTTGATCGCCAATTCCATTTCCCAGGTGGTGGGGAAGACGGTGAAAGTGCAGATCTTCACCCCCGG
Source organism: Clostridia bacterium (assembly GCA_017517465.1). GTDB lineage: Bacteria > Bacillota > Clostridia > Christensenellales > Aristaeellaceae > RUG563. The sequence continues at coordinate 8,979 of JAFWYZ010000069.1, read as the reverse complement.
CCAGGCCAAGGAATACCGGGAGGGCATCACCCCTGTGGATCACAAGCCTGCGGAAAGTGCCGGTCTGAACCCCAAGTATACCTTCGATACCTTTGTGGTGGGCAATAACAACCGTTTTGCCCATGCGGCTGCACTGGCAGTGGCGGAAGCGCCCTCCGATGCCTACAACCCCCTGTTTATATACGGCGGGGCAGGCCTTGGCAAAACCCACCTGCTCCATGCCATCGGCCACTATATCCTTTCCCAGAAGCCGGACATGCGTATCCAGTATGTGACCTGCGAAACGTTCATGACCGAAATGGTGAATTCCCTCAACAAAAAAACCCAGATGGAATTCAGGGAAAAGTACCGCAATATCGATGTGCTGATGGTGGACGATATTCAGTTCCTGGCCCACAAAACAGGCACCCAGGAAGAATTTTTCCACACCTTCAATGCCCTGCATACCGCCGGCAAGCAGATCATCATTTCTTCCGACAAGCCTCCCAAGGAGATCCCCATGCTGGAAGAAAGGCTGCGCAGCCGTTTTGAATGGGGCCTGATTGCCGATATCTCCAGGCCTGACCTGGAAACCCGCACCGCCATTTTGCAGCGCAAGGCGGAAAGCGAAATGATGCAGGTGGATCCCCGGGTGCTTACCATGATCGCCGAAAAAGTGTCTTCCAATATCCGTGAGCTGGAAGGCTGTCTCACCCGGCTTATTGCCTTCTCTTCCCTTACCGGCCGTGCGGTGGACCAGCAGCTGGCGGAAGAAGCGCTTCGGGAAGTGTTCGCCCACAACGAACCCCGGCATGTCACCTGCCGTGACGTGATGAATGCCGTGGCTGCCTATTACAACGTGACCGTGGAAGACCTGGAAAGCACCCGCCGCAGCCGGGATGTGACCGTGCCCCGCCAGATCGCCATGTACATTGCCCGGGAAGTGGTAGGCGCTCCCCTGACTATGATCGGCGATTGCTTCGGCAAACGGGACCATTCCACCGTCAATCATGCCTGCAACAAAGTGAAGGAAGAAATGAAAACTTCCCCTTCCCTCAACAACCTTATCAACGATCTCATTCAGCAGCTTACAGAACGCTGATCAGAAAGGACGGCCCTTGGTCGTCCTTTTTGCTTTTCCAGATGTCTTTTTGCATGTTAAGTGAAGAACGGTAGGGCAGGGGGCTCCTCGCCCCCCGTACCCCCCGCGGCAGGGGCATTGCCCCTGCACCCTTCCTGCGATGGAGAAAACTGATTAAGCAAACTTTTTTCCGCATGTTGATTGGGGAAACGAAGCAGGGGCCTGTGCGGCCCCCGTACCCCCGCACCAGGGGCATTGCCCCTGGACCCATTCTGCGATGGAGAAAACCGATTAAGCAAACTTTTTTCCGCATGAAGCTTGAGGTAACGGAAAGAGAGCCCACGGGCGCTATGAAAACGAAAAAAAGAGCGGCTGAGAGAATGCATTCTCTCACCGCTTCTTTTTTGTCGTTTTCCCCGGATGCATAGCATCCGGCCGGCGGTGTTCCACCGCCCAGCCCGTGGCCCGCAGTGCGGGCACCCAATTCGCAAAGTCACATTCTGTTATTTTCTAACGGGTTTCTGCGTGGCGCAGTGCCGCAGCCAACTCGCAAAGTTTCAATCGTCCATTTGCGAAAGCATGTGTGCATGTTGCACTGTTCCACCGGGAAATTGCCTGTGTGATAAGAAAAGTCGTTTCCGGAAAATGGGTGCAGGGATGATATCCCTGCTGGGGTGTGGGGTGAAACCCCACAGCATTCCTCAAGCACCACCGGGAAACCGTATGAAAGATACAGATCGTTACATCCGGAATTGGGTCCGGGGCACTGCCCTGGTGTCCCTGCTGGGGTGGAGGGGCGAAGCCCCCGTGGTTTCCCCAAGCAATACAGAATGAAATTGTTGGTGTCTGTGTTGCATTTTCGGGCAAAATAGCGTATGATAAGGGCGTATGATTTTTAACGAAAAAGGAGCATGATTGATTATGGAAAATTCCGTCACCAAGGATATGGCTATTGGTAAGGTGCTCAGCATTCACCGCGGCACTGCCCGCATTCTGATGGAGTTTGGCATGCACTGCCTGGGCTGCCCCCATGCCACTGCCGAATCTCTGGAAGACGCCTGCCGTGCCCACGGTGCCAACGTGGACGAGCTGGTGCATCAGCTGAACGAATTCCTGGCCAACGCCCAGTAATTTGGAAAAAATGAACGCTTTCACACATGGGGAAGCGGTTTTCCTTGCCTGTGAAATGGAGAAGCAGGCCATTCGCCTGTATGAGCGTGCCCTGATTTTGTTTCAGGACACGCCCACCATCCAGGCGGTACAGCAGATCCTGGCAGAGGAAAGAAGCCACCTGACCCAGTTTGAGCAATTGGGCAAGGAAGCCTGTTCCTTTGAGCAGGCGCAGCTGCTTTCTGCCCAGGCAGCGAAAACCTTATATAACGGCGGTCTGATGGCTGCACAGCGCAAGGGTGCTTTTGAATCTCCCTCTGCGCTGTTTGCCTATGCTGCCGCAGAAGAAAAGAATGCCATCGAAACCTATACCGCTTTTGCGGAAAAGATGGAAGGGGAGGCGGCCCGGGCATTTTGCACCATTGCGGATGAAGAGCGCCGTCACCTGGAAGAATTTCAGGGCTTTTTGCAGGCCCTGACGAAATGAGGGAAAAAACCATGCTTCAGCCCACCCTGGCTTCCGTACAGCGGGATCAGAAATTCGAGGGTTTTTTGCTGGTGCGCTCATCCGAGCAGCGCACGTCCTCCAACGGCGGCAAATACCTGGATATGACGCTGTGCGATACCTCCGGCGATATCAACTGCAAAATGTGGGACGGCACGGTTCCGCCGCCCCGGCAGGGCAGCATTGTAAAGGTGCGCGGCACGGTGCAGGAATATAACGGCCGTCTGCAGATGCGCATCGAGCGGCTGCGCAATCCCGGCCCGGAAGATGATATTGACGTATCTGCCCTGATGCCCTGTGCACCGGAAAAGCCGGAAGATATGCTGGCGGAGATCAACCGCACCATCGACAAAATGAAGTCCCGGGACCTGCAGGGGATCATGCGGGAAATGATCGGAATGTGCGGCGACAGGCTGATGTACTATCCTGCGGCCCAGCGGCTGCACCATGCAGAGCGCAGCGGCCTGTTGCACCACACCATCAGCGTGCTGCGTGCGGCGGAAAAGCTGCTGCCGCTGTATCCCTTCCTCAATGGGGATCTGCTCCGGGCAGGGGCCATTGCCCATGACCTGAGCAAAACCATGGAATTTTTGAGCGATGAAGCGGGCAACGTGTCCGATTATTCTGCGGAGGGCCAGCTGCTGGGGCATCTGGTGCACGGGGTTTCCCAGGTGAAGGAAGCGGCCCGGCGCGCCGGTGTGGAGGGCGAAGCAGTGCTGCTGCTTTGCCATATGGTGATCAGCCATCACGGCGAGGCGGACCATGGCAGCCCCCGTCCGCCCATGTTCCCCGAAGCGGAAATGCTGCACATGCTGGATGATATGGATGCCAAGATGAACGAGATGGAAGGCGTTATGCGCCGTACTCCTGCCGGGGCATTCAGTGAAAAAATCTGGTCCCTGGACCGGCGGCTGTATCACCCCCATTATTCGGACAGCAGCGATGAACAGCAGTCTCGCAAACAGAATGCACTGGATGAGTACATGGGGCTTTTGTAAAAAGTGCGGTCTGCCCTTGGTTTTGACAGGAAAATGCTTGACGAAGCATGAAGAAAATGTTACAATAATATAAACTCAAAATGCAATTTGTTAAGCGTTCCTTTCAGGAACCGTTTAAGGAGGTTCTTCCCCGATGAAAAAGCGTGTATGCCTGCTTGTGATGATCCTGGTGGCGGCGGTACTGCTCAGCGGATGCGCTGCTCCGGAAAACAATTACGATGAATATAACCCTGTCAGTCAGCAGGATCCTCTGTCCGTGCCTACGGCCGCTCCGGCGGGTGCGATGGAATATGATCCTTTGGCAGAGGAAGACGGGGATACCTATGTGCCCGGCATGGCCTATGACGAATACGGCAATGCGCTGTATGCCGGTGCCACCCCCATCCCCCTGGATCCCATTGATAAGCCCACGGCCACGCCCCGGCCCACGCTGGCATTCAGCTATGCGGAAGTGGCCATGGAAAGCCTGGGCATCAAGTTCGAAGCCCCTCAGGGCTGGCAGATGGATACCTCCATCCCCGATACCATCGTGCTGAAGGATCCTAACCGTTATGACAATTTCCAGGGCACCCTGACGGTTTCCGTCACCTCCGTTGCCTCTGATTACAAGCTGTCCAATGCCAAGCAGACGCTGGCCGATGAGCTGGAGGAAATCAGCCGTAACTATACCGAATGGAAAACGTATCAGATGGCTGAACGCACCCTGCTGAACAAGGACGGTTACTACAACAATTACCGCGGTGTGATGGTGGACGGCAATGTGGTGCGCGGCCGCGTGATGGTGGCCCTGCTGGACAACAACCGCATCATCACGGTGGATATGGCGGCTCCCGGCTGGTATAACGAAAGCTACATGACCATTCTGGGCCACTTCCGTGACACCCTGAAGGCGCTGTAATCTTCCGGAAGATCAACGAAAAGTACATGACGGCTGCCGCCTGAAAACGGCAGCCGGTTTTATATGGAGAAACAGATGCTGAAAAAAGTACTGGTTTTGCTGGTTTGTCTGTGCTGTGCATGGCCTTGCCTGGGGGAAGAAACACAGTGGCAGCCCATTCCGGAAGCATTGCGCTTTTCCTATGTGATCGGCGAGCGGGAAACGCTGGGCTATAAAACCTACCTGCGTAAAAGCTACCCCGAAACAAAAAGGCCCGAAGTGAACAGGGAAATACTGGCGCTGGTGGATGAATTGGCTTCCCGGCCGGAACTGCTGCCCGGCAAATGCCAGGAACAGGGGTATCTGGAGGTGAACTGCCGTATCAGCCGGTCCGGGCAGAGCATGATGAGCTTTCTGGTGCTGGCCAGCCGGGCAGAGGATCTGAGACAGACCGGTGTGGCCTTTGAAAACCGGGTGTACGATATGAAAACGGGGGAAAGGGTATTGCTTTCCCGGCTGTTTGATGATGACAGCGAAGCCTGGGCCTGCCTTGCCGAGGCTGTGAAACAGCAGCTGACGGCCTATTATCCCAATATGGACGCGGATGAAGCGACGCTGGCTCAGCTGTGCGAAAAGGAAAGCCTGCAGAGCGCTGCATTTTCTCTGACGCCTGTGCAGCTGGAATTGCATTTTGCTTCCGAAACGCTGTACCCCGGCACCTGCACCCTGATGCATGTGCGCGTGCCTTACCGCACCCTGCGGCCCTACATGAATGACTATGCCCTGGCACAGACCGACAATAACGGCTATCAGCTGGCGGCGCTTACCTATGACGATGGCCCGGTACGCAACACCAGCCACCGGGTGATGGACCAGCTGATGGCCCATGGCGCCAATGCCACGTTTTTTGTGGTGGGCACCCGGCTGAAGGGACACCGGGAGATCCTCTGCCGGGAGCAGGACAGCGGCTTTCAGGTGGCCAGCCACAACTGGGAGCATGTGTACAATCAGCGGGACAGGGATATTCTGCTGGGCTGGAAGGAACGCTTCGACCAGACCATGAGCGATATCTGTGGCGCCGTGCCCACGATGATGCGGGCCCCCGGCGGGATCTATGGCCCGTATCAGACGGCCAAGGTGGATCTGCCCCTGATACAGTGGAGCCTGATCAGCGGCGATGCCAGCGATGATAAGCGTGTCAACAATGCGGTTACCATTGCCGGCAATGTGCGCAGCGGCACCGATGCAGGCTCCATTGTGCTGATGCATGATCTGAACCATGCCTCTGCCCAGTATTCCAAGGACATTCTGGACAGGCTGGAGGAGCGGAACATTCTGTGTGTGACGGTGGAGGAACTGCTGATCCACTATGGTATTGAGGCCCAGGGGGGTCAGGTGTATTTCGGGTTTGAAGAATGCCCGGTTCCGGCGATCGGGGAAGGGAGCAATGCAACATGAAGGGAAAGCTGATTGTGATCTGCGGCACCAATGCCTCCGGCAAAAGCGGCCTGGGGGTGGAGATGGCACTGCGGTTCCGGGGAGAAGTGGTATCCGCCGATTCCCGGCAGGTGTTTGAACGGCTGGACCTTGGCAGCGGCAAAATCACGCCGGAGGAAATGCAGGGTGTGCCCCATCATCTGATCGATGTGCGCAAGCCCGGGGAATTTTTCTCCATGGCGGATTTTCAGAAGCTGTCCTACGAGGCCATTGATGATATTCTGGCCCGGGGCAAAGTGCCTTTCCTGGTGGGGGGCACGGGGCTGTATGTGGATGCGGTGGCAGAGGGATATGAGCTGTCCGACCGGGCACCGGATCTGGCATTGCGGGCTCATCTGGAAAACTTCGAAACTCCTCAGCTTTTTGAAATGCTGAAGCAGCAGCTGCCCGATACCGAGATCGACCCCAAAAATCGCAACCGGGTCATGCGTGCCCTGGAGCGTCTGGCGGCGGATGATTATCACCCCGGCAAGCGTACTCCCCGGTATGAAACGCTGAAGATCGGTGTGGGCTGGGATCGGGAAACCCTGAAGCAGCGCATTGACGAACGGCTGGAAAGACGGCTGCAGCAGGGCATGGTGAAGGAAGTGGAAGACCTGCTCAACGATGGCTGCAGCGAAGAATTCCTGATGAAGCTGGGCCTGGAATACCGCTATCTCACGCGCTATATCAAGGGTGAAATTGGCTATGACCAGATGGTGCTGGAGCTTGGCAATGCCATCAAGAAATTTGCCAAGCGGCAGGTGACCTGGTTCAAAAAGGACAAGGATATTCACTGGCTGGATATGCATCATAACCCTGCCGATCAGGCAGCGGCGCTGATCCAGGCATTTCTGGATGCCTGACGGCCTGAAAAAACAGCAAAAAAGAACCTGCATCCATAAAAATGGGTGCAGTTTTTTTGTGTTTTTGTGCCAGAGCATTGGTTACATGAAAAGTAATTTGCTGTTTAATCGCCTGCAAAGTGAAGAAAAACGATTGAGCGAGGAAAAAATTGGATATTTCGCAAAATATGTCAGAGAAAGAAGCAAATAATGATTGAATTGTGGTAAATTATGTAGTATGATAATATCGTATAACTGCGCTTATTTTGCTTACTCAAAAAGCTGGAAATATAAGCTGGATCAATCTCCGGAAGACGATGGAGGGAACCAAGGATGAAGAAATCATATAGGGCAAGAAAATTGATGATGCTGGTCATGGCACTGATGATGCTGTGCAGCCTGTTTGGCATGTCGGCGGCGGAGGAGAATGTAACCCCGCTGCTGGTGCCGGATGCGGTGGTCAGCACCGACGGCAATATTACGCTGAATAAATGGGCGGAGCGTATCGGCCCAGACGAGTGGAAAGTAACCGTAACAGCCGACGTGAAGGCAATCGAAGTGGAGCCTCCGAAGCTGGAGGTTGTGTTTGTGCTGGACACGTCTTTGAGTATGAAAGAATGTGCGGATGAAGAGGAGCACAAAAACATTGGCACATGGCAATACCATACGCATGATGATTCCTGTCCGGATGGCTGTGACAAATACATGATTCAGCATCGCAAGAATAATTCATGCCATTATTGGACGTCTTCCTATGCAGATGTTCAGATTACTCCTAATCGTTTAACTGTTGCAACACAAGCTGCAGAACAATTGATCAGCAGCCTGCCGAAAGGGACCGCTGTTAGCCGTGTTTCTTTTGCTTCTCGGGCTTTTGTTGAACCGACCTTTACTTCCGGTATTTATGCCGCTGGTGAAACTTATTTGATGAGCGGGGTAGATCTTGCTCTTCAACAGTTCAGTAACAGTGAAAAAACGAAAATTCTGGTTATTGTGACCGACGGCGCTGCCACTGACAACAGGTATTCCTCCACAGCGCTTTCTGCGTTTACTGGTGCCGGTGGTATGGTGTTTACTGTTGGCTTCAATCATGAGGACGCAAACCTGGCTGGTATGGTGGCCAATGGCGGTGCTTATTACCACGCTGGCAACCCCGGTGAACTGACCTCCGCTTTCAACCAGATCGGCAAAAAGATTTCCACCATGGTGGTTGACCCCATGGGCTCCACCGTGAATTTTGATATCACGGGTGTGGAAACAAACAATAATCTTTCCCATTCCGGCAACACCATTTACTGGCGGCCCACCGAAGGCCAGAACATGGTGGGCAGGGTGGTGGAATATTCCTACAATGTAAAGCTGAATGATTCTGCGGACAGAAGCGAAGGGACTCATCTTGATGTGCCCCTCAATGGCACCACCACCTTCCGCTATGGTATTACCACCGGTACCGGTGAAAATGCCACCACCCAGATGAACAAGCTGAATTTCCCCATTCCGGAAGCCACTTATGCCTACAGCTCCGTGCAGGTGCGGTGGGTGGATGAAGAAGGCAAGGATATGTCGCAGTACGGCTTTTCCCCCACGGAAGCGGAAAAGATGATCAGCGACTATTCCAGCGATACCTATCAACCGGAATTCAAAACCGATTATACGAACATCACCGAACGCATTGATATCCCCGATGGCGACGGTGTTTACTATCAGTATGTAGGCACGGAATATAAGGCCGATGAACAGCTGCTGTCCAGCGTGGATGGCGTGGATGCCACCAAGGCAGCGGCTTACACGGTTGTGCATCAGTATCAGAAGGTCGTTCCCGGCAATCTGGAAATCATCAAAGCCCTTCCCAATGCCAACGATACCATGCTGGCAGACCGGTTCACCTTCTCCATTACCGGCCCCGAAACTTTCGCGGGCACTGTTTCCTATACCCTGAACAAGGAACCCATGACCGGCACCGTGGATGAAAAGAACACCCTGACCATTGAAGGGGTGAAGGCGGATGACGTGATCCAGCTGCAATACATTCCTTCCGGTGACTATACCGTGACCGAAACCGGCGCCGATGGCAACAAGCTGTTCTATAACGTCACCTATCCCGAAGG
>JAFWYZ010000068.1 GCA_017517465.1 Clostridia bacterium | reverse complement strand
TCTTCTTCTTCGCAGAATGGGTGCAGGGCCGATGGCCCTGCTGCCGGGGGTACGGGGGCCGCACAGGCCCCTGCCCCGTTTTCGGGGGTACAGGGGGCAAGGAGCCCCCTGCTCCACCGTTCCCCATGCCTCATGCGAAACACAGCCTGGAAAAGCAGCCCCCTGCCCCGTCACACACGCAAAAGAAAATCTTTTCTTGCTGTAAGATTCGTGGTATAATCATAAAATGAAAAGAATGATTTATGCGGCAGGCGACTGCCGATGAAGAAGAGGGCCGTCACGGCGGTTCAAGCGGAGGACAGGATGCAGATTATCATTGTAGGTGCCGGGAAGATGGGGTTTGCGCTGGCGGACAGCCTGATCAACGAAGGGCACAATGTAACGGTCATTGACAACAGCGAAGCGGTAATTGACCGGGGCGACAACACGATGGACGCCCTGTTCATCCGGGGCAACGGCGTGCGTGTGGACGTTTTGAAGGAAGCCAACGTGGAAAATGCTGATATTGTGATTGCCACCACCGCCGGGGATGAGATCAACATGCTGGTGTGCCTGACGGCGAAGAAGCTGGGAGCACAGTATGCCATTGCCCGGATACGGGATCCTGAATATCTGGAAAGCCTGAGCTTTTTGCAGAAAGAAATGTTCATGGATTATGTGATCAATCCGGAAAGATCCACCGCCCGGGAAGTGAGCCGGATGCTGCGCTTTCCTTTTGTCAGCGGCGTGGAAACCTTTGCCCGGGGCCGGGTGGAAATGGTAGATTTTCGGGCTGCGGAAGGAGACGGCATTGCCGGCGTTGCGCTGAAGGATATATATAAAAACAGAAAAAATCTGCCGCAGGTATTGTTTTGCACCGTGGAAAGGGATGGCGAAGCTATCATCCCCAAGGGTGATTTTGTGATTCAGCCCGGGGACAGGGTTTATGTAGCCGGGGATGTGAACACCATCACTGCCTTTTTCCGGGCTATTGGTAAGGGTGTATCTGCCATCCGTTCGGTGATGATGCTGGGCGGCGGCCGGCTGTCCTACTATCTGGCACAGATGCTGCAAAACATGCACATCAAGGTGAACCTCATTGAGATCAACCCGGAAAAGGCCCGTTCCCTTTCCGAAATGCTGCCCGGTGCCAACATCATTCAGGGGGACGGCACGGAACAGGAACTGTTGGAAAGCGAAGGGCTGACGGATGCAGATGCGTTCATTGCCCTGTCCAACCGGGACGAAGACAACCTGATGACCGGGCTTTACGCCGTGCATCAGGGGGTGAAGCGGGTGATCGTGAAAAGCAGCCGGGAAAACTACACCGCCATCCTCAAAAACATGGGGCTGGATTCCATCGTCAGCGTGCTGAACGTGGCGGTAAATAATATTTTGCGCACCGTTCGCACCCGTTCCAGCCGTTCTTCCGCTGCCGTTGTGCGTATGTACCGGCTGGTAAATGGCAAGGCAGAGGCACTGGAATTTCTGACCGACAACAAGATGCCCTTCATTCATGTGCCGCTGAAGGAATTGAACATTGATAAGGATTGCCTGATTGCCGTTATCGTAAGGGGAAATAAGGTGCTGGTGCCCTTTGGTAACGATACCATTGAAAGCGGCGACAGTGTGGTGATCATTTCCAAACGGACGGGAATCAGTACGCTGAACGAAGTGATCCATCTGCGTTAATGGAAAGGATAAAGCATTGAATAAGCGATTGATATTGAAGCTGATGGGGCGGCTGCTTTTGATGGAAGCAGTGCTGATGCTGCCTTCCCTGTTGGTATCCTTGATTTATGGGCAGGGGGACAGCATGGCTTTTGTATATGCTATGCTGATTACGGCAGCAGCAGGGGTTGGGCCGGCATTTTTTGTGAAGCCGGCAAGAGAAGACCTGAACCCCAAGGACGGCATTGCGGTGGCTGGGCTGAGCTGGATTGTTCTGTCCTTTTTTGGGGCATTGCCTGCCTGGATATCCGGAGCCATTCCCAGCCTGACGGATGCATATTTTGAAACCGTCAGCGGCTTCACCACCACCGGTGCTTCCATCCTGACAAATATTGAAGCGCTGCCCAGGGGTATTTTGTTCTGGCGATCCTTCACCCACTGGATCGGCGGTATGGGGGTATTGGTATTGACGGTGGCACTGCTGCCAAGGCTTTCCGGCCGCACATCTCAATTGACCAAGGCAGAAAGCCCCGGGCCCACCTTCTCGAAACTTTTGCCACGTACCAGTGATACGGCAAAAATGCTGTATTTGCTATATTTTCTGCTTTCTTTCATATTATTTATTCTGTTGATTTGTGCCGGGATGAATGTGTATGATGCACTGATTCACACCTTCTCCACCGCAGGCACCGGCGGTTTCAGCAATTACAATGCCAGCGTGGCAGCTTTCAACAGCCCGGTGATTGAATGGATTCTGGCCGTTTTTATGCTGCTGTTCGGTGTGAATTTTACGGTGTATTTCCATTTGATCCGCAGGGAACTCAAGCCGGCAGTAAAAAGCGAGGAACTGTGGGTGTATGTCAGCATTGCCGTGCTTTTCACCTTCGGTATCACGTTCAGTATACTGCCCCGGTATGAAGGCTTTTTCCCGGCGTTGCGGGCTGCTTTCTTCCAGGCTACGTCCATCATGTCGACCACCGGTTTTGTCTCTCAGGACTTTGATCTGTGGCCCACCATTGCAAAAACTTTCCTGATATTGCTGATGATTATCGGCGCCAGCGCCGGATCCACCGGCGGCGGGTTTAAGGTGAGCCGCGTGATTATGCTGGTGAAAAGCGGATTCCGTGATATCAAACAAACAATCTATCCCCGGAAGGTGTCCGTTGTGCGCATGGACGGCAAGGCAGTGCCGGAAGGGGTGCTCACCCGGTTGGGCGTATTTTTGTTCCTGTATGTGGCGCTGGAGCTGGTCGGCGCATTGCTGATTTCTCTGGAAGGCGTACCCATTGCGGATTCCTTTGTGGCCGCCCTCACCTGCCTTTCCAACGTGGGCCCCGGACTGGGTACCGTGGGCCCGACACAGAATTTTGCCTGGCTGAGTGATTTTTCAAAATGGGTTTGCTCCTTCCTGATGCTGGCCGGAAGATTGGAAATTATGCCTATCCTGTGCCTCTTTTCCATCGGCCTTTGGCGGAAAAAAGGCTAACAAGCCAGGGATATCATCCCTGGACCCTTTCTCCGGACCAGGGATATCATCCCTGGACCCAATTCCGGAAGTAACAAACTGTATCTTTCATACAATTTCCCGGTGGTGCTTGAGGAGACCTGCGGGGCTTCGCCCCTGCACCCCACAAGGGGCATTGCCCCTTGACCCAGTACCGGATATTGCAATATGTATCTTGCAAACATTGTTCCGATGCTGCAAAGGAACACGCACACACACTTTCGTAGGGAATGATTGAAACTTTGCGAGTTGGATGCGCCACTGGCGCCCGCCCACGGGCTGGGCGGTGTGAAGCACCGCCAACCGGATGCTTTGCATCCGGGGAAAATGAGAAAAAACCGGCAGGAAAGTGCACTTTCCTGACCGGCTTTTTTCTACATTTTCATTGCGCCCGTGGGCTCTCTTT
>JAFWYZ010000067.1 GCA_017517465.1 Clostridia bacterium | reverse complement strand
GAAAACACCCTGCTTCCTATTGGTCAGTGCGATGACAAGGCTGACTATACCTATGAAGAAAACGTGCTGATGCAGGTGTACGGCCTGAAAGACAAGGCCTTCCGCACCGTTTATGACCGCAATGGCGAAAAGGCATTCTGCGTGAAGGCCGAAAAGGCGGATGACCAGATCACCTTCTCCATCTGCAAGGAAACCAAGGGCCTGAAGCTGCAGCTGATGGGCATCCGGAACATTAAGAGTGTCTCCGGCGCTACCGCCAAAGAAAACGAAAAAGGCATGCTGCTGTATGTACAGGGAACCGAAGTGAAGGTTAGCCTGTAATCTGCAAAACAAAACGGAGAGAAGAATTTCTTCTCTCCGCTTTTTTCATTTCAGAAGCATTTGTGATTTCTGTTTTTTCTGCATTTTTCATCTTTCCCGCAATGATAACAGAGCTCATTTTTGCACATGCCGGTATTGAAAAATTCCTGCAGATTCTGTGCCGTGATTTCTGCAATGTTTTCCAGTGCTTCATTGGTCAGGAATGCCTGATGAGAGGTAACGATCACATTGGGCATGGAAATCAGCCTTGCCAGCGTATCATCATCCAGAATGTGACCGGAAAAGTCATTGAAGAATACGTCACTTTCTTCTTCGTATACATCAAGGCAAGCTGCTCCAACCTGCCGGGCTTTGATGCCGGAAAGCAGGGCTTCGGCATCGATCAAAGCACCACGTGAGGTATTGATGATCACAACCCCTTTTTTCATTTTGGCAATGCTCTTTTCATCGATCAGATGATGGGTTTCCTGGGTCAGGGGGCAATGCAGAGAAATGATATCGCTTCTTCTGAAAATTTCATCCAGCTCCACAAACTCGATTCCGTCCCCGGAAGGATACTTGTCATAGGCAATCACATGCATGCCAAAGCCCTTGCAAATATCCATCATCACCCTGCCGATCTTACCGGCACCAATGATGCCGATGGTTTTTCCGTGCAGATCAAAACCGGTGAGCCCGTTCAGGCTGAAATTGAAATCCCTTGTTCTGATATAGGCTTTATGAATCCGCCTGATGGATGTGAGCAGCATGGCCATGGCATGTTCGGTCACAGCATAAGCAGAATACACAGGCACGTGCACCACATGCACCTTGCCAAACGCATGGCGAAGATCCACGTTGTTATATCCGGCACAGCGAAGGGCCACAATTCTGACTCCCATTTCATACAGCCTGTCGATCACGGCAGCATTGACCGTGTCATTCACAAACACGCATACTCCATCTGCACCCTGTGCCAGGCTGGCGGTGTCTTCGTTCAGCGGACTCTCAAAAAACTTGAATTTGATCCCCTGCTCCTTTCCGCATTTTTCAAAGCCGGGAATGTCATAGGGTTTTGCATCAAAAAAAGCAATTTTCATAGCGTTTCACTCCAGTCCGTGCAATCTTTGCACAAGCTTATTATACCACAATTTCTCAAACTCAAACAAGAAAGGATGTGCGGATCATCACACATCCCCGGTTGGATTTTGAAAACTTATTTTGCTTCCTTCATAAAAGCCGCATAGGCCTTCACCGCTTCGTACAGATCAGCCTTATTGATCACTTCCAAAGGAGCGTGCATGGAAAGCACGGCCACGCCGCTGTCGATCACTTCCATACCGTACAGGGCACACACATAGGCAATGGTGCCGCCGCCACCCACGTCCACACGGCCAAGTTCAGCGGTCTGCCAGGCGATGTCATTGTCATCCATGATCTTGCGCAGCTTGCCCAGGTATTCGGCATTAGCATCGTTGGAGCCGCTCTTGCCGCCGGAACCGGTGAACTTGTTGAAGCACACACCGTTGCCCAGAATGGCGGCATTCTTCTTTTCGAAGGCACCGGCAAACAAGGGATCAAAGCCGGCACTTACGTCACAGGACAGCATACGGCTGTTGGCCAGAGCACGGCGCAGTTTCAGGTCGGAATAGTGATCTTCGGTCAGGTTCATCAGTTCTGCCATGGCATTTTCAAAATACATGGCACGCATACCGGTGGCACCCACGCTGCCGATTTCTTCCTTATCGGCCATCAGGCAGCAACAGGTGTATTCGGGCACTTCAGTCAGGCCAAAGAGGGCTTCCAGAGAAGCATAGGCACACACACGGTCATCGTGGCCATAGCCCAGGATCATACTGCGATCCAGGCCATAATCACGGGCAGGACCGGCAGGAACAGCTTCGATTTCTGCAGAAACCATATCTTCCGCTTCGATGTCATACTGCTCCTTCAGAATCTTCAGCAGCGCTGCCTTGACGGGTTCCTTTTCTTCATCAGCAAGGGGCTTGCCGCACAGCATAATATCCAGATCTTCGCCGCCGATCACTTCGGATGCTTTCTTGCCCATCTGGTCACGGGACAGATGGATCAAAAGATCGGAAATGCCAACTACCGGATCATCGTCCTTTTCACCGATGGAAAGGTTGATCGCAGTGCCATCCTTCTTGACCACAACACCATGCAGCGCCAGGGCACGGGCCACCCACTGGTACTTCTTGATACCGCCGTAATAATGGGTATCGGCATAGGCAAAGCCGCTGTCTTCATAGAAGGGGTTCTGCTTCAGGTCAATGCGAGGGCTGTCGATGTGGGAACCCACAATATTGATGCCCTTTTCCAGGCTGTTTTTGCCGATGTAAAACAGCATCACAGCCTTGCCCATGCAATTGACATACACCTTGTCACCGGCCTGCAAACGCTTTCCGACAGCAATGACTTCATTCAGATCCTGATAGCCCTGTTCCTTTGCAGCGGCGATGGTATAAGCGGCGCATTCCCGTTCCGTTTTACCGTTATCCAGAAAATGACGGTAGTTCTTCGCCGTTTTTTCCAGGCTCAGAAGTGCCTGTTCATCATAATTCTTCCATGCATTTTCACGGTACATAATGAATTACTCCTTTGTTTTTTCTTCATTAATTTGTTCTTCTTCAATAATTACAGGCTTTTCAACCTTGGAATTCATTTTGTCAAGCAAAAGCGTGGTCACGATCCCGGCACAAACCAGGGCCAGATGGATCAGGATGGTAGAAAGGCTCTGTGTAAACACACCGAAAGGAATAGTGAAAATGGTGGCAGCGATCACCAAGCCGATAATACCATGGAACATCACAGAATAGTGATTATTCATCATCCAGTCAATGGCGCGGGTCAGCAGCAGGAAAGCCAGCACAGCACCGATAGCCACGGGCAGCAGCACGGCGAAATTCATATTGCCGATGGCGCCGGTAATGTGTTCATAGAAGGTGGACATGGATCCGTCAGCGGCTGTCATTTGCAGGGGCAGCATCAGCACGGAACCGCTCATGCCGGGGGCGATAATGGAAAGCGTCAGGCATGCACCGCCGAACATATTCCAGCCAAAGTTCGGTACAATGGTCAACTGCAGAATGCGAGCGCCGCCAAGAATGGCAAAGGCGACAACAAAAACACCTACAAGGGAAATCCAGCTGTATTTGTTCCTGCCCTTTTCACCGGCTTCGCGGAAAAGAGAAGGCATGATACCGATGGTCATCCCAACAAATACGGCCAGAGCCTGGGTTTCATAGGCCTTCAGGACCTCTTCCAGCACCTTGGCAATACCAACATAGCCAATGACAAAGCCCAGCAGAATGGGCCACAGTTCCTGTACACTGCTTTTCAGGTTCTTGAAGGGGTGGGCCAGGAATTTCATCAGCGGCTTATACAGCCCAAACAGCACCGCCAGCACACCGCCGGAAACCCCAGGCAATACACCGCCGGCGCCGATCAATGCACCCTGAATCACTTTGATGATCACATTCATGAATGATATCCTCCTTTAAGTTCACACAGATGATATTATATCGTATGGAAAGAAAATAGTCGAGTGTTTTTGGAAAATAAAGAAAAGCAGCCTTGGCGGCTGCCTTTTTATTTCATTTTACTTTCATCTTTTCCATGTTGCTCATCAGGAAATGCAGCATGTTCACATTTGTTTCAAACAGGTCCCGGTATTTTTCCTGGGTTGAGAACCAGGCAACTGCTATCATCTGGTTGCCAAGAACCACATAAGGCAATGCTTCCTTTTCTTCCATGGTCAGATGGGCAGTGCTGTCATATCCTGCTATGATATCCTGATACAGCCTGAACCATTCTTCCTTCATTCCCTTTGAATAGGTTTCCGAAAGAACCGCTGTTGCTGCATAGCAGGGATCAAAAATACGGATGTTTTTCTCACTCAATTCAAAATCAATAAAACCCCATTCGTCTCCATTGACAATGATGTTTCCCGGATTAGGATCACGATGAATGCACTGCCTAGGCAATTTTGATTCAAACCTCTGGATGCTGCCTATGAAATCGCTGCAATAGGCTTCATCCAGCTGCATGATCTCTTTTGTTTTCTGAAGTGCCCAGTTTTTGATGCTGTCAAAGAAATCCTTTTCTTCCACAGGTGCATCTTCTCTTTCAAGCGCCTTATGCAACAGCCCGATGATTTCACCGGTATATACGGCCCGGTTATCTTCGTACATTTTGACAGCATTCATCTGCCTGCCTTGCAGTCTTCGGGTCAGGTAAAAATACATCTCCCCATCCTGTACATGCATTTTTCCGTCAATTGTGGGAACGGATACGCTTGCAGAAAGCCCTGCTTGTGCAAGCAATGCTGCCATTTTCTGATTCTGCTGCATTTTGCCGAAGTTCACCGTAAACTTGAGCACATAATCGTCCCCGATAAGATAGGCATTATCGTTTCTGTTGCCAGTCACATCGTAATAGATATCCTGAACGTCCTGGCTTTCCATATTCCAGTGTTTCAGCATTTCTTTTGCTTTTTTGTGTGTGATATGCATAGCTTCCTCCTTGAATAAATTGATACGGTACGGCTTTTTTGCCATGCCCTTTTTCAGATAATCGGTGGGAGTCAATTGAAACATGCGCTGAAACGCACGATAAAAGCCGGCATAGGTTTCAAAGCCATATTGCAAGGCAATGTCAATGCGTTTTCCTCCCTGCCCCATTTCCCATATGGCATGCAGCATGCGCCGTCTATGTACATACTGCATGACCGGCATGCCCGTTGCCATCTGAAACAACCGATAGAAATGAAATACGGAATAACCACAAATGTCTGCCAGCTCCTCCGCCTGCAGATCCGCTTTCAGGTTTTCTTCGATATAGTCAATGGTCTTTTGCAGCTGATGTTTCATCCTTCTCCCCTCCTTTCACGATCGCAAATTCATCATATCACACGCATATCTCCAATACATTTCCGTTTTTGCGCAAAAAACGGGCATTGCTGCCCGTTTTCTCTTATTGGCTTATTCCAGGATGATTCTTTTTTCAGCCCCGTCAGAGAGCGTAAATTCGGCCTTTCTGCCATCGGCTGCCGCTTCGTACAGCCCCTTATAGCCATCCAGCGTCACATAGCCGTTATCGTCCGTCTTCAGCGTTACATCAGTTTTCCATTCTCCGTGGATCAGAGAATGCAGCTTGTGATAGATGGGCTTCAGGCTACTGTCCTTGCGCATCAGACCGCTGGGTGCACCCAGCCATGCGCCGTCGGCGGGATCCCAGGTGGTAATGCCTTCCACCAGCGGATGGGCAAAAAGTTCGGTATACATTTCTGCAGCTTCCCGTGCCTGACGTTCTTCCCCTTCAGGGGTGGAAGGCCATTCGGGCACCTGCCAGTCATTCAGGTCCTCAATGTGCGCAGGCATCAGATCACCGGAAATGAGGGTGTTTTCGGTGAAATGAATGGGAAGACCAAAGTGAGAAAAACGCTCCAGCACTGCCTGCAGTTTTTCCAGGCCCCAATAGCCCTGGTGCTGGTGAGACTGAATGCCGATCACGCTGATGGGCACACCGGCATGCAAAAGACCCTCGATGAGAATTTCATAAGACTGGGAGGTGTTGAAGTCATTGATCAGCAAAGTGGCACCGGGATTGGTTTCCTTGGCAGCATCAAGAACCTCCTTCACCAGCTGAATACGGCCTTTTTCCTTGCAAAGGGGGGTAATGGCATTGTCGTACTTATCAAACACAGGCATGATCACCACTTCGTTGATCACGTCCCACATATCGATGACACCCTTGAAGGCAGCCACATCACGGTGGATACGCTTGATCTGTAGATCCATGATGGTTTTGTTATCATATTTCATCAGCCAATTGGCACATGCAGTATGCCAGCACAGCGGATGTCCTTTTACCGTAACCCCTTTTTCCTTCAGCCACTTGGCGGCTTTCAGGGTCACTTCTTCTTCCGTCTGTCCCTGAACAGGTTCATAACGGCCCCAATAGAAGGGCAGCGTGCCGAAATTGAACAGATTCAGCCATTTTTCCATGCGATCGGCAAAAAAGGCCTTTTTTTCTTCGTCCTGTATCTTCATCAATGCAACGCTTTCAAAGGCACCGCAGCCAAATAAAAACTGGTGGTTTTTCAGCGTCATTCTGACTTCCTGATTGGCAAGGGGCATTCCGTCTTTGCCGCACACCAGCACAGGTGCCTGGGCTTTCCTGGATGCAAATTTGTCCATCCGATGTTCCTCCTTCATATTTACCAATTCATTATTTCCTTGATGATCTGTGTCAATTGTTCAGATACCTTGCGGTGTGTTTTCTGGGAGGGATGCCAGTCCGCAGCCCGGCCGTCTTCATCCAGCTGTTCCTTGAACCAATGGAAGCTGATGCGGCTGTCCCCCGTTTCCTTTCTGTATGTGTCAACGGCTTTCTGTGCCATGGGGCAAAGAGCCTCACCCATCACACCAAGCATGCACAGAATATATGCATTGGGGTTATTTCTGCGGATGGTGCGGATAAATGTCTGATATACAGTGCAGTATTCTTCGCAAAGAGATTCGATTTCCCTGGTGAAGCTCTGGTCATTGGTTCCCAGATTGATCACCACCACATCCGGCTGCAGTGCAGAAAAATCCCAGGAAACATTTTGCGGGTATTCGCCGTTCATGCTGCCATAGCAGAACCCCATTTTTTCATAATAGGTGGGCAGCAGCTGGTCCGGCCTTCTTTCTCCGTCACCTGAATAGCCGGAAATGATGCCGTATCCGCTGAGAGATACAAGGCTGTGGTCCGCCTGCAGCTTTTGTGCCGTCAGATAGGCATACGCCTTTGTTGCATCTTCTGTGGATGTTTTGAAACTATGCTCTGCCACCTCGTCATCCACACCGTAGCCGCAGGTAATGCTGTCACCCGCAAATTCAATGATCCTGCTCTTCTTTTCGGCAGGCTGTATAACAGCCTCATCATCTGCCAGAATGCTCTTGAGCGTGACAGTGGACATAGCAGATTCGGAAACTTTCAGCACCTCCACCAGATGATCATTGATAACATCATCATTGATGACAGACACCTGTTTTTCTTTCTCATTCATCAT
Organism: Clostridia bacterium; assembly: GCA_017517465.1. Classification (GTDB taxonomy): domain Bacteria; phylum Bacillota; class Clostridia; order Christensenellales; family Aristaeellaceae; genus RUG563. The sequence goes on along the minus strand of JAFWYZ010000067.1, from coordinate 11,884 downwards.
CAGATCTTTCGTGCAATTTCCATCCACATAGATCTTTACACGGGCAAGGTTCTCTTCCATGCCTTCGCTTTCCGCACGGTCATCTCCGCAAAGCACAATAGAAAGGCTTTTCCCCGTAAATTGAAATGCCGCACCCGTAGCGGAATAACACATCCACAGTGCATTGTCCTTTTGCATCACCCTGCCAATCGGCTTTATATTTTCAATCATCGGTTTGAATTCATTCATACTTTTGTCCTCCGGTATCATTTTATTTATCATACCATTGCACATCATGATTTGCAAGCAAAACAAAATGATATTTCGATTCAATTGCTTGACAAAACATGCATCTGATGCTATAAATGGCACATAGAAAATCCTGATACAAAGGAGTATCCGTTCATGAAAACAATTGCTGTCAAGAACCATGAATGCATTCAGTTCAACGGCCGTTTCGATCCTTCCCTGCCCGGCTTTCCGATGATGTGGAGCAGCGCCGGCGCTGAAATGACGGTGGAGGGATCTCATCTTGAAGTGCAGATTGATTGCCGCTATACTTCCATGGCTCCCTATCTTTCCTTCACCGTTGATGGGGTGCGCAGCCAAGTTTTTGTGCCTCAGAAGGGAAAGCATTGGTATCCTGTTTTTCTGAACCTGTCCCACGCTGCACATCGCGTGCGCATCGCCAAGGAAACCCAGCCCTTCGGCGGAGACGCCGACGCGTATGTGAATCTGATTGCCCTGCGGACAAACGGACGTCTGGCAGCGCAGGATGACAAAAAAATGCGCATTGAGTTTATCGGCGATTCCATCACCAGCGGTGAAGGCTGCAAAGGCCCGGTTTCCTTTATGGAATGGGTGCCCATGGTGTTTTCATCTTCCGATACCTATGCCAAATTGACCGCAGACAAGCTGAATGCCCGCTATCAGGTGATCAGCCAGAGCGGCTGGGGCGTGCTGGGGGCATGGGATAACAATCCTTCCGGCAGTATCCCCGGGATCTATACAAAAATCTGCGGTCCCGTCAATGCGCAGAACGGGCAGCAGGAATATGATTTTTCCTTCAATCCCGAAAAAATCGTTATTGCCCTTGGCACCAATGATGCCGGCGCTGTCAACTCCCCCGCTTATACCGATCCTGCAACCGGTATCACCTATAAACTGACAGACAGCCCCGATGATATGGAAAGGCTCACGCAAGCCTGCTGCCGTTTCATTGATTTGCTCCACGAAAAGAACCCCTCTGCTCAGCTTTACTGGATCGTTTTCTACGATAAAGGCCCCATTCATGATGCCATCAAAGCTGCGGTGGACAAGAAAAAGGCGGAAGTTGATATTCGTTTTTCGGTGCCGCTGACATTGGATGGCATGTCCAAACAGGAAATGGGCAGCCGTGCCCACCCCGGCGTAAAAGCCCATGAAAAAATCAGCAAAGCGCTTGTAAAACTGCTGAAAGAATAAGAAATACAGCCCATCCCGAACGTTCTTCATCGGGATGGGCTGTTTTTTAACGTTTATGCATCAAGGCTGCTAGGACAAATACGACAGGCGAATTCCAATAGATGGTGATTTCATTCAGGGAATAGCATTCATACCGGTCCACAAAGCATTTCATAGGCGGCGTGCCGGGCTTGATCCAATTAGCAGAGCCGTCTCTGGGGCTGGGATGACGGTTGGGACCGCCGCTGACCATCCCGGGCATACAGGCATCGATACCATCTGCATAAGCAGGACGCAGATGGGGATTGTTGTACGCATATTCGCCGTTTCCCGTTACATAGCTGATCCCCAGTGCATTGACCCCCATCAGAACATCCAGCTGCTTTTGAACAGTCTCCTTGAACCTGTTTCCATGCTCCAGGATATCAGCCAGCGCCATGGTCATTCCATGCTGCATCAGGGGCATATTGCTGCCCCACACATAGTCATATTCGGTCATGGCGGCCATATAGCCGCAATGATTTGCAACAGCTTCAAGCCGCTCCGCTTCCTGCATGATTTCATTTTTGATCTGCTGCAAAATACTTTGTTCAACAGCATATTGGCTGGTCAGAAGTGCCATCTGCCCAAGTCCGCCCACTTCGCCCCATCCCAGTGCAAGCCTTGGAAAAGGCAGCTTTCTCATTTTGACGGTTTGGTTCAGATACGTTTCATCCCCGGTAGCTGCATACATTTCTGCCGCAGCCCAATAACGGTTGGAAAGATCATCCCTTTCACCGTAACCGCCGGTGCCGCAGCCCCTGGGATTCTGAATGCTGATGAAATACGGATTTTCTTCCAGCCAGTGGTAAGCCTTTTCAGCAGCAAAAATCAGTTTATTGGCATAAGGCTCATCATGCTTGCGATAGACTCTGGAGGCCAAGGCGCATACCGCAGCAAAATCAGCCGTTGCAACCGTATTGACAGGCAGCAAATACAGCTGTTCCCTGTCTTCTTCAGGCATTACAAAGGGTGCATGCTGAGCGGTGGTCAGCTTATGATATACGGCGCCGTCTTCCCGCTGCATCTGCAAAATCCAGTCCAGCTCCCATTTGCATTCACTCAGCACATCCGGAAGAGGGCTGCCGGTTTCCGGAATGTTCAGCTTCTGTTTTTCAAACACGTCCGGGAAAAGCATGTATGCATACAGAATCTGTGCCGCAGCCACCGCACCGGGGGTCACATAGCGCCCATAATCCCCGGCATCGTGCCATCCGCCAAGAATGCGCTTCTTCACATCATGGTTGTCCCACTCCATGGCAACACCGGTATGGCATGCAGCGTGGGTATATACTCCGGCATGCTCTTTTTCCAGTGCGCAGCCGCATCGAAGGAAATAAAATGCACGCATGACATCGTACATCAGCCGATCATATACCTGATTGCCAATTTCAAATTCGGCTGAACGTCCTTGTTCGCATCTGACAATATACCGTCCCGGTACCTCAAAGTCAGAAAAGTCTCCCCGGTACACATGATCTCCGGAAAGCGCATCCATGCCAAAGTCTGTCCATTGGCCCTGATAGCACACATTGCCCTTCATATCCTCAACGGTAAAGCCATTGCACGGTTCACAGACAATGGCCGTTTTTTTGCTCTTCGGATAATAGCCCACCTGATTGACAAACACCTGAAACACGGAAATACACTTCCTTTCTTCTCTCTCATTATAGCAAACATTTCCTCGTATGTCTTTGCCGAAAGGGACTTGCTTTGTGACAATTAGAATGTTAGAATAAAGAAAAAACGGAAAGCAGGTCCTTTATGCAAAAGTATCTTTACGAAACCCACATGCACACTTCCCAGGGGTCTGCGTGCAGCAGCAGCCTTGGCCGTGATTATATCAAACCCTATATGGACCTTGGGTATGCCGGTATCATCATTACCGATCACTTTTTCAAGGGCAATACCCGGCCAGACCGTTCCCTTCCATGGACAGAATGGGTCAACCAGTTCTGCGCCGGCTATGAAGATGCGAAAAATGAAGGTGACAAATGGGGATTTCCTGTATTCTTTGGCCTTGAAGAAAACTTCAACGGCGACGAATACCTGATTTACGGCATTGACAAGGCATTCCTTCTTGCCCATCCGGATATGAAAGATTGGGATCGGGTACGTTTATACCGGGAAGTCAGAAATGCCGGCGGCTGCATGGTGCAGGCCCATCCCTTCCGTTCCCGTTTCTATAACGATGCCATTCACCTCATGCCCGATTTTGTTGATGGCATTGAGGCAGTCAATTACGGCAATGTGCCGGTGTGGAACACGCTTGCGCTGCAATATGCAAAGCGGCTGAACCTCCCCTTCTCCAGCGGCTCCGATAACCACAATGCTGCTTCTATGTCTGTTGAAAAGCTGGGCGGTGTGCTGCTGGATCAGCCACTTCAGTCCATTCAGGATTATGTATCCGTCATTCTGGAAAAAAAGCCAATGCAGCTGAAACCCCCTTCGCAGGAAATTCTTCCCCCCTGGGAAAACGGCTTGCCCATCGATTTGCCCGTTCATATTCACGGGGAAAACAATACGCCGTTGCCCGGCGATGTTCGTAAACTGCTTGAAGAAGGTCACTTCTGATATTACAAAAACCCCGGAGAGCATCTGCTTCTCCAGGGCTTTTTTATTGTTTATTCTGCCACTTTTTCAGGCTGGTATAAACCAGCACGCATACAGCAGCCAGAATAATAAGGCACATAAGAATCGCCACTGCATCAGGCATTTTGGCATCAAAAATGTTGATTACATTTATTGCGATATTGCCAATGCTGATTACAAGCAAACTGATGCTCCACATCAGATTCAATTTCTTTTCGTTCATCCTAAACCTTTCATTGAAGAAACGGAAGCAAGGCAATCCCCTGCTTCCGTTTTTTCATTCACAAAAATCAGAACAGACCGGTAATTTTGCCGTTTTCATCCACATCGATGCGTTCGGCAGCGGGCACCTTGGGAAGACCCGGCATGGTCATAATGTCACCGGTCAGAACAACGATGAATCCGGCACCGGCAGAGATCTTCACGTTACGGATGGTGACAGTAAAGCCGGTGGGGGCTCCCAGCTTGGCAGGGTCATCAGAGAAGGAATACTGGGTTTTGGCGATGCAGATGGGGCACTTGTCAAAGCCCAGGGCAGTCAGCGTATCGATCTGTTTCTTGGCAGCAGGCAGCACATTGATGCCGTCACCGCCGTACACTTTCTTCACAATCGCTTCAATTTTTTCTTCGATGCTCATGTCATCGGTATAGGAGAAAGTGAAGTTGCCCTTTTCTTCTTCGCACAGACGCACCACTTCCTTGGCCAGCTCTTCGCCGCCCTTGCCGCCATCAGCCCAGACAGTGGAAAGCACAGTGTTCACACCCAATTCACGGCACTTTTTGATGATGAATTCAATTTCAGCATCTGTATCCGTGGGGAAACGGTTCACAGCCACAACGCAGGGCAGCCGGTACACGTTCTTGATGTTGCTCACGTGGCGCAGCAGGTTGGGAACACCCTTTTCCAGGGCTTCAATGTTTTCAGCCGCCAGATCAGTCTTGGCAACACCGCCGTGCATCTTAAGTGCGCGAACAGTAGCCACCACAACCACAGCATCCGGGGTCAGACCGGCCATACGGCACTTGATATCCAGGAACTTTTCAGCACCCAGATCAGCGCCGAAACCGGCTTCGGTGACAGTGTAATCGCCCATCTTCAGGGCCATCTTGGTGGCCATCACGGAGTTGCAGCCATGGGCAATGTTGGCAAAGGGACCGCCATGCACAAAGGCAGGCGTGCCTTCCAGAGTCTGCACAAGGTTTGGCTTCAGGGCATCCTTCAAAAGGGCCGTCATGGCGCCGGCAGCCTTCAGTTCGCCGCAGGTGACAGGCTTGTCATCATAGGTGTAGCCAACGATAATGCGGGAAAGACGTTCCTTCAGGTCGCTGATGGAGGTGGACAGGCAAAGCACAGCCATGATTTCACTGGCAACCGTGATATCAAAACCGTCCTCACGGGGCACACCGTTGATGCGACCGCCAAGGCCATCCACGATATTGCGCAGCTGACGGTCATTCATGTCCACGCAGCGCTTCCAGGTGATCTTTTTCACATCAATGTTCAGTGCATTGCCCTGCTGAATGTGGTTATCCAGCATGGCAGCCAGCAGGTTGTTGGCAGCACCGATGGCATGGAAGTCACCGGTAAAGTGCAGGTTAATGTCTTCCATGGGAACAACCTGAGCATAGCCGCCGCCGGCAGCACCGCCCTTGATGCCGAAAACGGGACCAAGGGAGGGTTCGCGCAGCGCTACGGTAACGTTCTTGCCAATGCGGCGCAGGCCGTCGGCCAGGCCGATGGTGGTGGTGGTTTTGCCTTCACCGGCGGGAGTGGGGGTAATGGCAGTGACCAGGATCAGCTTACCGTCTTTTTTATCAGTATCGTTCAGCAGGGAAAGGTCGATCTTTGCCTTATAGTTGCCATACTGTTCCACATACTTTTCATCCACCTGCGCACGTTCGGCGATGACACGGATATGTTCCATTTCGCATTCCTGTGCGATCTGGATATCGGACTTGTATTCTTTCATGGCTCTTTACTCCCTTTTCTCACTTGAAATACTTCACGGCAGAGGCAAACAGCTTGATATCATAATCACCGGGAACATTCTTGTACAGACCGGCACCCACACGTTCGCTATGGCCCATCTTGCCCAACACACGGCCATCGGGAGAGGTGATGCCTTCAATGGCCCACACAGAATTATTGGGATTGAAGTGCACATCATCAGTAGCATTGCCGGCAAGATCCACATACTGCGTGGCAATCTGGCCTTTTTCAGCCAGCTGCCTGAGCATATCATCACTTGCCAGGAAGCGGCCTTCGCCGTGGGAAATCGGCACGGTGTACACATCGCCCACATTGGTCAGCTGCAGCCAGGGAGACTTGTTGGAAGCAATGCGGGTGTGCACAATGCGGCTCTGATGGCGGCCGATGGTGTTGAAGGTCAGCGTGGGACAGGAAGCATCGGTGTCCACGATCTTGCCAAAGGGCACCAGGCCAAGCTTGATCAGCGCCTGGAAACCGTTGCAGATACCCAGCATCAGGCCGTCACGCTTTTCAAGCAGGTTTTCCACCTGTTCCTTGATAGCGGCATTGCGGAAGAATGCAGTAATAAACTTTGCGCTGCCGTCGGGTTCGTCACCGCCGGAGAATCCGCCGGGCAGGAACACGATCTGGCTTTCCTTCATGGCAGCGGCAAAAGTATCGATGGAACGGGAAATACCGTCGCTGGTCAGGTTGTTGAGCACCACGATCTTGGCATCACAGCCTGCATCCATGGCAGCCTTGGCGCTGTCATATTCGCAGTTGGTGCCGGGGAAAACGGGGATCAGCACACGGGGCTTTGCCACCTTGATGGCGGGCTTTGCCCATTCGGAAGCCGCATAGGCAAAGTTTTCGATTTTCTTGCCTTCGGTGGGGATATTGCAGCTGTACACGCTTTCCAGCTTGTTTTCATAAGCCTTCTGCAGCTTGCACAGGCACAGCTTTTCATCCTTGTAAACGATGGCGGCATCTTCAGTGATTTCGCCGATCACCTTTTCGTTTCCGGCATCTTCCACTTCCAGCAGGAATGCAGCGTAGTTGTAACCGAAAATATCGTTCATGGAAAGCGCATCGTTGTACTTGAAGCCCAGACCGTTGCCGATCGCCATCTTGACAACCGCTTCGGCAATACCGCCCATACCGGGAGTGTAGCAGGCAAATGCCTTGCCGGAATTGAGCAGGCCGTACACCTTGTCAAATACCTGTACCAGGGATTTGGTGACGGGCAGACCGTTTTCGTCCATTTCAGGGGCGATCATGACCAGCTGATGGCCGGCCTTTTTGAATTCAGGAGATACGATATCCTGGGTCTTGGCGCAGGTGACAGCAAAGGATACCAGCGTCGGGGGCACATCCAGGTTTTCAAAGCTGCCGCTCATGGAGTCTTTACCGCCGATGGAACCGATACCCAGTTCCTTCTGCGCCATGAAGGCACCCAGCAGTGCGCTCAGGGGCTTGCCCCAACGCTTGCCGTCCTTGCCGGGACGTTCAAAGTATTCCTGGAAGGTCAGATAAACATCTTCAAACTTGGCACCGGTGGCGATCAGCTTGCATACAGATTCCACAACGGCCAGATAAGCACCGTGATAGGGGCTCTTTTCAGTGATGAAGGGATTGTAGCCAAAGCTCATCAGGCTGCAATCATCGGTGTGACCCTGTTCCACGGAGATCTTCTGCACCATGGCCTGGATGGGGGTCTGCTGGTTCTTGCCGCCAAAGGGCATCAGTACAGTACCGGCACCGATGGTGGAGTCAAAGCGTTCGGAAAGGCCGCGCTTGGAGCAGATATTCAGATCCTGCACCAGTTCTTCGTAATTTTCGGCAAAGCTGCCTTCCACCTGCTTGTGATAATCCTTGCAGTTTTCAGGGGTGATGGTGATATGCTTGGAAGCACCGTTGGAATTGAGGAATTCGCGGCTCAGATCCACGATCATCTTGCCGTTCCAGTGCATCTGCAGACGGGGATTTTCCTGTACCACAGCCACCTGGCAAGCCTGCAGGTTTTCGGTTTCGGCAAGGGCCAGGAACCGTTCCTTGTCTTCAGGGGCAACCACCACGGCCATGCGTTCCTGGCTTTCGGAAATAGCCAGTTCCGTTCCGTCAAGACCGTCATATTTCTTGGGCACGGCATTCAGGTCGATCTGCAGGCCGTCAGCCAGTTCGCCGATGGCAACGGATACACCGCCGGCGCCAAAGTCATTGCAGCGCTTGATCATGCGGCTGGCTTCTTCATTGCGGAAAAGACGCTGCAGCTTGCGTTCTTCAGGCGCATTGCCCTTCTGCACTTCAGCACCGCAGGTTTCAAGGCTTTCCAAGGTATGGGACTTGGAAGAACCGGTGGCACCGCCGCAGCCGTCACGGCCGGTGCTGCCACCCAGCAGGATTACGATATCACCGGGGGCAGGACGTTCACGGCGAACATTCTTCTCCGGAGCAGCGGCGATCACGGCACCGATTTCCATGCGCTTTGCAGCATAGCCGGGATGGTAGATTTCATCCACGATGCCGGTTGCAAGGCCAATCTGATTGCCGTAGGAAGAATAGCCGGCAGCAGCGGTGGTGACGATTTTACGCTGGGGCAGCTTGCCCTTCATGGTTTCATTCACAGGCTTGAGGGGATCGGCAGCGCCGGTGACACGCATGGCACCATACACATAGCTGCGGCCGGAAAGCGGGTCACGGATAGCACCGCCAATGCAGGTAGCTGCACCGCCGAAAGGTTCGATTTCGGTGGGATGGTTATGGGTTTCGTTTTTGAACAGCAACAGCCAGGGTTCCTTGATGCCATCCTTTTCGATTTCGATTTTTACTGTGCAGGCATTGATTTCTTCGGATTCATCCAGCTTTTCCAGCTTGCCATGCTTTTTCAGATACTTCACAGCCACCGTAGCCAGGTCCATCAGGCAGATGGGCTTGGTGCGGTTCAGTTCTTTACGCACGGCAATATATTCATCATATGCCTTCTGAAGCAGCTGATCTTCGAATTCCACACCGTCAATTTCGGTAAGGAAGGTGGTATGACGGCAGTGATCGCTCCAATAGGTATCGATCATGCGGATTTCGGTGATGGTAGGATCGCGGTCTTCGGTCTTGAAATAGTCCTGGCAGAATGCAATATCATCCGCATCCATGGCCAGGCCGTAATTCTTCACAAAGGCTTCCAGGCCTTCCCTGTCCAGCTTGGTGAAGCCGTTCAGAGTTTCAACGGATTCAGGAATATCGTACTGGATCTTCAGCGTTTGAGGCAATTCCAGAGCGGCTTCCCGGGCTTCTACGGGGTTGATCACGTACTTTTTGATTTCAGCCAGTTCAGCATCGGATACCTTGCCGTAAATGACATACACCTTTGCCGTGCGGATCACAGGACGGTTGCCCTGGCTGATCAGCTGAATGCACTGGGCAGCGGAATCGGCACGCTGGTCAAACTGACCGGGCAGATATTCCACAGCGAACACAATGGCATTTTCCGTATCGATCTCAGAGGAAATATCATCCAGCTGGGGTTCGGAAAACACAGTGTTGCAGGCATAATCGAACAGTTCTTTTTCGATATCTTCCGCATCGTAGCGGTTGATGATGCGTACGTTTTCAACGCTTTGGATATTCAGCAGCGTGCGAATATCGGAAAGCAGTGCATTCGCTTCCAGGGCCAGTTCATTTTTCTTTTCAACAAAAATGCGGTATACCATTTTTATTTCACTCCTTCAGCCTGCAGGGCACGCTTGCCGATGTCCTTGCGGTAATAAGCATTCTGGAAATGTACTTTTTCAGTCATCTGATAGGCAGTATCAATGGCCTGTTTCAGGCTGTCTCCCTTCCCTACCACACCCAGCACACGTCCGCCGGCGTTCACCAGTTTACCATCTTTCAGGGCAGCACCGGCCACATACACATTGGGTTTCACTTCTGCATCAATCGTGATTTCGTATCCTTTATCGTACTTTAGCGGATAACCGTCAGAAGCCACGATCACGCAGCAGGCATGACAATCTTCAAATTCCACGTCCACCTCATTCAGGTTACCTGCCTTGGTAGCCTTCATAATGGTGAGCAGGTCACTCTTGAGCAAGGGCAGCACCACCTGCGTTTCGGGATCGCCGAAGCGGCAGTTGTACTCGATCACCTTGGGACCGTCTTTGGTGATCATCAGCCCAAAGAACAGACATCCCTGGAACAGACGGCCTTCCATTTCCATGGCGCGGATCGTGGGCAGAAAGATTTTGTTCATGCATTCTTCCGCCACAGTGTTCGTGTAATAAGGATTGGGGGCCACAGTACCCATACCGCCGGTATTCAGCCCTTCATCGTTGTCGTGGGCACGCTTATGGTCCATGGAGGAAACCATGGGCTTGATGGTTTTGCCGTCGGTGAATGCCAGCACAGAAACTTCCGGGCCTTCCATGAATTCTTCCACCACAATGCGGCTGCCGCTTTCGCCAAACTGCTTGTCCAGCATCATGGATTTCACGGTGTCCTTTGCTTCTTCCAGCGTGTTGACGATCACAGCACCCTTGCCAAGCGCCAGGCCATCGGCCTTGATCACAGTAGGATAGCTGCTCTTTTCCAGATAAGAAAGCGCTTCCTGAGCATCGGTGAATACTTCATAAGCAGCAGTGGGAATGCCGTACTTTTTCATCAGATTCTTGGAAAAGATCTTGCTGCCTTCAATGATGGCCGCGTTGGCACGGGGGCCAAAGCATTCAAAACCTTCTTCTTCCAGCGCATCCACACAGCCCTTTACCAGCGGATCGTCGGGGGCAACCACCACATAATCAACTTTCTTTTCCTTGGCAAAGCGTACGATACTTTCCACATCATCAGCAGCGATAGGATGACACTCAGCCACATCAGCCATACCGCCATTGCCGGGCAGAGCGTACACCGTTTCAACTTCCTTGTTTTCCCGCAGCTTGCAGATGATGGCATGCTCTCTGCCGCCGCCGCCCACAACCAGAATGTTCATACTGACACTCCTTTATCTGTTACTGATAGATGGGGAACTTTGCGCACAGTTCCTGAACTTCTCTGGTGATACGTTCCTTGCTGTTTTCAAAATCAACAATCGTATCTTTGATCCAACCGGCAATCTTCACCATTTCTTCTTCCTTGAAGCCGCGGCTGGTCACAGCGGGAGTGCCAATGCGGATACCGCTGGTAACAAAGGGGCTCTGAGGATCGTTGGGAATGGTATTCTTGTTGGCAGTGATATGTACTTCGTCCAGGCGGTGCTCCAGTTCCTTGCCGGTAATACCGAAGTTGGTAAGGTTGAGCAGCATCAGGTGGTTATCGGTGCCGTCAGACACAATTTTCACACCCAGCTTCTGCAGTTCTTCGCAAAGCACCTTGGCATTCTTGACGATCTGCTGCTGATAGGCCTTGAATTCATCGGTCATGGCTTCACCAAGCGCCACTGCCTTGGCGGCAATGATGTGCATCAGAGGGCCGCCCTGAGTGCCGGGGAACACAGCCTTGTCGATCTGCTTGCCGTACTGTTCCTTGCACAGGATCATACCGCCGCGGGGGCCGCGAAGCGTCTTATGGGTGGTGGTGGTCACCACATCCGCATAAGGCACGGGAGAAGGATGCACACCGGCAGCCACAAGGCCCGCGATGTGAGCCATGTCCACCATCAGATAAGCGCCCACTTCATCGGCGATCTCACGGCATTTTGCAAAATCAATGGTACGGGAATAGGCGCTGGCGCCCACCACGATCAGCTTGGGCTTGCATTCCAGGGCCAGCCTGCGCATTTCGTCGTAATCGATCATTTCGGTTTCGTCATTCACACCGTAAGGCACGATGTTGAAATACTTGCCGGAAATATTCACGGGAGAGCCGTGGCTG
>JAFWYZ010000066.1 GCA_017517465.1 Clostridia bacterium | reverse complement strand
CTTCCATGTAGTCAAAAGACTCGCAATGATCCAGATGCACGCACACCGGTACGCTGCTTTTCTTTGCCGCTTCCACCATCACAGGTCCTATGATACGCAGGGCAGAGTAAGGCTCGTGCACCTGGGCATGGCTGATGATCACCGGCAGATTCAGCTTTTCCGCCGCATGAATCACCGCATTCAGGTTTTCCAGATTGGGGGTATTGAACGAACCAATGGCCCAGTTTTTTTCCGTGGCCACGGCCAGAATTTCCTTCAGCGTTACCAGCATATCAATGCTCCTTTTTGTTCATATGTAGAGCCGTTCAGGCATCAGATGCTCCATATTTCCTTTGCATATTCCTGGATGGTACGGTCGGAGGAGAACTTACCGGCCCCGGCAATATTGTACAGGCATTTCCTGGCAAAGGCTTCCTGATTCTTCGTATCCCGGATGGCCTGGATTTTGCGGTCCACATAGCTTTCAAAGTCCAGCAGCACATAGTAGTGGTCCGGCTTATGCCAGGAAGCACCCTTGAGAATGGCATCGTGCAGCTCTGCAAAAACCCCTTCACGGTCTTCAAACGTACCATCGATCAGGGTGTCCAGCACCCGGCGGATGCGCTTGTTCTTTTTGTACACCTTTTGGGGATCATAGGTTTTCTGCACCTTCTGGATATCCTCCAGCGCGGCACCGAAGATGAAGTTATTCTCCTCTCCGGCCTGCTCCACGATCTCGATATTGGCCCCGTCATAGGTACCCAGGGTCACTGCGCCGTTGAGCATGAACTTCATATTGCCGGTGCCGCTGGCTTCCGTGCCTGCAGGGGAAATCTGCTCGGAAATATCGGTGGCGGGAATGATCTTTTCGGCATAGGAGCAGTTATAATTCTGCACAAACACCACTTTCATCCGGCCTTCCATATCCGGGTCATTGTTCACCATGTCCGCAATCTGGTTGATCAGGCAAATGATACCCTTGGCCCGCTTATAACCGGCAGCCGCCTTGGCACCGAAGATCATGGCCACAGGGGGCATATCCTTCAGTTTTCCATCCTTCATCTGGAAATACATATCCAGAATAGACAGGGCATTCATGAACTGGCGCTTATATTCATGCAGACGCTTTACCTGCACATCAAACACATAGTTTTCGGGAATCGTCACGCCCTCTGCCTTTTCGATCATGGCAGCCAGCTGACGCTTCTTTTCCTGCTTCACCCGGATAAAAGCTTCCGTCAGGCTTTCATCCTTTTCGATATAGGGCTGCAGCTTTTTCAGCTCAAACAGATCCGTCATAAAGCCGTTCCCGATACGCTTTTCAATTTCTGCGCACAATTCCGGATTGCACAGCCCCAGCCAGCGGCGCTGGGTGATGCCGTTGGTTTTGTTCTGGAACATTTCCGGGTTCAGTTCGTACCAGGCATGCAGCACGTCTTCCTTGAGAATTTCGGAATGGATGGCCGCCACACCGTTCACTGCATAGCCGCCATACATGGCAAGGTATGCCATGTGCACCAGATTGCCCTGCAAAATCGCAAGACCGCCCGTTTCCTCAATGCCCTTCTCTTTCAGTTCGGCCATCTGGCGCTTGGCCAAACGCTTGATGATCTCCGTCATTTCGGGAGACACGGAAGAAAGCAGCTTCACATCCCACTTTTCCAGTGCTTCCTGCATGACGGTGTGGTTGGTATAGGCAAAGGTTCGCCGTGCAATGGAAAGCGCATCGTCAAAGGAAACCCCATCCTTCATCAGCAGGCGCATCAATTCCGGAATGGACATGGTGGGATGGGTATCATTGAGCTGTACCGCGTGGAATTCGGGGAAGCGGCTGTAATCATTGCCATGCAGGGTTTTGAAATCCCGCAGCATATCCTGCAGGGAAGCGCTGCACAGCACATACTGCTGCCGCACACGCAGCTGCTTGCCGGCACGCAGGCTGTCGTTGGGATAAAGCAGCTTGGTAATGTCTTCCGCCGTATTCTTTTCCTTGGCAGCCTTGCCGTAATGCTGTTCATTGAACAGGTCAAAGTCAAAGGGATGAGCGCTTTCACACTGCCACAGGCGCAGCGTGCCGATGCACTTTCTGTTGTAGCCGATCACCGGCATATCATAGGGCACGGCGATCACATTCAGCCCCTTCATTTCCACCGTTACCGCCTTGTCATCCCGACGGATGGACCAGGGATCGCCGAATTTGGCCCAGTCATCGGGCAATTCCTTCTGGCAGGCATTTTCAAATTTCTGCTTGAACAGGCCGTACTGATACCGCAGACCATAGCCAAACAAAGGAATATCGTGGGTGGCAGCGCTGTCCAGGAAACAGGCGGCCAATCGGCCCAGGCCGCCGTTGCCAAGGGCTGCATCCTCCACATCCTCGAAAATGGCAGGGTCAATCCCCCTGTCCGCCATTTCTGCCTTCACTTCTTCCAGCACACCCATGGAAAACAGGTTGTT
>JAFWYZ010000065.1 GCA_017517465.1 Clostridia bacterium | reverse complement strand
TGCTCCTTTCTGTTTTTTGCCGTTGGAAATGCTTTTATTGGTGCAGTGCGTGTTTCTCTCGCACCGGGCTTTGGCAAAATCATCAGCGGGTGTATGTTTTCTTTCATTTTGTTCATATTACCCCCGTGAAGCATGATTGCTGTTTTCAGTTTCATGGCAGCTTTGTACGATGTAAAAGAGATGGGGAGTCGCTCTCATTGCACTATTGCTTCTATATAGATTTGCTGACAGATTAAACAATTCAGTACGTTTACAGGATGACTTTGTACGTTTCACTGTCCTCACCTCCGCCATTCATATCATGCCCGAAATACGCACAAATAAACGGTGCCTTGAAAAACAAAGCACCGCCGAAAAAGTTGTATGGTTTATTAACTACATATAATGATGCGCTTTCAGCCACGGTACCGATTGCCTGATGCCGTTAAGTGTCTTTACCTCCAGCACCATCCGCTTCGGCAAAACGCAGGAAAGCATTGATCCGATGTCCATTTTCCCATTGCCAAGCGGTAAATGACAGTCTTTTCCTTCGGCATCGTGCAAATGAATGTGAAGGATATGCTCTTTCAGTGGCATCAACCGTGGTGTATCGCATAACCCAGCCGAATAATCGTGGCCCAGATCCCATGTAAGGGCAAAAGCGGGGGAGTCAAGCAGCAAATCAATGCCCTGCCACACGAAGTCCTCCCGAATACCGGTGTTCTCAATGCAGAGCATCACATCGTTTTTTGCCGACGCTGCACATTCCTCTCGGAAACGCAGAAGCTTATCAATATAGACATCACGGTATTGATCAAACAGATACACTCTTTCTTCCGGCAACGTGAAATATACACCGCGGCTCATGTGAAAATTGATCAGTGGCATGCCGTTATTTCTTGCCAGATCAATGGCATCCAACATGTTTTGTGTATGTGCCTTTGCAACACGCTCACTGAAATCACAGAAAAACAGGTTTTCATCAGCATGAATGGTAAAGTATATGTTGTACCGGGAAGTGAGTGAGCCGAAATCCGTCTTTTGCAGGTTCTCTAATGTACACCAGGGAAGGTTCATATTCAGTTCGACAAAAGAAAAGCCAAGCGATGATGCAAACGCAGCTGCTTCTTCAATGCTTTTCATTTCCACCATCGTTGGAATCCCCAGATCCATTGACAGTCGCCTCCCTTTCAAAAGATACATACAGTATAGCATAGACACGAATAAATGAAAAGGATTCACATTCGCATCGTTTTTCCTTGCAAAATGACTTTTTGTGGAGTATAATCACATAATGACAGGAACAAAATCACTTTCCAGGAAAGGAAGGCTTTAAAATGAGCAAGGTACATGTGTTTGATCATCCGCTGATTCAGCATAAGCTGAGCATCATGCGCTGCAAGGATACCGGTTGCAAGGAATTCCGCGAACTGCTGGACGAAATTTCCATGCTGATGGTATATGAAGTGACCCGTGATCTGCCCGTGGAGGAAGTGACCATCGAAACCCCCATTATGAAGGCGCAGTTCAACATGCTGGCCGGCAAGCCCATCGGCATCATTCCCATCCTGCGCGCAGGTCTGGGCATGGTGGACGGAATTATGCAGTTGATTCCCAATGCCAAGGTCGGCCATATCGGTCTGTACCGCGATCCCGAAACTCTGGAACCCGTGGAATACTACTGCAAGCTGCCTGAAGATGCCGAACACCGCGAGCTGTTTGTGCTGGATCCCATGCTGGCTACCGGCGGCAGCGCTGCTGCGGCCATCGGTTTCCTCAAACAGCGCGGCTGCCATAACATCCGCCTGATCAACCTGATCGCTGCCCCCGAAGGCATCGAACGCGTACAGAAAGAACATCCCGACGTCAACATTTATGTGGCTGCTCTGGATGAAAAGCTGAACGATCACGGCTACATCATTCCCGGCCTCGGCGATGCCGGTGACCGTCTTTTCGGCACCAAATAAGCAAATTACATCATATAAAAGAGGGAAGGCAATAGGCTTTCCTTCTTTTTTATTCTAATACATAAGTGGATAATATGTCATTTTTATATTTCACACAAACCAAAGATTGAATATTTTTCGTATTTTATGTCACTTTTTCTTTCTTTTTGTCAACTGATGTGCTATAATCTGTCAGAATGACTTTTTTGTCATCGAAATGGGGGAGAGTTGTGAAAAGAAAGAACACCGATTTTGATCGTTATGAACTGGAACGGGATGATATGCAAAACGCTGCATGCTTTATTAACAAAGACGGTGGTTTTCCTGCGCATTTTCATTCCAGTATCGAATGTGTTTATGTCCGCTCCGGCAATATTACTGCCATTGTTGACGGACAGGTTTATCATGCCCGGGCGGGCCAGATGATATTGACCAGCGGCTATTCCGTCCATGTATATATGACGGAAGAAGGGGAACACAATGAAGTGGTGACCCTGATTGTTCCTCTGGCCAGTATTCCTTCCTTGCAGAAGGTGCTGAATAAAAAAGCATTTAAGGACACAATTTATAATGTTGCTGAAGACACAGAACTGACTGCGCTATTCAGCATCATCCCCGAACATTGGGCAGAATACAGCCCTGAAACCATCAAGGGCATCTCCTATATGGTGCTGGGTCTTTTGATTTCCCGCGTCGGGCTGTGTGATCACCCCGGCAACCAGCGCAGCAACCTGATGAAGGATGTGCTGATTTATCTGCAGAACAATTACCAGCAGCCCATCCGCATGGAGCATCTGGCCCGTCATTTCGGCTACAGCAAGAGCCGCTTTTCCCGCTTGTTCCACGATCATCTTGGCTGCTCCATGATTGAGTATCTGGCCACCATCCGCTGCAGGCAGGCAGCCCTTTTGCTGATTGAAAGTGATATGACCATGCTTGACATTGCCCTGGCCGTGGGTTTTGAATGTCTCAGAACGTTTTATCGCGCTTTTAAAAACTGTTATCAGATGACACCCACCCAGTATATCAAACATCACACCCAGTAATAATTTCATACCCCAATATTTGTGCTTGTCAGGAAAATGATGCTTGACAAGCACTATATTTGGTGTAGAATAACAGTAGGGATTGATAATGGGAAGAATGCTGAAAATGCGTTTTTCAGGAAGAAGGTAGCAGCTTGAAGGTTGATCCTGTGGTGAAGAATGAAACCAGGGTGATTGCCATCGGTGTGGGCATTTTGTGCCTGCTGATGCTGGCGGTATTTGCGTTCATCAAACGGCTGGATCATACCGTTGTGATCGGTACAGCCCTTGGATTTTGCGCAGCCGTGGCCAATTTCTTTCTGATGGCTTTTTCTGTGCAGAAATCTGCCGAAAAGATGAACGGCGTTCATATTGTAGATAATGATGATCCGGATGCTGAAAATGGGGAAGAAGAGCAAAAGGAAAAACCCCTTTCTCCTGAAGCCAAAGAAGCAAAGAAATTCATGCAGGCATCCTATACATGCCGTATGTTGCTATTGGTGATTGTGGCCATTCTGGCCATTTCTCTGCCTTTCATCAATGCAGTCGCCTGTCTGATTGTGCTGCTGTTCCCCAGAATTGCCATTTATGTAACGCAGATGATCCGTAGCAAAAAGGAGGCGAATGCTCGATGACGAAAGAAAAGAAGAATAAGCTCATCGACATCGCATTGCTGGTGATGATGATATTGCCCTTTGTGCTGTGCATGGTGCTGAAGGTGCTTACAACGCCGGCATCCGAAGGGATTGCCATTTCCGGCGCGCTGATTTATTTTGAAATCCCCATGCCCCTGATGCCGCTGTACATTACAGAAGTGCAGGTCACTTCGCTTGCCGTCATTATCTCTATTACGGCCCTTTGCCTGTATCTTACTCACGGGATCAAAGTGATCCCCGATTCCAAGCGTCAGCTGGTGGCTGAGTATATTGTTGAAAAGGTAAATTTTCTCATCAAGGACAATATGGGCAGCCGGTATATGGCCTTTGCGCCTTTCATTGCCGCTATCATGGGCATTTCAGCCTTTTCCAGCCTTTCTGCCTTGCTTGGGCTTTTCCCGCCCACGTCTGATATGAATATCGTGGCCGGCTGGGGTATTCTGGTATTTATCATCATCACCCATTACAAACTCAAGGGCGGCCTGTTCCCCTATGTGAAAGGCTTTTTCGAGCCCATTCCTGTTTTTGCCCCGTTTAACATCATCGGCGAAATTTCCACCCCCGTTTCCATGTCCTTCCGCCACTATGGCAATGTGCTCTCCGGTGTGGTTATTTCCACGCTGGTAGGCTCTGCGCTTGGCGGCTTGTCCGAAATGCTGCTGGGATGGCTGCCGGGGTTCCTTGGGGATATTCCCTTCCTGCGGGTTGGTATTCCCGCTGTCCTTTCTGTTTACTTCGATTTGTTCAGCGGATTGATGCAGGCGTTCATTTTCGCCATGCTGACCATGCTCTACATCGCCACCGGTTTCCCGGAGGAAGAATACGAAAAGCGTCAGGCAAAGAAGAAGAAAAAGGCTTTGTCTGCTGCACAATAAATACTGGTACACAAAAAAATTGGAGGAGGTCCCCAAAAATGCTCGAACTTGCTATTGGTATCATTCTCGCCGGCTGCGCCATCGGTGCCGGTCTCGCTCTGATCGCCGGTATCGGCCCTGGTATCGGTGAAGGTAATGCCGTTTCCAAGGCTTGCGAAGCCATCGGCCGTCAGCCCGAATCCAAGGGCGCTGTCACTTCCACCATGATCATGGGCTGCGCCATTGCCGAAACCACCGGTCTGTACGGTCTGGTTGTTGGTATTCTGCTGATCTTCGTTGCTCCCAACAGCTTCGTGCAGATCCTGATGAATAACCTGCCCAAGTAATCAAAACGACAATATCAAAAGGAGACGGAATAAATGCAGTCTCTGGATATCATTTCGGTAAACATCTGGAACATTCTTATTTCTCTTGCCAATCTGCTGATTTTGTTCCTGGTGATGAAAAAGTTTCTGTTCAAGCCTGTCATGAAGATCATGAACGAACGTCAGAGCCAGGTAACGGCTATTTATGCCGATGCAGAGAATGACCGTCAGGCTGCGGCAGATATGAAGCAGGAATACGAAACCCGCATGGCTGCTGCCCGTGAAGAGGCAGACGGTCTTGTTCGCAATGCAGTACAGACGGCTCAGCGGAAAAGCGATGCCATCGTCAATGAAGCCAAGGATCAGGCTGCTCATCTGAAACAGAAAGCTGAAACTGAAATTCAACAGGAAAAGAAACAGATGCTGGACGATGTCAGAACAGAGATTTCTGACCTGGCTGTCAGTATTGCTTCCCGCATTATGGAACGTGAAGTGAATGCACAGGATCATGCTGATTTTGTGGATCAGTTCATTCAGAATGTGGGTGATAAACAATGACCGATCTTGCACGGGAATACGGCGAAGGGCTGTATGAGCTTTGCGAAGAAGAAAACATGGCTGAGGACGTTCTTTCGCAGTTGAACATGCTGAAGGATTGCTTCCGTGAACAGCCTGATTTTCTACATCTTCTTTCCAACATGGCCTTGCCCAAGGAAGAAAGATGCCAGATCATCGAAAATACCCTGCGCGGCCAGGTGCACGGCTATGTGGTCAATTTCCTGAAAATCCTTTGCGAAAGAAATCTTTTGCATCAGTTTTACGGATGTGAGGAAGCATACCGTGCCCTCTATAACCAGGATCATGCTATTGTGGAAGCGGTGGTAACCACTGCTGCAGCATTGAGTGATCAGCAGCGTGAAAAGCTGATGGAAAAGCTGCGCGGTATGACGGGGAAAGAAGTTTCTTTGAAAGAAAAAGTGGATGCAGGTTTGCTTGGCGGTGTATTGCTTGAAATGGACGGCAAGCGCTACGACAATACCCTGCGCCATCGTTTGGAAAACCTGCAAAACATTTTAAGCGGAAATGCCTGATCAATACAGGCTTCTGCTGCATCAAATGAAAGCGGTGATATGATGCAGATCAAACCTGAAGAAGTATCCAAGCTCATTAAAGAGCAAATAAAAAATTACGAAAATCGGATTACCCAGAACGATACGGGTACCATCATCACGGTTGGTGACGGTATTGCCCGTGTGTCCGGTCTGGAAAAATGTATGGCCAATGAATTGGTCCGTTTTTCCAACGGCGAATTCGGCATGGCGCTGAACCTGGAAGAAAATTCTGTGGCCATCGTTATGCTGGGCTCCGATGAAGGTGTACGCGAAGGCGACACGGTAGAAAGAACCGGCAAGGTCGTGTCCGTCCCGGCAGGGGAAGGGCTGATCGGCCGCGTCGTCAATGCCCTTGGCCAGCCCATTGACGGCAAAGGCAGCATTGAAGCCAAGGAATACCGCGCCATCGAACGCAATGCCCCCGGTATTATCCAGCGCAAGAGCGTTTCCGTGCCTCTGCAGACGGGCATCAAGGCGATCGACAGCATGATCCCCATTGGCCGCGGACAGCGCGAATTGATCATCGGTGACCGTCAGACCGGTAAAACCGTCATTGCCCTGGATACCATCATCAATCAGAAGGGCAAAGATGTGATCTGCATCTATGTTGCCATTGGTCAGAAACGCTCCACGGTTGCCCAGCTTGTGGATACCCTGACCGCTGCCGGCGCTATGGATTATTCCGTGGTGGTCAGCGCAACGGCTTCCGAGCTGGCGCCCCTTCAGTATATCGCGCCTTACTCCGGCTGCGCCATGGCTGAATATTTCATGGATCAGGGCAAAGACGTGCTGATCATCTATGACGATCTTTCCAAGCATGCCGTTGCTTACCGTGCCCTGTCCCTGCTCATCCGCCGTCCTCCGGGCCGTGAAGCCTATCCCGGCGACGTGTTCTATCTGCACAGCCGCTTGTTGGAACGCGCTGCCCGTGTGGCTCCGGAATACGGCGGCGGCTCCATCACCGCTCTGCCCATCATCGAAACCCAGGCCGGTGACGTTTCTGCCTATATTCCCACCAACGTTATTTCCATCACCGACGGCCAGATCTTCCTGGAAACTGAACTGTTCCATGCCGGTATCATGCCCGCTGTGAACCCCGGTATTTCCGTTTCCCGTGTGGGCGGCAACGCTCAGATCAAGGCCATGAAGAAGGTGGCCGGCAGCCTGAAGCTGCTTTACAGCCAATATCGCGAACTGCAGGGCTTTGCTCAGTTTGGCTCTGACCTGGATGCCGATACCAAAGCACGTCTGGCTCAGGGTGAACGCATCGTGGAAGTGCTCAAGCAAAACCGCAATCACCCCGTGGCTGTGGAAAACCAGGTGTGCATTTTCTATGCCGTCACCAATGATTTCCTGAAGGAAATTGCGGTGAAAGATGTTGCTGATTATGAAGAAGCACTGTATGAACGCATGAGCGCTCAGCATAGTGATGTACTGGATGAGATCCGCACCACTGGTCAGCTCAATGCCCAGACTGAAGAAAAGCTGAAGGCTGCGCTGGAAGCATTTACCCGGGATTTTCTTAAAATGAAGTAAGGAGGCCAAGCCATGGCTGCAACATCCATGAAGGATATCAAGCTGCGGATCAAAAGTATTGAAAGCACCATGCAGATTACCAAGGCCATGCAGCTTGTAGCCACCTCCAAATTGCGCCGCGCCAAAGAACGGATGGAACAGAGCCGGCCCTATGCACAGATTGCAAGAGAGGCTGTTGTAACTGCTTCCCTCAATTGTGCCGATCCTTCCATTCCGTATCTTGTACAGCAAAAAGATAGAAAAGATTGCTACATTATCATTGCCGGTGAACGCGGTCTTGCCGGCGGGTATAACAACAACCTGTTTAAAGCCCAGCTGGCACACGCACAGGATAGAGAATATTGCGTTCTTCCCATTGGCAGAAAAGCCATCGAAAAGTATCATCGTCTTGGTGTGCAGGTGCTTGATGACAGCTATGCCGCTGTGGAATCCCTGAATGTAAGCAGCTGCTATAAAATTGCAAAACAATTGCTGCAGCAATTCAAGGAGGGCAATTTCGGCAATCTGTATCTGGTTTATACTTCCTTCAAATCTATGATGAGCCAGGAAGCGGAAATCATGCAGCTGCTGCCTGTTCTGACAGATGCGAGCACCGGAAAAGAAAGGCCTGTATCTACGATCTATGATCCGGATGCGGCGGAAGTGCTTGAAAAAATCATGCCGGATTATCTGGCCGGTACGCTGTACAGCGCAACTTGCAATTCGTTTTTGTCCGAAGTGGCTTCCCGCAGAAGCGCCATGGACAGCGCCACCAAGAATGCCGGCGAAATGATCAACGACCTGCGGCTGAAGTTCAACCGTGCACGTCAGGGTGCCATTACCCAGGAAATCACCGAAATCGTTGCCGGCGCTGAGCAGTGATCATCGGGAAGGAGAGATCGATTTTGAGCGATAAAAACATCGGTAAGGTAGTTCAGGTCATCGGCCCTGTGCTGGACATCCGCTTTGAGGACGGACATCTTCCTGAGCTGCTCACAGCTATTGAAATTATGAATGGCGACAAGAAAATCGTTGCCGAAGTAGCACAGCATGTGGGTGACAATGTGGCCCGCTGCATTTCCATGAATGCCACCGACGGTATGGTGCGTGGTCTGGATGCAGTGGATACCGGCAGCCCCATCACAGTGCCAGTAGGTGACAGGTGCCTGGGCCGCATTTTCAACCTGCTGGGCCAGGCCATCGATGATCAGCCTGATCCTCAGGCCGAAGAACACTGGCCCATTCATCGTGCTGCTCCCTCTTACGAAGAACAGGAAACCTCCACTGAAATTCTGGAAACCGGTATCAAGGTGGTGGACCTGATTGCCCCTTATGCCAAGGGTGGTAAGATCGGTCTGTTCGGCGGTGCCGGTGTGGGCAAAACCGTGCTGATCATGGAATTGATCAACAACGTTGCCAAGCAGCATGGCGGTCTTTCTGTTTTTGCAGGTGTTGGCGAACGTACCCGCGAGGGCAACGACCTGTACAACGAAATGAAAGAAAGCGGTGTTATCAACAAAACCGCACTGGTATATGGCCAGATGAACGAACCTCCGGGAGCCCGTATGCGCGTGGCTCTGTCCGGCCTGACCATGGCTGAATATTTCCGTGACCGCGAAAACCAGGACGTGCTGCTGTTCATCGACAACATCTTCCGTTTTACACAGGCCGGTTCTGAGGTGTCCGCACTGCTGGGCCGCATGCCCTCTGCCGTGGGTTATCAGCCCACCCTGGCCACCGAAATGGGCGCCTTGCAGGAACGCATCACCTCCACCAAGAAGGGCTCCATCACCTCCGTGCAGGCTGTCTATGTGCCTGCTGACGACTTGACTGACCCAGCCCCTGCCACCACCTTTGCCCATCTGGATGCTACCACCGTGCTCAGCCGCAGCATCGCTTCTCTGGGCATTTATCCCGCCGTTGATCCTCTGGATTCCACCAGCCGTATCCTTTCTCCGGAAGTGGTGGGACAGGAGCATTACGAAGTTGCCCGTCAGGTGCAGGGAATTTTGCAGCGCTATAAGGAACTGCAGGATATCATTGCCATCATGGGTATGGATGAACTGAGCGATGAAGACAAGGTCATTGTTGCCCGTGCCCGTAAAGTGCAGCGTTTCCTGAGCCAGCCCTTCTCTGTTGCCGAACAGTTTACCGGCATGGAGGGCAAGTATGTTCCGCTGAAGGAAACCATCCGTGGCTTCCGCGAGATCATCGAAGGCAAGCACGACGATCTGCCCGAAAGTGCATTCCTCTTTGTGGGTACCATTGAAGAGGCTGTTGCCAAGGCCAAGAAGGGTGAATAACGATGGCTGAAACCTTTCATTTACAGATTGTAACACCGGACAAGCCTGTGTTCGACGGCACGGCTGAAAAGCTGATCGTTCGCACGATCACCGGCGATGTCTGTATTCTGGCGCGGCATATTGATTATGCTGCTGCCCTTGGCATCGGCGAAGCACGTGTGACAGACGGGGAAGGGAACACCCGCATTGCTGCCTGCAATGGCGGCTTGCTCAGTGTTTGCGATAATCAGGTGCGTGTCATGGCCACCACTTTTGAGTGGGCTGATGAAATTGACACCGAACGTGCAAGGCTTTCTCTGGACGCTTCTCAGGAAGCGCTGAACAAAGCGGATCGTTCCGATGCCAACTATGCTGCGCTGGAAGCAAAGCTGAAAAGAGCGCTCGTGCGTGTACAGATAAGCGAATAAATAAAAAAAGCTGCAGTTGCATGCAGCTTTTTTCTTTAACCCTTTTGCTGAGAATGGTAGCAAAGCCGTAGAATAGAACGAAAAAATCGAGGTGCCTTTACACAAACCACACGCATAGATGCCATTCGTATCACTCCTTTCAGGACTGCAAAATGAGAATGATGCCCACCACGATCAGGACAACACCAATGAGGCTGAGCCATGCCCATCCGGGTATGCAAAAAATCAGAATCAGTACACCTGTTGCGATAAACAACGCACCGGCAATGCGCAAAAGAAGGCTGTTTCCGCCCGGATATTTTTTCTCATACGGCATTTCATCCTTTCCGCAATGCAATCAAATCACCTCCATTGTTTTTTATGTGAAGAACCGGTGATTTATAACGATGAAAATGCACTTACTCACTTGATTTTTCTGTCTGCAGAGGGTAAAATGAAACGGTATGAATCATTTTGTTGAACAGCCTTCGCAGCTGATTGATGATGCATGGAAAAGGATCGGCAAACCGCAGCGGATCCTGTTGGCGCTGTCCGGCGGAGCAGACTCGGTAGCGCTGTTTTCTGCGCTTCTTTCTCTTTCACAGTTTTCAGAAATCTGCCTGGCCTGTGTTCATGTTGATCATGGCTTGCGAAGCACATCACAGGATGATGCGCAGTTCTGCCGTCTTCTTTGCGAAAAGTACCATGTGCCTTTTTATCTGAAAAAGGTGGTTCTTTCCGGGAAAGGGGAAAACGAAGCCCGTCAGGCTCGATATCTGGCTATTTCTTCTGTATATCATGAATGGCATGCAGATGTATTGGCGCTGGCGCACCATGGGGATGATCAGGCTGAAACTGTGCTGCTTCATTTGTTTCGCGGCTGTGGCATGCAGGGGCTTTGCGGTATACGAGAGTTATCACAAATGGCCGTAAATGCAGGCACTGCCTTGGTTCTTTGGCGACCGCTGCTCCATTGCACTCATCATCACCTTCTTCAAGTTGCAGGCAATTTCAGCCATGGTTGGTGTCAGGATGAAACCAATCTGCAGGACCGGTACCTGAGGAATTATCTTCGAAACCGGTTGCTGCCCATGATTGAAGAACGTTTTCCGCGTGCAAAGCAGGCCATTTGCCGGACTGCATCGATTCTGCAAGATGAGAACGCATTGCTGGAAAGCATGGTGCAGTCATTTATTGAGCAGCATGTATGTCTGAAACCGCCTGTTCCATGGATTCTGTACCAACCCTTTGCTGCATTACATCAAAGCCTTCAGCGCCGTGTGCTGGCCCATTTTCTGCCTGCCGGCACAGAATATGAGCATATTGAGGCGGTTATATCTATGTCAGAAGGGGAGACGGTGAACGTACCCGGAGACATGCGCGTCAAGCATTGCGGCACATATCTTTGCCTGTACAATAGCCGTGTAATGCCTCAGCCCCTGCCGACTTTGCATGTTCAGCGTGCATTTGGCCGTACAGGAGACGGAAAGCATCAACAGGCTTTGCCTGCTCATCTGCTGAAAAAGTGTCAGCTGCGCTTCAGGAATGATGGCGATATCATTCATCCCTTCGGAATGAAGGGCACAAGAAAACTGCAGGATTATCTGACGGATAAAAAGGTGCCTCAGCCCATGCGGGACCATCTTCCGCTGCTATGTGCAGATAACAGGGTTATCTGGGTGATGGGTGTTGGTGCAGGTGAAGAGGTTCGTTGTGCAGAAAGTGAAGACACGCTTTTGCTCACATATAATGACAGACTACCATTTGAAATGTAAACCTTGAAAGGAGCTCACCTATGGATACCAATGCTAAATTGTATCAGGATCTGGAACGTGTGCTGATTACCAAAGAAGAGATTCATGCAGCTGTCAAAAAACTGGGTCAGCAGATCACCGAGGATTACGCTGGAAAAGAACCTTTGATGGTGTGCATCCTCAAGGGTGCTGTGATGTTCTATAACGACCTGATCCGGGAAATCGACCTGCCTGTCACCATGGAATTCATGGCCATTTCCTCTTACGGGAACAGCACCAAAACGTCCGGCGTCGTGAATATCCGCAAGGACATGGACGTGGATGTTACCGGTCGTGATATCATCCTCGTTGAAGATATCGTGGACAGCGGCATGACCCTTTCTTACCTGAAAAAAGTGCTGAAAACCCGCAATGCTGCTTCTATCCGCATTGCTACGCTGCTGAATAAGCCCGCCCGTCGCCGGATCGATCTGGATGTTGAATACTATTGCTTCAATATTCCGGATGCCTTTGTAGTGGGCTATGGGCTGGACTATGCTGAAAAATACCGCAATCTTCCCGACATCGGTGTGCTTCATCCCAGAATTTACACAAATGAAGAATGAAAACATTGTCAATAGGGTGTATTCTGTGATATAATTATAAAGATTTGTACGTTGCGATGCATCTGCAAATCTGATTGTGTTTATGGAGGAACGTAACGTTGAGAAAGGCTTCTAAGGGTGCATTGGGCTATCTGGTTATGATCGCCATGTTTATCTTTATGGTTGTGCTTTTGTCCAATGGGCTGAACCCTGTTGACAGGCGTATTGAATATCCGCAGCTGCTGGAGATGATCGAAGAAAAGAAAGTGGATATTGTCTCCATCCGCGGAAATTCTCTGGTGGGTCATCTGAAGGACAGCAAAATCTCACTGTCAGATTATCCGGACAGGGCCTATGATTTTGAAACCACCATCGGCGGCGATTTTTATGATACTGTGCTGAAAATGAAGGCACAGCAAATGAATGTGGATGCAGACCAGATCAGTGTAAACGATCTGGACTTCAAGATTGAATATCTGCCTCCGCTGACCACGCCCTGGTATCTGGAATTGATCCCTTATCTGCTGCCCATGCTGCTACTTGTTGTTATGTGGTGGTTTATTATGCGTCAGCAGGGTGCCGGTGGCGGCGGCAAAGTAATGAACTTTGGCAAAAGCCGCGCCAGCATGGTGGATCCTTCCAAAAACAAGGTCACCTTTGCTGATGTAGCAGGTGCAGAAGAAGAAAAAGAAGAACTGAAGGAAATCGTGGATTTCCTGAAAAACCCCAAGAATTATGTGGACCTGGGTGCCCGCATTCCCAAGGGTGTGCTGCTGATGGGCCCTCCCGGTACCGGTAAAACCCTGCTGGCCAAGGCCGTTGCAGGGGAGGCCAATGTTCCTTTCTTCTCCATCAGCGGTTCTGACTTTGTGGAAATGTTTGTCGGTGTAGGCGCCAGCCGTGTGCGTGATCTGTTTGAACAGGCCAAGCGCAATGCCCCCAGCATCGTGTTTATTGACGAAATCGACGCTGTTGGCCGTCATCGCGGTGCCGGTCTTGGCGGCGGCCACGACGAACGTGAACAGACGCTGAACCAGCTTCTGGTTGAAATGGACGGCTTTTCCGCCAATGAAGGGGTCATCGTCATGGCTGCCACCAACCGCCGTGATATTCTGGACCCTGCTCTCCTTCGTCCCGGCCGTTTTGACCGTCAGGTGACCGTCAACTATCCTGACGTGGATGGTCGTGTGGCCATTCTGAAGGTGCATGCCCGCAACAAGCCCCTGGCTGATGATGTGGATCTGGACAATATTGCCAAGCGCACTCCCTATGCCACCGGCGCCGATCTTGAAAACATCATGAACGAAGGTGCTATCCAAGCCGCCCGTGAAAAGCGCAGCGATATTACCCAGGAAAACCTGATCGAAGCTGTAGAACGGATTCAGATGGGCCCTGAAAAGAAGAGCCATAAGGTGCTGGAACGCGACCGGAAAATTACTGCTTATCACGAAGCAGGCCATGCTATTGTCGGTCACTTCCTGCCCCTTTGCGACGATGTGCACATGATCACCGTTGTTCCTCGCGGTCAGGCCGGCGGTATGACGCTGCTGCTTCCCGAGAAGGAATATGATCACACCACCAAGAATCAGCTGCTGCAGCGCATTTCCATGGCCCTTGGCGGACGTGCTGCCGAACAGCTTACTCAGGATGATATCACCACCGGTGCCATTTCCGACCTGCAGCGGGCCACTGAAATTGCCCGCAGCATGGTCACCCGTCTTGGCATGAGCGAAAAGCTGGGCACCGTATATCTTGGCAGCGATCAGGAAATCTTTGTCGGCATGGAATTCGGCCATAGCCGTGAATACAGCGAAGCCACCGCTGCTGCCATTGATGAAGAAGTGCGCACTATTTTGCAGAATGCATATCAGAAGGCGCTGGATGTGCTTTCTGAAAACCGCGAAAAGCTGGAAGGCCTTGCGCAGCTTCTGATTGAAAAGGAAACGATCAATCACGAACAGTTCCTGGCTTTCATGAACGGCACCGATACCGAAGCTGCTAAGGAAGAAAACCAGGAAGCAACCGTAGAAGAGTAACAAAAAAGGAGCCAGACGAATACAGCCATGTACACACCCGGATATCCGCCGCCATATCAACAGCAACAACAGCCCCCAAAGCCTAAAAAAAGCCTTAAGCCCATCGTGCTTGTTCTGGTTTTGGTTGTAGCTGCTGTTATTGCGGGCATTGTGATCAAAAACAACAATGAAAAACGGGCTGCGTATGAGGCGCTGGTAAAGGAAGTGGCTTCTGTTGAGCATGTTTTTCTGCCTAACATCTTTGTTGACGGCATCGATATTGGCGGGCTTTCACCCCAGAATGGCATCGATAAGGTCATCAATGCGGTGAATGAACGGCAGAACAGCTGGAATGTCAGTATTACGTATCAGGGACATACCTTTGCAACATTGAATTATCAAGCCCTTGGCATTTCTACCGATATTCCCCAGATCTATACCATGCTTCAGGAAGCTTTCAATTACGGCCATGTGGGAACTTTGCAGGAAAAGAAAGCCGCATTGGATCACTTCCGACAGAACCCCTATCATCTTTATACCACGCAGTCAAATATGAACACTGCACAGCTGGATGATATTCTTTCACAGCTGAAAGCATATTTTGCCAGAGAAGCAACGGATGCAAAGCTTGTGTATTTCTATCCCCAGTCCTGGGATGAACCCTTTGGCATCCAGCCGGAAATCTATGGTTCCTATCTGGATACGGCTCCTGTCAGAGAGCAAATCCTTCAGATGTTGTCCACCGGCACATCCGGTGCAGTGGAATTGCAGCCGACCACGGTGAAGCCGAAGGTGACCGAAGCAGATATTCGTAACCAGATTACGCTGATCGGCGAAGGAATCACCCCTGTATCCGAGGATTCCACCACCGCCAGAACGGATAATATCCGCGTGGCGCTGAGCAAGTACCACGGCCTGGAAATCAATCCCGGTGAAACGGTCAGCTTCAACAAGCTGGTGGGTGCCCGCACCATGGAAAACGGTTTCCAGATGGCCATTGAATATGCCAATGGCCTGAATGCATGGGGCTGGGGCGGCGGTGTTTGCCAGGCAAGCACCACGGTGTATCTGGCTGCCCTTCAGGCAAATTTGAAGATCGTCAGCCGCACATCCCATTCTGATAAGGTAAGCTATACAGTATTCGGCCAGGATGCAACGGTGTACTATTCCAACGGCAGAAAGATTGATTTTTCCTTCAAGAATGACACCAACAGTAAAATCTATATCATGGCCCGTGTGGAAAAGGTAAAGAAGAACAACTACCAATGTGTTGTGCGGATTTATGGTCCTTCACTGGGTGAGGGGGTCAAATATACGCTGCGCACTGAAACGGTGGAAACGCTGATGGCCCCGCTGGAGCCTGAATATCAGGAAGACACCCGGCATCAGTACGTAACATATAAGGATGAAGAGCCTTATCTTCTGCGTAAAGCACGTGACGGATATGTGAATGAAACGTATCTGCAAAAATGGGTCAATGGCGAATTGGTTTCTGAGGAACTGATCAGCCGTGATACCTGTAAGGCAAGAGCAACGTTGTACCTGACAGGTACAAAAAAGAGATAACAAAAAGCAGAGCACAAAACGTGTTCTGCTTTTTGTTTTCAGTATACGCAATATTCACATTCCAAACGTCCGTTATACAGCCTGCGCTTTTGTCGTGCACGTTCACCAAAGCATCGTTCAAAGCCATGATGCGCTGTAATGACGCACATTCTGCTGCCAGGGTGACGTTCCTTCAGATGATGAAAATGCCGGTAAAGCTTTTCGCATTGCTTGCGATCACTGAGACGTTCGCCATAGGGGGGATTGGCAATAAAGCAAGGGGAGGGAACGTCGCAGGTAAGATCGCGCAGATCCATTTCCATCACTTTTACCCGCCCGCCAAGCCCTGCTTGCTTCAGATGTTTTTTGCAAAGGGCCAGGGCATCCGGATCCACATCACTGCCGTAAATATTCCGGATTTTTTCCGGATCAAATTTTGCTTTTGCTTCTTCTCTGAGCAACTGGAAATCTTTCTGAGGAAACTGGGGCCAGGATTCACAGGCGAATTCTCTTGTAAGCCCCGGTGCACGGTTGCTTTGGATATATGCTGCTTCGATCAGCAGTGTACCGGTACCGCAGCAGGGATCCCACATGGGGGTATCTCCGCGCCATGGGGAAAGCATGACCAGCGCTGCCGCCAGTGTCTCGCGAATGGGCGCTTCACCATTCCATGTGCGGTAACCTCTTTTGTTCAGGGCATTGCCACTGGTATCGATGGTAAGCCTGGCAACATCGCCATGAATGGAAACATCAATTTTATATTCGGGACCGGTTTCCGGAAAGTGATCCAGCCGATACTTCTTCTTCAGCCGTTCTACAATGGCCTTCTTGGTGATCGCCTGACAATCACGAACGCTCATCAACTGGCTTCTAACGCATTTGCCGGATACCGGAAAACGTGCATCTTTGTTCAGATATTTTTCCCAGGGAAGGGAAGAGACAAACTGAAACAATTCTTCAAAAGAAGTTACTTTTTCTTCTCCGATGATCATCAGCACCCTGTCTGCCGTTCTCAGCCACAGATTGGCCTCAAAGCACTGCTGCGGAGTGCCAGAAAAGCGCACACCACCCATTTCGCACTTTCCTTCAATGGAAAGGCGGTTTAGATCCTGTTTTGTAAGGCCCTCGAGCCCAAAGGCAGCAGTGGCAAAAAAATCCATAGAAATTAACTCCTTTGTATTATATCTGATGATAGATGCGTTTTATTTCTTCCGTATCGGTCCCGTCATCGTTTTTGATCATCAGCGGCGGCATTACGCGCACACCTGAGGAAACCCCTTTCATGGCTTCAACAAGCATCAATCGCGCTTCTTTTTGTGCAACGCTATGAACAAAGCGAATGCGTTTGATTTCTATACGCAATGGCTTTAATGTTGTGATCACTTC
>JAFWYZ010000064.1 GCA_017517465.1 Clostridia bacterium | reverse complement strand
CGGCCGCATACCGGTCATCATCAGGCGGTCATCCATGGAAAAATCCCTCCAATTTCAGTGGGTGAAACATTTTACATGCCGGCCATATTGCGAAGGGCCAGGCGGACAAGATCGTTGGCCTTGTCGCTCTGACCGCGCACCTGAGAAACGGCACGGGCGGCTTCGGCGGCGGTATAGCCAAGGGCCTGCAAGGCTGCCAGGGCTTCGGTAGCGGCATCTTCCTGCACGGGGGTGAAAGCAGTATGGGCGGTGGGCGTGTCGGCGAAATCGCCTTCGGATACCTTTTCCTTCAGCTCCAGGGCAATGCGCTGGGCAGTCTTTTTCCCGACACCGGGTGCACGGGAAAGGGCTGTCACATCGCCGGTGACGATGGCCAGGGAAAGATCCCGCAGGGGCATGCTGCCCAGAATGGCCAGCGCCAGCCGGGGGCCGATGCCGCTGACGGCCAGCAGCTTCAGATACATGGCCTTTTCCTCCTTGGTGGAAAAGCCAAACAGCTCCATGGCATCTTCCCGGACGGAAAGGTAAGTATAAACCTTCATATTTTCCCCCACGGGCGGGGTATCCTGCAGGGTGGTCATGCTGACGGACAAAAGATAGCCCACACCGTTCACATCCAGCACCAGTTCGTTCAGGCCTTTATCGGCAACAACACCGTTCAAAAATGCGTACATGGGAGAACCTCCTTATTTCATGCGGAACTGCTCCCGCATCCGGCCGGAAGCGGCATGGGTCAGGGCAGCGGCCACGGCATCGGCGGCATCGTCGGGCTTGATAATGTCCGGCAGATTCAGGATCATTTTTACCATCAGCTGTACCTGTTTTTTGTCTGCCTTGCCATAGCCGGTAACAGCCTGCTTGATCTGCATGGGGGTATATTCGTACATGGGCTTGCCAAACTCCGAACAGGCGCACAGCGCGCAGCCTCTGGCAGCGCCCACGTTCAGGGCGGTGGTGACGTTCTTGGCAAAGAACAATTCTTCAAACACCACTTCATCGGGGTTATACGTGCACAGAAGGCCGCTGACGTCTACAAAAATTTTGTGCAGCCGCTCCGGCATGGGCATATCCGGCGGTGTGATGACGGCCCCTGCCTGAACCAGGGTACTCTTTCTGCCGTCGGTGTCGATCACACCATAGCCCATGGTGGCCAGGCCCGGGTCAATCCCCAAAATGCGCATGCGATGCCTCCTGAAGAATAATCATATTATTATAGAACAAATGTGCGCAATTTGTCAATCGTGCCGGGCAGGAGAAGGGCATTTCCGGATACAAAAAAGCACCGGAAAAAACCGGTGCGGAAAGCAGGGATGTTCATTCTGCAGGAGATTCATTCAGGCTGTACAGGCCAATCAACCCGCAGGAGGGAT
Organism: Clostridia bacterium; assembly: GCA_017517465.1. Classification (GTDB taxonomy): domain Bacteria; phylum Bacillota; class Clostridia; order Christensenellales; family Aristaeellaceae; genus RUG563. Next base: position 14,818 of record JAFWYZ010000064.1, on the reverse strand, counting down.
CAAGTTCCGTTTTCATCAGCTCATATCCGGCAGGAGTAAAGCGCATGATGGCAAGGGAAGAAGTGTTGTTGCCGTCTTTGGCGGCAATATAGTCTTCAAAGGTGAAAATGTCTTTGCCGTTCACGCTGTAAATAATATCGCCGATTTCAAGGCCGGGCTGCTGCGCCTTTCCCTCTTCGAACAGGGCCACGATCACACCGCCGGTGATATGGGTTTGGGGCATGTATTGCACAAAGCGGCTGGCATTTTCGCCGCAAAGACGCAGGTCAGGGTCGGTTTCCACCATGGTGTACATGGTGAAGCATTCGATGGCGGCTTCGGGCATGCTGAGCTTCAAAAAACGCAGGGCTTTTCCCCAGAGCAGGTCTGCATCATCGGTGACACGGGGCTTATTGGCTTGATAGTATGTATTTTTCTTTTCGGCCAGTTCGTTTTTCAGTTTCAGGTATTCTTCCTGTTTTTGTTTGAGCATATCCGCTTTGGTATCGATGCGCAGCTGCTGCAGTTCCTTTTCATGGGCCAGAATGCGGGCACTCTGTTCCGACAGGCTCTGGAGAGCGTCCGTCTGCTTCTCGTACTGGTTCAGCAGGCTCTTTTCGTAGCCCTTCAGTTCGGCTTCGTTATTTTGCCAGGGCTGATGTTTGCTGTAGACGGTGGTTAGCGTGGGCAAAATGTCTGTCTTCAGCGTGATCAGTGCTTTTTCTTCGACACTTATGAGAGAAGCATTGAGTGCATAAAACATCATATCATTTTCCAGCAGGGCCATTTCCCGATAGATCCGGATCCATTGAATTTTATCCGATTTCAAGGTGGTTTCGTCATCGATCAGGAAATTTTCCAGATACATCAGGTTTTCAAACATGGTTTCCGTGGTGGAGCGGATATATTCAGGCTGAGCGGAAAGATCGGCGGCGGGAATGGGAGAAGCAGAGACGCGGTCCATCAGATCGGCGGAAATCGGCCGGATATTTTCCAGCTGCTGATGGATCAGTTCCATGTGAAGGTTCATTTCGCTGCTGAGAGCAGCTCTTGTATCGTTGGTGTTTCCCGCCACATAGGCTTCCGCTTTATTCAGGGCTTTCAGATATTCCGCCTGGGCCAGGTCAAAGGCGGTCAGGTTGAACATCTGGGCAGAAATCACTTCTTCCACCAGGTTTTTCTCCCGATCAGATCTGGGGAAGGTGTTCAGATGGCGGTGCAGCTGATAGCCGCCAAAGGCCAGCGCAGCGCACAGTAATGCACCGATCAGCACCCACAACAGCTGCTTTTGCGGTGCGGCTGCCGGACGGGAACGGAGATTGGTGCGCAGCAAAGCGGTCATGGCCTGCAACTGCACCACGTCTGCCTTCAGCACATTGTAGCGCAAAAGCTCCTTCATATCTTCCGGTACGGCATCGGTAAACAGGGCTTTCACATCACCGCCGTCGCAGATGATGGGGATGATGTTTTTGTTCATCTGCAGCGCCCGCTCCACTTCCTTGCGTACCCAGTCCTCTTTGTCCGCACAGCGGTCCAGCGCATGGGGGGAGAGCACCAGCAAAAAGTCGGTGCAATGGTCGATCACGTCATAAAGAGCCTCATCGAATTTGCCGGATTGCAGATTATTCACATCCAGAAAAGCCCGGTAATTCATCTGCAGCAGGGTGGAATGCAATGCCACGGCGCTGTTGATGCCGCCATCACGGCGGTAGCTGATAAAAATATCATATTTTCTTTTCGCCAAAGGGGAAACCTCCTTTGTGACAGGCTGTGCTTTTTTTCATTATAGCACAGAAGGTGAGTTCAAACAAGGAAAAGCTTTTCATTTGAAGGAAGTTGGAGTATAATAAAAATGGATTTGTATGCATGAAATGGGGCATGAGGCCCGTTTGTTACAAGAAGGGGATTTTTTGTTTCCATGAAGAGAACGATGACGATTTTGCTGGTGCTAGTGCTGTCGGTGCAGTGTGCGGGTGCTTTGGCCTGGGAAGGGCCGGTACAGGCGGAAATAAAGGGCCGGCTTTTGCAGGCGGAGGGATTGTCCGAAAACGGTGTTGCAGCGGCCAACGCGCTTTTGCAGCGGCTGCAGCTGCGCATGGCTGCATGGCCGGATGGAGAAAAAGCATCCCTTTTGATTGACGGGCAGGACATGTGGCAGGTGGAAACGGTGGAAACTGCGGAAGAAAAACGGGTGGTTTTTTCCGGGGACAATTGCTATGTGACAGGCAAAGAACAGCCTGATGCGCTGGAGGTGCTGTCCGGCGATAAAAAAACGAAGGTGTTTTTACCTGCTCCAGCTTCCTGGCAGGAAACGGCGGAAAAGCTGTTTGGCATTTTAGGGCAGGAAACATATGCTGCCAAAACGGATGCCACGGAAATCACCAATGCCCGCACCTCCGTTTCCTATGACCTGTATACCCTGCCTGCGGACCGGATGAACGCTTACTGGCCCGATATCATGGATTGTTTGCGGGAAAGCCTTTTGCCGGATGGCGGACTGGAAGCGGTGCAAAGAGCCGCAGCGGAGGCGGTTTTCACCGGGGATGTGCGCATCAAGCGGCTGTATGATGCCGGGAAGCAGGATATGGGCCTGCAGCTGACGGGCAACGGCCGGGTGATGGGAGGCGAGCGGAAAATATCCCTGCTGTATGGCTACACCCCCGGACGCGGTGGCAGCCTGACCCTTTCTCTGCGGCCTGTGCAGGGAAAGGATACCGCACGGATCACTGCATCTGTGAAGGAAACTGTCCGGGAGACAAAGGGAGTCTATACCTTTGCCATAGATTATTCCAACACCCTTTCCGGCGAAAAGGAAGCCTTTTCCTTGAAGGGAAGATGTACCACAGAAGGGGAAGGGCTGACAGGCGAAGTGAAATATACTGCGCCGGACGGACGGGAATGGACGCTGCAGCCGGATGTGACCCTGACGGAAAAGAAGCTGCAGGGCACGGTGGAGATCAGTGCCAGAGAAAAGAAAAAGAAGCTGTTTTCCTTTGCGCTGGAGGTGCTGTGCACCCCTGCCGGGGAAAGAAAGACACCGGTGTATGATAGCACCGTCAGCCTGAAAGATATGGATGAAGAAACAGCACGGGCGGCCCTGCTTCAGGAGGAAATGGTGCTGATGCGGGCAGTGAAATATCTGATGGACGGGCTTTCCCAAGAGGAACGATGGCTGTTGACCCACGAGATGAGAACGGACAACTGGCTTGACGGTCCCCGGGTGCCGGTGATGCCTGAAGTGGATGAAAGTTTGCTGTTGGAGGAGGATGCGGAATGAAACGCGCATTGGCAGGAATTTTGATTTTGATGATGGTATTTGCCTGTGTACCGGGATTGGCAGAAGTGCCGGCAGTGGATGAAAGGTTCTTCGGCCAGCTGTCTTCGTTTGCGATGAAGGGGACGGTCACGTTTTCTGTGTCCGGTGAAAGCACCTCTCTGGTGGTACAGGAAGTATTTCCGGTGCTGAAGGATCATCTGCCCGGCATGACCATTTCCTTTGGCCATTCCATGTTTGAACAAAAATACCCCGGCGGGTATGTGCGTTTCAGTGGTGAGGAAGGGGAAGAAAAGGAAGTATTGTTTGCCTATAACAAGGACGTGCTGGCCCTTGGCGGCAATACCGTTTCCGATGACGATACCTGGTATGCGGCGGACATGGATGTAATGAAGCTGCTTGGCCTGTTTGAAGAAAAGGAAAATGTGCTGCCCGGCATCCGTGAAATTGCTGCTGCCATTGAAAAGGCGGACGACGAATGGAAGGCACAGGCCCTCAACTGTCTTGCTTCTTATGAAACGGCGCTGAGCATCTGGATGAGCCAGTATGCCGCTACCCAGACCGGCCGTGACGGCGAAAATTTGTACACCGAACTGGCCTGCGAGATCCCCACCGATGCGGTGAAGGCAGAGCTGAGGGGCTTGCTGCGGATGTTCTACGGGGATACGGAGCTTCTTGCGCTGCTTTCCCAGGTGCTGGATCCCATCGGCGCCGGCATTTATCTGAACCCGGCCATGGAAGGACTGCTGGGCATGCTGGCGGAAGAAGCCATGCCGGAAGGCAAGGTGCAGGTGGTGCGCCGGTTTGATGCCCAGGGGGCCCTGGTGCTGGATAAGATCATTCTGCCCCTGCCTGCTTTTGAACAGTGGCAGGATGTGCAGCTGGAAATGACGGGCAAGGGTGACCTTGGCTGTACCTTGGCAAATGCGGAAGGCAAAAAGATTGTTTTTTCTCTGGTTATCGGGGAACAGGGCACATATACCGGCCATGCGGTGCTGGAAAATGTGCTGGAGGGCCAGCCGCACGTGGGTTTTTCCTTTGAAGCTGCCTGGCAGGAAATGGACGAAACCTATTCCCTGCAGACGGATACGCTGGAGCGGCTCAAGCAGGGGGTGCTGACCCTGACCCCGGATGAACAAACCCCTCTTCCTGCCCAGAAAATCACCTTGGATGTGGCCTATTCCTCCGGAAGCCGCGAACGGGGCTCTGTGACCATGGTTGCGGATCTTGTGTGGACGGATCTGGAAACGGGGGCTGCACTGGCGGCAGAGGTGAAAGCCAAAACGGTGAACCGGTTTGAAGTGCAGAAGGTGGAAAGCCTGCAGCATATCCTGTATTTCAGCGATCTGCCCCTGGAACAGCGGCAGGCCCTGCTCAGCCACATTCTGCTGGCACCTTTTGAAGAAATGTGGGCGGCGGAAGCGATTACTGAATAAAGCAGCCTGATGAACGAAGGAGGAAAACATGATGAAGAAGCTGTGTTGTGTGATGCTGGCTGTGTTGATGCTGTTTTCCTGCAGCCAGGCGCTGGCCTGGGATCTGTACGCAGGCTATGAAGGCCAACTCTCTCTGGAAGTAAATCGTGATGCACTGATGCAGATGATGGGGTTTCCCAGCGGTGGCCGGGAAGCGGATGCAGTGATGGAGGCTGTTGTTTCCATGCTGAATCATCTGACCGTGGATGTGCGGATGGACGAAAATCAGAATGCGCTGCTGGATATGAAGCTGCATGAAAAGCCGTTTCTTTCCATGCAATATGAGACCGTTCCGAAGCAGCACACATTGATGACCATTGATGCAATACCGGATGCAGTGCTGGTCATGCCTGCCATGACAGCGGCTGTGCCGGGATACGATTACGATGCAACGATGGTATTATGGCAGAAAACGCTGGAGGACTGCGGCAATATTTTCCTTCAGGGGCTGAGCACGTTTGACGGTGCTGCGGTGACAGAGGAGGCCTGTGAAAAGGAAATTCAGGGGAAAACATTTAACCATGTGACCAACTGTGAAATGACCGGCACGCAGCTGAAAAACCATCTGGACAAAATGCTTTCTGCCATGGATCAAACTATGACGGCATACTATGAAACCATGGGGATGGCCGATTCCTGGGCAATGGCCAAAGGGCAGTACCGGCAAATCTTCATGTTTCCGGAAGAATTGAAGGAAGTGCCGGTGCTGGCGCAGGTATACCGGGTGCAGAACGAAGAAGGCTTTGTGCCGGGAAGCATTGCCGGGGATATGCTGCTGATGGCGGAAGAAAAGGTGCACTTGCGGTATTTTGTGGACGGCGGGAACATGGATTTTCTGCTGGAAGGCAACGGCATGGTGGAATATCGTGCCCCGGAAGAAAGGACCAGCCAAAGCAGCAATGGGGAAAGCGAAATATACCGGATCAATTTTGTTCCGGAAGATGAAATTGAAGATAATGCAACTTACACGGTTGTCATGAATCCGCAGACGGAAGCGGGACAGCAGGTCAATCCTGTGGGCGTAATCGAAATATCCACTGATGATCTGCAGCAGGAGAATGCGGATGTGTACAGGGAACTGATTCCTGCAAAGATGCCCTTCAGCTATCATGTGTATGGGAAAGTGCCCACCCTGGAGCACATGGATCTGCAGGTGGATATCACACAAGACGGTGCTTTCGCCGGCGTGGGGATGCAGATGGAAATGAAGGAAGAAAGCGCAGCGTTCAGGATTGGCCTGTCCATGAATGAGGATGCGCAGGAGCCGCTGATGACATTGAAAATGAACCTGAAACCCTGGTGCGGTTCGCTGGATGTGATTGATACGGAAGGAAAACTGATGCTGGATCTGCTGAACATGGACCGACAGATGCAAGAGCAGTTTGACCGGATGGCTGCTCAGGCGGGACCGGCTTTGCTGATCAGGCTGATCACGGCAGCACCGGAAGAAATGCAGGTATTGATGGGCAGCCTGATGGCGCAATAAACACCCCCGATGCTCAATTGTCGGGTTCTGTGTCTCAAAACCACGAAAAGAACACGCGGCTGACTTGAGCGGATGGTCAGAATATGGTAAACTATTCCTGTAATCAACAAGGAGGACAAACACGATGAAAAAAGTAATTGCATTGTTTCTGGCTCTGATGATGATGGTGGGCTGCACCGGTGCCATGGCGGAAATGGATCTTTCCAAGGGTGCCCGGGTGGACATCAACTATGACCTGAACAAGGATATGTTCATGGGGATGATTCAGATGGCTGCCGGCAGCGAAGCCATGGAAGAAATGCCCCCGGAAGTGATCAGCGCTGTGATGGATCTGATCTCTGCCATTGGTGCTACCGCTGCCTTTGACGGCGAAACGGTTCAGATAAGCCTGAATCTGAAGGATGAGCCCATTGTGAACCTGGAAGGCGGCATGCTGCAGGATGGCAGCCTGGTGCTTGCCACCAACATTCTGCCCAGCCATGCCCTTATGTTGGATGCCGAAACCATGAATCAGGCAAAGGCTGAAATGGAAAATGCCATGGGTCAGTTTGATGTGGAAAAGATCATGGCTGCTGCCGAAAAGCTGGAAGACGATTTTGAAGACGCACTGGAAGGCGTCATGAAAAACTGGGCGGCCAAGGACCTGGTGAAACAGGAAAAGGGCAGCTATGTGATGGAAGATGTGACCTACACCCAGAAGTACACCGTGGAAACGGACAGCAACGAAATGATGGTGTTCCTGCAGGATGTGCTCAATGCGATGATGCCCCTGCTTGAAAACTTCGTGAAGGAAGCCAACCTGCCCGTGGAAGAAGATGCATTTGCCGAAATGAAGCGGGATGCCAACAACTTCACCCCCGATGAAGACCCCATTCCCGTTTGTGTGACGGTGTATGACGAAGCCGTCGGCCATGATGATTACAGCTTCGTTGCCCTGGAGATGGCGGACGAACAGGCTGCTGTGGCTGTGGCCATCGGTCTGTATGACGACAATGTGGAAGGCAGCATTTACTTCGGTGAAGGCAGCTACGAAAGCGCTGAAGACATCATCAATGCCGCTTATGCCGGTCAGGGCAATGCCATGGTGATGGACCTGGCTGTGCTGCAGGGTGAAAATGATGAAGACATGAACGCTGTGGTCACCATGGTGATGGGCGGCATGTATATGGGCTATTATGTGGAAACCAAAGCTGTGGACGGCGGCATGGATGCCAAAATGGAAATGTACCTGATGAGCGACGAAGCCCCCATGATGACTGTGGATTACAAGCTGCGTCCCCTGACGGAAAAGCTGACCCCCGTGTCTGTGGAAGGCAAGCAGATGGTGAACATGCTGCAGCTGAACGAAGACATGGATGAAACGCTGGCCGAAGCCCTGGAAAAGGACGTGAGCACCGGTCTGAGCAGTGTGCTGATCAATGCGGTGACCGCGGCTCCCGATGAAATTCAGGCCATTCTGAATCTGGCTGTCCAGATGCAGTAATCAAAAAAGCACAGGGCACCGGTGAAAGCCGGTGCTCTTTTGATGTTCTTGAGGGATAATGAAAACTGTGATACAATAGAATAAAGCAAAACAGAAAGGGGAATGGCCATGCAGGATATGTTTGCTTTGCCCCAGGCACAGCCTTTTGAACTGGGAGAAGGGGAGCATGGGGTGCTGCTGATCCATGGCTTCACCGGCAGCCCTGCCCACATGCGGCTGATCGGGGAGGGCCTGGCAAAAAGCGGATTTGCGGTGAAGGGCATCCGTCTGCCCGGCCATGGTACCTGCCCTGAGAATATGAAAAACGTTTCCTGGCAGGATTGGCTGCGTCATGTGCGGCTGGCTGCCCGGGAAATGCAGAAAAAACACCGGTATTTCAGTGTTGCCGGCCTGTCCATGGGCGGTGTGCTTTCGCTGATTTTGGCCCAGGAAATGGATGTGACGGCCTGCGTGCCCATTGCGGCCCCCATACGCATTTTCAATCCTTTCCGAAGGGTGGCGCTGGTGATGTCCCCCTTTGTGCCCATGATCGGCTGGAGTTCAAAGAAGGAAGAAGTGTTTGACCCCCAAACCTACCACATCGGCTACCGGCGGTATCCCACCAAATCCGTTCATGACCTGAGCGTGCTGATGGACAAGGCGGAGAAGGACCTTTCCCTCATTCATGCGCCGGTTTTGTGTGTACAATCCAAAGGGGATAAGACGGTCAGGCCGGAAAGCCCGAAGATGATCCTGGAGGGGGTCAGCAGCAGGCGCAAGGCCATGCTGTGGCTGGAAACGTCCCCCCATGTGTGCACCATCTATGATGAAAAGGATAAGATCATTGAAGCCATGAGTGGGTTCCTGCGCAAAGCGGAAGAAACCGAATAAAAAAAGAAGGCCCTGCATGATGAAGACCATGCAGGGCTTTTGTGATGGTTATTTGATGCCGTTGTTGAGGATGTACAGGTTGTAATACACCTGGCTTTCCTCGATGGGCTTGAGGGCATAATCGTGCATGTAGCCCAATTGATTGTCCTTGGTCATGACGTAGCAGTAATTCCATTTGCCATGCTTGCCGCCGTTGTACTTGATCACCTTCACCAGGTCACCCTTTTCATAGCGGCCCATGTTCCGGCCGTTGATATCGCTGGCCTTGGAATAGAGGTAGCAATAGTTCCAGGGTTCCTGCTCAGGATCGATGCAGTATTCGGGTGCCAGGCAGTAATCGTATTCCCGGATGCCGTAGAGGAAGGGATTTTCGGGATCGTAATCCGTGGTCTGCCCGGGTACCGGAGTGGCAGGCCTGGGGGTAGGCACAGCGGTGGGCTTGGGGGTAGGCCTGGGCGTGGGCACCCGGGTAGGAACGGGTGTGGGCGCCGGTGTGGCAGGTGCGTTCTGAACGAAGTCAAAATAGACGTAGGTGTGCTGGCCGGGATAGACGTACAGCTGCACGTTGGGGGCGCTGATCAGAGAATAATCCATGTGGCCCCAGTAGGGGTAGAAGGTCTGGTAGCCGGGGGTGGCAGGTACATCCAGCTGATACAGGGTTTGCCCGGTGGTGGCCAGCCGATGGATCACGGTGACCGTGGCATTCTGGGGAGCCGGAGTGGCCGTGGGAAAGGGGGTGGGCCGCCGGGTAGGCACAGCCGTGGCCTGGGGCCGGGAATTGACGACAAAATCCTGGCTGCGGATGGTGGTGTACTGATCGGCCGTGGCACCGTCCCACAAGGTTTCCAGGGCAATGCGGTAATTGCCGGCGGGAAGATACACCGTACCGCCTTCAGAGAAATACACGCTGCGCAGGCTGTTGTAGTCCTTGCTGGCCAGGGTGCTGTAGAAGCTCTGCCAGGAGCTGGCGGGGTTATAGCTGTTGACATACAGCCGGTAAAGCACCACCCGCACCCGGTCAAAATGGCCCACGTCAGCATAGAACAGGGACAGCCATTCCTTGTCACCCTGAGGGGAAAGGGTCACGCTGCAGAACCAGGGAATATTACCCTCGGTGAACTGCACACCACTGACGGGGGCAAACTGCAGGTTGTCGCAGCGGATGTCGCTGGCATCATCGGCATAGCCGTCCGCCATTGCAGGCGTCATCATGCTGCACAGAAGCAGGATGATCAGGGGAATGAGCAACAGACGGTTTTTCATGTTTTTTCCTCCTCAGGAAGTCTTTTCATTTACATAACGGATCAGATGGACTTTTTGCTGCACATTTTCCAGAAAAATACCGGATTTTTTCCGGAAAAACAATTGTAACAGCATGCTGTAATCAATAAAAATATTATAGATGGCATTTGTTCCCTTTGTCAACCGTCATGCACAAAAAACACAGAACGTCTGCCGCAAAAGGCTTCTTTTTTCGCCATTCTTTTCCGTCATGTTTTTGTGGGTTTTCCGCATCCTAAAAAGGAAAGAAAAGAGGTGGCCAAAATGGGCTGGGTATTATTGATGATTCAGTTGACGGTGACGGTGGTGACCGGAGTGTTTTTCTGGACACAGCTGCGCGCCAACAGGAAAAGCCAGGGGCATGTGCACCGGGATGACGGAAGAGAGATGGAAAAGCTGCGCATGATGCAGCAGGTGCAGCTGACGGAACCGCTCAGCGAGCATGTGCGTCCGAAAAAGTTTGACGAGCTGGTGGGGCAGGAGGAAGGCATCCGGGCCTTGATGGCCATTCTGTGCGGGAAAAATCCCCAGCATGTGATCATTTACGGCCCGCCCGGGGTGGGCAAAACCTGTGCTGCCCGGCTGGTGCTGGAAATGGCCAAGGAAAGCGAGGGCACGCCTTTCCGAAAAAATGCGCCGTTTATTGAAGTGGATGCCACCTGCGTGCGCTTTGACGAGCGTTCCATTGCCGACCCTCTGATCGGAAGTGTGCACGACCCTATTTATCAGGGGGCGGGCCAGATGGGCATCCAGGGGGTACCCCAGCCCAAGATGGGGGCGGTCAGCCGGGCGCATGGCGGCATTCTGTTTCTGGATGAGATCGGCGAAATGCACCCCATTCAGCTGAATAAGCTGCTGAAGGTGCTGGAGGACAGGAAGGTACATTTCGAATCGGCCTACTATAACCGGGATGACAGGAACATTCCCCGGCATATCCATGAAATATTCAAAAACGGCATGCCGGCGGACTTCCGGCTGGTGGGGGCCACTACAAAAAATCCGGAGGATATTTCCCCGGCTTTGCGCTCCCGGTGCATGGAGGTGTTTTTCCGGCCGCTGGAAAAGGATGAAGTGGGGAAGATCGGCAAAGATGCGGCACAGAGGGCAGGGTTTGCCATGAACCAGGAAGCGGCAGCACTTCTGGGCACCTTTGCCCATTGCGGCCGTGATGCCATCAACATGGTGCAGATGGCCGGCGGCCTGGCACAGATGGAAAAGCGAACGGAAATCCTCAAAACGGATGTGGAGTGGGTGATTGAATCCGGACATTACAGCCCGCGGCCCGAAACGGCAGCCGCCAGCGAAAACAGGATCGGCTGTGTGCACGGCCTGGCGGTACAGGGCGCACATCTGGGGACGGTGATGGAAATAGAGGCCGTCACGGAGGAAGGCACGGGGCAGGTGCTGGTGACGGGCATCGTGGAGGAGGAAGAAATGGGCACTGCCGGCCATGTGATGCGGCGAAAATCCACCGCCCATGCTTCTGCCAGGAATGTGCTGGTGCTTTTGAAGGAAATGGGACTGTGGAAAAAGAACAGGGATGTGCACATCAATTTTCCCGGCGGTGTGCCGGTGGATGGGCCTTCTGCCGGTGTGGCCATGACGGTGGCGGCAGTGAGCGCACTCAAGGGGGTGCCGGTGGATGCCAGCTGTGCGGTGACCGGGGAAGTGAGCGTTCAGGGGAAGGTGCTGCCGGTGGGCGGTGTGTCCCAGAAGGTGGAAGCGGCAAAGAAAGCCGGGCTGCAGAGGGTGCTTGTGCCCCGGGCCAACTATATGGAGCGGTTTGAGAGCATGGGCATTCAGGTGATCCCGGTGGATACGGTGCAGCAGGCGGTGGAAAAGATGCTGCTGATGGCACTACCGGAAACGGGAGAAGGGGAGAGCGCGCCTTTGTCCCTGCCCATGGCAGCCAGTGGGGTAAGATAAAGGCACGGTTGCTTTTTTATGGCGAATAGGATATAATATAATATTGCCGGATTATGCATTTTTCGGCAAAAAAATATGGAAACAAAATGATTTGGGAGTTATTATGGCAAAGAAAAAAGCGAAGCAGCTTTTCCCCCTTATTCCGCTGCGGGGACTGATGGTGTTCCCCCATATGGTATTGCATTTTGATGTGGGCCGTCAGCGTTCCATTTCTGCGCTGGAGCAGGCCATGATGGAAGACCAGCTGGTGTTCCTGGTGGCCCAGAAGGACGGCGAAGTGGACGAGCCCGGCATGGAGGATATGTGCCGTGTGGGCACGGTGGCCCTGGTGAAGCAGGTGCTCAATATGCCCGGCGATTCCATCCGCGTGCTGGTGGAAGGCAAGCAGCGGGCGGTTTTGCATGCCCTCACCCAGGAGGACCCCTGCTTTATGGCAGAGGTGGTGATGCAGGATCAGAAGATGCTGCCCACTGCCGAAACGGAAGCACTGGTGCGCACCACCCATGAGCTGTTTGAAGAATATGCCCGCACCTCCATGCGGGTCAGCGGCGAAACGCTGCGCTCCGTCCGGGACGTGGATAAGGCAGACCAGCTGGCGGATATCATTGCCGCCAATGTGCTGACCAGGGTGGAAGACCGTCAGGCCATTCTGGAAGAAATCGATGTGGTGCAGCGGCTGGAAACCCTGTGCGGCATTCTCAGCCGGGAAACGGAACTGGCTCACATCGAAAAGCAGGTGCAGAGCCGGCTGAAAAAGCAGATCGACAAGAACCAGAAGGATTATTACCTGCGGGAGCAGATCAAGGCCATTCAGGAGGAGCTGGGGGACAAGGATGCCACCGATGTGGAGGACCTGCGCCGGAAGCTGGATGCCACCCCCCTCAATGACGAAGCCAGAGAAAAGGTCAAGAGGGAATTGGACCGGCTGTCCCGCATGGCCCCCGGTACACCTGAAATCGGGGTGAGCCGCACCTATGTGGAATGGATTCTGGACCTGCCCTGGGGCAAGGAAACCACCGATAACCTGGACCTGAAGCGGGCTGTGCGGATCCTGAACGAAGATCATTATGCCATGGAAACGGTGAAAGAACGTGTGATCGAGCATCTGGCTGTGCGCCGGATGAAGGAAATGCATACGGAAGACCGCTCCATGAAAGGCCCCATTCTGTGCTTTGTGGGCCCTCCCGGTGTGGGTAAAACCAGCATCGTCCGGGGCATTGCCCGGGCCATGGGACGCAAGTTTGTGCAGATGAGCCTGGGCGGTGTGCGGGATGAAGCGGAAATCCGCGGCCACCGGCGCACCTATATCGGCGCCATTCCCGGCCGGATCATTGCCAGCCTCAAGCAGGCCGGTACCATGAACCCGGTGTTTCTGTTTGACGAAATTGACAAAATGAGCCACGATTTCCGGGGCGATCCTGCTTCCGCCATGCTGGAAGTATTGGATGCGGAGCAGAACTTTGCTTTCCGGGATCATTACCTGGAGCTGCCGGTGGATCTGTCCCGGGTGATGTTCATCACCACCGCCAACAGCAAGGACACCATTCCGGCGCCGCTGCTGGACCGTATGGAAATCATTGAAGTGCCCAGCTATACAGAAGAAGAAAAGCTGCACATTGCCAAAAAGCATTTGCTGGTCAAGCAGATCAAGGAGCATGGCCTGCCGGAAAAATCGGTGAAGATTTCCGATGCGGCCATGAAGCGCATCATTGAAGGCTATACCCGGGAAGCCGGTGTGCGTACCCTCAGCCGTACCATCGGTAAAGTAGTGCGCAAGGCTGCCGTGGAAATGCTGCAGACGGATGCGGAAGTGATTTCCGTGACCCCCCAGGTGGTGGAAAAATATCTGGGTGCGGTGAAGTTCCTTCGGGATATGCCGGAAAAGAAGCCCCAGGTGGGCGTAGTGAACGGCCTGGCCTATACGGCAGTGGGCGGTGAAATGCTGGCTGTGGAATGCAGCGTGATGCCCGGCTCCGGTCAGGTTCAATTGACGGGGCAGCTGGGGGATGTGATGAAGGAATCCGCCCAGGCAGCCCGCAGCTGGGTGCGTGCCCATGCGGCGGAATACGGCATTGCTGAGGATTTCCACAAGAACCTGGATATCCATATCCATGTGCCGGAAGGCGCAGTGCCCAAGGATGGCCCCTCCGCCGGTGTGACGATGACCACGGCATTGGTTTCCGCACTGAGCGGAAGGCCCGTGGATCAGACCGTGGCCATGACCGGGGAAATTACCCTGCGGGGCCGGGTGCTGCCCATCGGCGGTGTGAAGGAAAAGCTGCTGGCTGCTTATCGTGCCGGTGTGCAGACCATCCTGCTGCCCAAGGAAAACAAGAAGGACCTGGAAGACGTGCCCATGCATGTGCTGAGCCGTTTCCGCATTCTGCTTGTGGAAAATGCCGAAGACGTGCTGAAAGTGGCGCTGATCAAGTGAGTTTCTGATAAACGAAAGAGAGCCGATTATGGACATCAAAAAAGCGGAATTTGTAACCAGTATGAGCGTGTACCAGCCCCCGGAAATTTCCCTGCCCCAGATTGCCGTGGCAGGCAAGAGCAATGTGGGCAAGTCCTCCCTCATCAACAGCCTGTGCCGCAGAAAGGCCCTGGCCCGTACCAGCGCTACCCCCGGCAAAACCCGGCTGATCAACATCTTTCTTTTGAATGATGCCTTTCATCTGGTGGACCTGCCCGGCTATGGCTTTGCCAAGGTGGATAAAAAGGAAAAGCTGCGCTGGGGTGAAATGATGGAAAAGTACTTCCGGGAAACGGAAGAGCTGAAGCTGACGCTGCATCTGGTGGATATCCGGCATGAGCCTACCCAGGATGACATTCAGATGAATTCCTTCCTGCGGGCCACGGGCCAGCCTTTCCTGGTGGTGGCTACCAAATCCGACAAGATCAGCCGGGGTGCACGGATGAAGCATCTGGCCCCCATTTGCCGGGCACTGCAGGTGCAGCCCTGGCAGGTGCTGTGCTATTCCAGCGAAAACGGGGATGGCAGGGAAGATCTGCTGAAGAAAATCGAAGAAGCCATCACAGAACCT